>SXXH01000043.1 GCA_005789645.1 Planctomycetia bacterium
GGCGGCGAGGCGCGCCTTGGACGGCTGGTGATCGGGCTTCTGCTCGAGGGTGGCGCGGAAGCACATGGCGGCTTGCTCGACTTGGCCTTGGGCCTCGGCGACGAGGCCGCGGTGGAACGACACGCGCCAGGCGGGCGCACCGAGCTTCTCCGCGGCATCCAAAGAGGCCAGGGCACCGGCGTAGTCGTCGGCGGCGAAGCAGGTGGCCGACAACTGTTCGCGCAGGCCGGCGTGGTCGGGGGCGTGGGCGATCTGCTGCGCCAACAAGCGCTTGGCGTAGGGCAGGTTGCCTTGTTCGACGGCGATGCGCGCCCGCAGGACGGCGGCCTCCGCATGCGCGGTGTGCAGATGGAAGATGCGGTCGAGGTAGTCGACGGCCTTCTCGGTCTCGCGCGCGTCGTAGGCAAGGGCCGCGTTCGCCATCAAGGTGCGCGCGTGGCTCGGGTGCTCGAGCGCCAGGCGCTGGATCTCGTTGCGCGCGCGCTGGGCGTCGACGACGATGTGCGCGGACCCGCCCGGCTGGCGGCCGGATTCGCGGCTCTCGCGCCACGCCTCGAGCAGCGCGTCGAGGCGCTGGTCGGCGTCGACCACCTCGGTGCGGTGGCCGAAGTCGGGCGTCCCGCAGGCCGAGAAGGCGAGCGCGAGCGTGATGGACGCGAGGAACTTGGTGTGGCTTTGCATGGTGGCTCAGTCCTCCTTCTTCGACGCGGTCTGCGTTGCGGGCGGCGCGAAGGGCACGAGCTCCTCGACGCGCTGGTGTTCCCACACCAAGGGCTTGGTGGGTTGGTCGCGCACGATCACCGGCGTGACCACGAAGACCAGCTCGCGGTCCGAGTCGCTGTAGCTCTTGTCCTGGAACAAGCCGCCGACCAGCGGCACTTGGTGCAGCCACGGGGTCTGGCCCGAGTCGTCGCTGCGGCGCTGCTTGACGAGTCCGCCGACGAGCAGCGATTGTCCGTCGCGCAGGCGCGTGGTCGTCTTCAACGATTGCTTGTTGAACGCCACGGTGCCCTGGTCGCTGCCGGTGGTCTCGCGCACCGTCGTGGTCAGCTCGAAGTCGGGGTTCGACACGCTCGGCACGACGGTCAGGGTGACGTAGCCCTTCTCGTCGACCAGCGGGCGCACCGCGAGGCTGATGCCGAACTCCTTGTCCTGCACCGTGCTGAAGACGCCGACGCCGTTGGTGTTGGCGCCCACAGGGGTCGTGATGCTGCTGTTGATGGCGACGCTGCCGCCGTCGCCGACCGCGGCGACTTCGCCGGACAGGACCGTCAAGGTCGGCGTCGTCAAGGCGCGCGCGATGCCCTCGGTCTCGAGCAAGTTGAAGGCCCAATCGAGGCCCAAGCGCCCGCCACCCAATTGCATGGTGCTGCCGAAGCCACCTTCGAGGAAGGACAGGATGCCCGCCGCGTCGGCGCCGCCGCTGCCGAGCACCGGCTCGCCGTTGGCGTTGGTGACGATGTTCCCCTCCGCATCCGTGGCGAAGGAATTGGGATTGATGCCGTTCGAGTCGAAGTCGGCGTACTGGAGCTTCTTGACGTCGGAGCCCCAGGTGAGCAGCGCGGTGCGGTTGACCTCGTAGATGCGGATCGACACGCGCACCTGCGGCAGGTCGTCGACCTCGAGGAACGAGATCACGCGTCCGCCGGCGAGTTCGACCACCTTGGCCCGCGCGAGGTTCGCGCCCAGCTCGCTCTGCAGGAGCTTGGCCTGGTTGTTCGAACTCGAACCGGACTGCCCCAGGATCGCGCCCAGGGCGTTGCCTTGGTTGGACGACGATTCGATCGCCAAGGCGCCCGATTCGTCGGCGACGACCTTGATGTCCTCGAGCACGTCGTCGAGGCGCAGCGGTCGCTCCGTGATGCGCGTGCCGCCGCCGTCGAGCGTCTCGGTGATGCGCTCGATCTCGCCTTCGCGCTTCCTGCGCGCCAAGTCGAGCTGCGCGTGCATCTTGGCGGCCAAGGTCAGCGTGCGCGCGAGGCTCGTCTGGTCCGGTACCGTGCCGTTCAGGACGAGGATGTCGCCCGCGCCGAAGTCCGCCTCGCCCGACAGGCGCGAGACGCGCACCTTGGTCGCCCCCACTTGGGCGTGGATGGCCTTCTCGATCGCCTGCTCGATGGCCGCCGGGCGGTCCTCGACCACGATCATGTTCACGATGCGCGCCTTGTCGCCGAGGATGCCGGAGGCCACGCGAAAGGCCGTCTCGAGTTGGGCCAGGTCCTTGACGCGACCTTCGATGATGGCGACCAGTTCGCTGGCGCCTTGACCCGACAGTTGGCGCACGCGCGCGTCGGCCACGCCGACCACCGTCAGTTCGTCGCGGATGCGCCCTTCGAGGGTCTGCGATCCGTCGCGCACGCGCAGCAGGTTGATGACGCGCAGGTCCTTCAGGTACTCGCGCGCCACCTCGCCCGCCCGCTCCGCTTGGCTCAAGGTGTCGACGAGACCGCTCAGGACGATGGCCTCGGTGTCGGGGGCGCGATCGACCTTGATGTCGGCGTGGATGGTGGCGAGCTGGGCCTTGAGGAACGACAGGTCGCGCTGCACCTCGATGGCGAGCTGCTCGACGCTGCCATCGATGTAGGTGATGGTCAGCGTGGCGCGCCCGGCGGCGAGGCCGCGCAATCGCAACTCGGCACCGCGCGTCGCCTCGACGGCGAAGAAGCCGCCGATGACCGAGGTGACTTCCTTGATCTCCTTCGAGAAGCGCAGGATCGCTTCCTCGCCGACGCGCAGCGGCTTGAGCGCCTTGCCGGCGGCGTTGTCCTGCATCACCTCGACCAGGTACGAGCCCGACTGCGGACGCGCGAAGAAGCTCGGACCGCGCAGCACCGCTGGCGTCGCGGCTCCGAGGCTGGCGACCACCAACGCACTCGCCCACATCTGGGTCGTGAGCGGACCGCCGGGTCGGCGGGCGCGGTGCAGGGCGTCGAACATGCGCATGGGGATGATCTCGGTCGGGGTCGTTGGTGCTTGTCGAAACGGAAATCTCGGCGCATCGCATCCGCGCGGCACGCGGCGCGCAGGGCTGAAAAGTCGGGAAAATCAGCGCTGCGCGGCGTTCGTCATTGCGCGACGGCGATCCCGCCGACGAAGTCGACGAGCTTGTACATGGCGGGGCCCAGCGCGACGACGAAGATGCCGGGCAGGAAGCAGATCACCAGCGGGAACACCAGCTTGACCGTCATGGCTTGCGCCATGGCGTTGGCTTCCTCGCGGCGGCGGTTGCGCAGGTCGTCGGCCTGGGCGCGCAGCACGCGCGTGAAGCCCGAGCCCACTTGCTCGGCTTGCACGAGCGCCGAGACGAAGTTCGTGATGGCGGGGTGTTCGATGCGACGACCGAAGCGTCGGAAGCACTGCACGCGCGACACTCCGCCGCGCAACTCGGCCTCGAACACGCGCAAGTCCACGAGCAAGGGCCGCTGGCCCTTCGTCGTGGCCAAGGTCTTCTGCAAGGCGAGGTCGAAGGCGAGGCCGGACTCGCTCATCGTGGCGAGCATCTCGAGCGTCGTCGGCAAGTCCTCCTCGATCTGCTTCAAGCGTTCCTTGCGCCGCGCGTCGACGAGGGCCCACGGCAGGATGGCGGCGCCCAGGACCAGCACCCACGGCGTCGCCGCCACGAGACCCGACAAGAGGCTCGCCAAGGCGCCGCTGGCCGTGCCCGCGATCGCTTGCGCCTGCGCCAGCACGCCGGCGGAATCCAGCACCCACGCGCATGTGGTGGCGACGGCCACGGTCGCACCCCAAGCCACGAGGAAGCGACGCACCGCATCCGGCCGACGCTGGCCGGCCAGGTACAGCCTGCGGCGCAGCCAACCTTGGCGCTCGAGGTCCTCGATGGCGATGCGCTCGACTTCGATGGCGCTCTCCTCGGCCCAAGCGCGACTGCGAGCACGCTCGGAAAGCATGCGCCGCCGCATGTACCACACCATCAAGGCGAGGCAGGCGGTCCATCCGATGGCGACGATGGCGAGGCGTGCTTGCTGGTCGAGTTCCACGGCGAACCTCAGAAGCGCAACTGGGACAAGCGGGTGATCCACTGCAGGCCCGCGGCCTGAAGCAGGATGGCCATGGACGCGAAGAGCGTGCCGATCTCGCTGCCGACGAAGGCCTCGAAATCCACCTCGTTCTGCAGCCACATCAAGAGCGCCAAGCCATACGAAATGGCGCAGATGCCGATGACCGAGGCTTGGGCCTGCATCGTCTGCGCGCGCACCTTGCGGCCGATCTCGATGCGGTCGCGGATCGAGCGGCCGACCGAGGCCAAGGTGGTGGCGAGGCTGCCGCCGGCTTCGCTCTGCACGGCCATGCTGAAGGCGTACAGGCGGAAGTTCTCCAAGGGCACGCGCTTGGCGAGGCCCTCGAAGACGAGGCTCGGACGATCGCCGCCGCGCAAGCGCGCCAGGACCAGCTCCAACTCGGCTTGCAGGGGCGCTTGCGACTCGCGCGCCGCCGTCTCGATGGCTTCGGGCACCGCGGCGCCGGCGACGAGGCCTGACACCATCAAGTCGATGGAGTTCGCCAGCTGCGTCTCGAGGCTCAAGGCCCGGCGCGTGTGCCAGAGGGTCTCGACGATCAAGCCGAGGACCGTCGCCATCGCTCCGAAGGCCACGCAGTACAACGCGGGCAGCGCCAAGCCGAACCCGAGGAACGCCGCGCACCCGAGGCCGACCAACGGAGCCATCCAGCGCCGGCGATGCAGGGCCGGGCACAACTCGACCTCGGCGCGTTGGTCGAGATGCTCTGCCTCCTCCTTCAGGTCCTGGGCGTAGAGTCGTTGGCGGGCGACATGGCGCAGGTACTGGGCGCGCGCCGCCCAGATCGCGCCGCCCACGGCCACCGGAGCCAGCGACAAGGCGACCCAGCTCACGCCGCACCCACCTTCTGGAACATCTGCAGCGGCACCTCGACGCCCTTCTCGCGCAACTCGTGCGCGACGCGCGGCACCACTCCGGTGGCGCCGTGCGCGCCGACGAGCTTCCTTCCATTGCGGCCGGTCTGCGTCCAGCGGTAGATGTCCTGCAGGAGCGGAGTGCCGGATTCCTGGCCGACGATCTCGGTCACGCACTCGACGCGTCGCACTCCGTCCTCGCAGCGACGCACGTGCACGACGATGTGCAGCGCCGACACGATCTGGTCGCGGATGGCGCGCGCCGGAAGGTCGAGCCCGGCCATCAAGACCATGGTCTCGAGGCGCGCGAGCGCATCCCGCGCCGAATTGGCGTGGACCGTCGTCATGCCGCCGTCGTGGCCGGTGTTCATGGCCTGCA
>SXXH01000004.1 GCA_005789645.1 Planctomycetia bacterium
GCGGGCTCGCAGGTCTGGGATCAGGATTCGCCTGGCGTACCGGAAGTCGCTCAGTCGGGGGACCAATTCGGATACTCTCTGACCGCAGGCGATTTCAATAACGATGGCCTGAAGGACCTCGTTGCAGGGGTGCCCTACGAGTCGGTGGCTGGCATTGCCGGTGCCGGCGCGGTCACGGTTCTGGTTGGTCCGTTGGCGGGGGTGGCCGAGTTCTGGCACCAGCTCAGCGAATCACCCAGCATGACCCTGAACATCGGACCCTTGTGTGCCTCGGGCTCTACACCCATCACGATTTCTCATGGGCGGCCAAACGCCACGGTCAGGATCTTGGCTTCACGTACAGGTGGCGGACCGGTTCACACGGAGGCTGGTTTCTTGCTGTTGTCCTCGCCTATCCGGGTCCTCAAGACGATGACCTTGAACCACACCGGTGCGGCAGCGGGGACCTTTGGCTACTGGCAGCCGTTGCCAGTCGGCACTTCCATGCCCACGGGCATGAATGTGTGGCTGCAAGCCTACGACGTCGCCAACCGAGTGCTGTCCAACGGCATCACGACGTTGACCGTGAACTGCCCTTGAATCGTCGGCGCCGATGACGGCGCCTGAGCAAGTCGGCGAGAGCCACGGGAATGCCCCGTGGCGCTCGCCGGCTTCGTCTTGGCCAAAGGCGAAGGACCTCTCGGGCGGATACCCCGGCCGGCAGGCACTGGTGGACGCCGCATCACGGCGTCCACGTCGCCGAGACCGCGTTCGTCAGGTTGAACGAGGCTGGCGTGCAGTACGTCGCGCTGTTGCGGTACCAGGCTTGGTAGAGGCGTGTGCCGCCATTGGCGGGGATCGACCCGAGGACGGCCAGCGTGGGTTCGTTGGCGGCGGGGACGATGGACCCCCCGCCGCTGTTCTGGCGCGTGCGCAAGCGCACGACCGTGCCGCCGGCGCAGCGCAGGCCGTCGCCGAAGGCCACGCCAGCGCCACCTGAGAGCACCGCGGTGCCCTGGAAGTACAAGACCGTCGCGTTGGGCATGCCGCTGCCGAACAGTTGCAGCGAAGGGGCGGCGAGGCGCGCTTGGCCGATGGCCGCGAGCCGCGCACCGGAGGGGTTGACCGAGTTGGCGCAGCCGTTGCCGGTGGCGCCGGAGTTGCCGCACGGGCACGGCGTCGTGCCGGCGGAGCCGTCGCCCGCGCACAAGGTCGTCGGCGTGGAAGGATCCGGCGGCAAGCGCACGAGGAAGACTTGCTCGCACCCGCTCGGGTTCACGCCTTGGCCGACGATCACGCTGCCGTCTGCGGACACGTCAGTGGCGGAAAGCAGCGTCCAGCCCTGGAGTGCGCTGCCCAGACCGTAGGTGTTGGTCAACTCAACCTGCAGATCGGTCGCGCCGCTGCCGGCGCGCCAGACATAGGCGCGGGTGCCGGCGGTGCCGAAACTCAGGTAGGCGCCGACGACCGTGTTGCCAGAGGAATCGCAGGCATGCGCCGCGCTCGTCGTGCCGGGCGTGGGCAGCACCTCCAGCCCATTCGCGGCGCTCCAGCGGAAAGACTCCAGCGCGAAGCCGCCGAGAGGGCTGCCGGGACTGACTTGTCCCACCGCGACGCCGCCGTTGAAGGACAAGTCGCGCAGGATCGTGGCGTTGCCCGCGCTCTCGGGCGTCAGCAAGGTGGTGCCGGCCAGAGTCACCAGCGCGGCGGCGTAGGTCTGGCCGTAGGTCGCGTCCGACCGGTAGGTCTGGCCGCCGACCACGCTGCCATCACCGCTGACGCAGTTGAAGGTGAAGTAACCCTCCGGGTGCTGCGCGTCGCGCGGCAGCAACTGCGGAGCGCCCTGCGGCAACTGCCAACGGAAGTAGTCGCCGCCACCGGCTGGAATTCCGACCGTGCCCTCGCGCCAACCGGCCAACACCGAACCGTCCTGACTGCAGCCGAAGAGGACCGAGTAGCCGACCGACGGAAACTGCGCATTGAGCGTGCTGTCGAGCGACTGGTAACCGCCGACCCGCCGCCAGATCCAGTTGGAGCCGCACGCGAGCGTGCCATCACCGGAGAGGCCCCAGATGCCCCAGCCGAAGTTCTCGCCGTAGCTCGTGCTGGGAGCGATCACCTCCGTGCCGCCGTTCTGGGTCCAGATCGCGTAGTCGTACGGCACGGCGCCGGTGCTGACGCCGCCTCTGTACGAGGTGAAGCCCACCGTGCCGCCGTCAGCGCTCAGGCGTGGTTGGCTGTTTACGTAGCAGCCGTTGCCGTTGGACCCGGGGGTGGCGGAGGTGCCGGCAATGGGGATGAACTGCGCCGACTGGGCGCGGGCGCCGCCAAGGCAGCAAAGCAGCGGGACGACTCGCAGGACGCAGGCGTGGGCGACTTGCAGAGGGCGAATCTTCAGGCTGGACATGGTCCCAAGGGTCGCCCCGATGCTGGCCGCGGATGCAAGACCATAGAAAGAGGTCCGGGTATCGACCTGCGCCGCCGCGCCGGCTGGTTTGCTGGTCCATTCCACGCACCGGACTCTTGGAGTCGCGCCGGGAACGCAAGGCCGTCGGACTGCTGCCGCGACCTCTTCCGACGAGGCCGTCAGGCGAGGATCTCGCGCGCGACGCTGCCGTGCACATCCGTCAGGCGGAAGTCGCGCCCGGCATGGTTGTAGGTCAACCGTTCGTGGTCGAGCCCCAAGAGGTGCAGGATCGTGGCGTGCAAGTCGTGGATCTGCATGCGGCCCTCGACCGCCTCGATGCCATGTTCATCGGTGGCGCCGTGCGAGTAGCCGCCCTTGACGCCGCCACCGGCGAGCCACGCGGTGAAGCCCTTGTGGTTGTGGTCGCGACCATCCGTGCCTTGCGCGTACGGCGTGCGGCCGAACTCGCCGCTCCACACGACCAAGGTGTCGGCGAGCAAGCCGCGCTGGTCCAAATCGGCGAGCAACGCCGCGACCGGTTGGTCGATCTTGCGACAGCTTTCGGCCAAGTCGTTGCGCAGGTTGCGGTGGTGGTCCCAGCCGCCTTGGTGGATCTGCACGAAGCGCACGCCCGCCTCGGCAAGGTGGCGCGCCATCAAGCACTGGCGTCCAAAAGCGTCGGTGTCCTCGCCGCCGATGCCGTACAAGTCCAAGGTCTCGCGCTTCTCCTTCGACACGTCGAGCAACGCAGGCAGCTCGCTTTGCATGCGGAAGGCCAATTCGTAGCTCTCGATGACGCCTTCGACCTGGTCGTCGCCGCGTTCGCACTTCAGATACTCGCGGTTCAACTTCTGCAGCAAGTCGAGCTGCTTGCGTTGCGCGTCGCGACCGAGGCGCGCGTTGGCGGTGTTGGCCACCGGCTCCGAAGCGGCGCGCGCCACGCGGCCAGCGCCGGCCACAGGCATGCCTTGGAAGGTCGCCGGAAGGAATGCGCTGCCGTGTTGCTGTGCGCTTCCGCCGGGCGGGTTGATGGTGACGAAGCCGGGCAAGTTGCGGTTGGTCGTGCCCAGGCCGTACAGCGTCCACGCACCGAGCGAAGGCCGCACGAATTGGAACGAACCCGTGTGCAGCTTCAACTGCGCCTGCGGGTGCGCCGGCACCTCGGTCTGCATGCCGTGCAACAAGCACAACTTGTCGGCTTGCTTGGCCAGTTGCGGCAGCAAGCTGCTGATCATCAAGCCGCTCTTGCCGGAAGGATGGAACTCCCAAGGACTGGCAAGCAGCTTGGCGCCTTGGCGGAACTGGCCGGAGATGGTCTTGCCGTCGTCGCGCTTCAAGGCGCTCTTGTGGTCGAAGGTGTCCACATGCGACGGAGCGCCGGACATGTTGAGGAAGATGACGCGCTTGGCGCGCGCCGCGTGGTGTCCAGCGCGCGGGGCGAGCGGGTCGAGCGCAGCCGCATCCTGCGCGCCGCGTGCGAGCGTCGGGCGCGCCAAGGCCGACTCGGCCAGCATCCCTTGGAAGGCGAGCCAACCAAAGCCCAGCGCACCCAAGCGCAAGGCATCGCGACGGTCGCAGGGCGGTTGATCGTGCCGGCGGGATTCGTTCATGGCGTGGTGCTCGTGCTGTGCGTGTCGCGTGTGCGTGGGCTGGTGCGGGCGTCCACGCTCACCCGAGGAAGCGGAACTCGGCGCCTTGGAAAAGGGTCTGCACGAAGGCCGACCAAGCTTGCGTGCGCGCGTCGGGCGGCGTGGGTTGCCCCAGCCGTTCGCGCGGCAACCGCCGCGCAGGCGGTCCAGTGCGCTGTTGCAGAGGCGCGTCGAAGTCGGCCAGGAAGCGCTGCACGGCCTGCTGTTCGCTCGCGCTGGGCTTGCGGCCCAAGGTGCGCACGAAGGCCGCCTCGATGCGCGCCGCATCGTCGCCTGCGACTTGCAGCAACGACTTCGCCAAGGCGTCGCTGGCCTCGATGACGGTCGGGTCGTTCATCAGGAACAGGGCCTGCGTGGCGACGTTCGTCTCTTCGCGTCTGCCGACGACGAACGACGGATCGGCCATGTCGAACACCGCCAAGCTCTCCGGCAAGTGGTCGCGCACGATCGGCAGGTACAACGAACGCACCGGACGACGATCGGCGACCAGTTCGAGAACCAGTTCGTTGCGCAACACACCCTCGAGGAAGGCCGCGTTCGAGCCCACGGGCGGAGCCGTCTGCAGCAAGCCGGCCGCGAAGAGCATCGAGTCGCGGATGGCCTCGGCCTCGAGGCGCCGCTCGGGAAAGCGCCATAGCGCGACGACCTCGGGGTCGCGCGCCAGATGGCGCGGATCGTCCTGGGACGCCAATCGATAGGCGCGCGACAAGACGATGCGCCGCACCAGCTTCTTGGTCGACCAGCCCTCCTCGACCAGCGCGCCCGCGAGCCAGTCGAGCAACTCGGGGTGTTCCGGGCGTTGTCCGCCAAGGCCGAAGTTGTCGACGGTCGGCACGATGCCGTCGCCGAAGAGGTGCGACCAGACGCGGTTGACCCACACGCGCGCCGTCAGGGGATTCGATTCGGTGGCGATCCAACGCGCCAGCTCGAGCCGACCGCTGCCCGTGCCGATCGCGGGTTCGCCATAGGGCTCGAGCACCGACAAGAAGCCGCGCGGCGCGATCTCGCCCGGCTTGTCGAGCTCGCCGCGCTTCAACACCGCGATGTCGCGCACCTTGCCATCGACGACCCCCATGGCCACGCGGTTCTTGGCGTTCGAACGCCCGTCCTCGTCGTAGCGCGACAGCAGCTCGTCGAGCACCTTGCCCTGTTGCTCCAAGGCGCGCTGGCGCACGCGATTGACCGCGTCAGGACGCGCATCGACGCCGGTGCGCGCCTGCATGTTGTCCTCGGCGGCGCGCTCGGCTTGGCGCTCGGTCACGCCGCGCACGCGCTCGAGGGCGGTGCGCACGGTGGCCGGCATGGTCGGACCATCGGGCAGGCGCGCTTCGGCCGGCAAAGCCATCAACTCGCTCGGATGGTCGTTGCCTTGGCTCTTCTGCGTGCCGTAGCGGGTCTCGGTGCTGACGAAGATCCCCGCCATCGAGTAGTAGTCCTCGATCGGGATGGGATCGAACTTGTGGTCGTGGCAGCGCGCGCACGCGATCGTCAAGCCGAGCATGCCCTGCGACAGCGCGTCGATCTGCTCATCGGCCACGTCGAGCATGAACTGGCGCTTGTCGCGCGCATTGTGGCTCTTCGGGCCCACCGCCAAGTAACCCGTGGCGACCAGCTGCGCGGCGCGCTGGTCGGCATCCTCCGCCGGCATCAAGTCTCCGGCCACTTGCATGGCGAGGAAGCGGTCGTAGGCCATGTCGTCGTTGAAGGCCGCCACGACCCAATCGCGATAGCGCCACGCATGCGGGTAGGCGACGTTGCGCTCCTTGCCCGAGCTTTCGGCGTAGCGCGCCACATCCAACCAATGCCGACCCCAGCGTTCGCCGAAGGCCGGCGAGGCCAGCAGGCGATCGACGACCTTGGCGTGCGCGTCCGGCGAGCGATCGGCTTCGAAGGCCGTCAGTTCCGCCGGCGTCGGCGGCAAGCCAGTCAAGTCGAGCGTCACGCGGCGCAGCCAAGTGGACTTGGCCGCATCGGCGACCGGCGCGACGCCGCGCGCTTGCATCGCCTGCAACAAGAACCGGTCGATGGGCTCCTGCGACCAGGTGTTGCCCGGAACGGTCGGCGGCTCGACGTCCTTGACGGGCTGGAAGGCCCAATGGTCGCGTCGCGCGGCCTCGTAGTCGTACTCGATGTCGTAGCTCTGGACCGCCGAGTCCTTCTCGTCACCGGCGCTGGCCGCACTTGCACTCTTCGGCCATGGCGCGCCCATGCGCACCCAGTCCTCCAACACGCCGATCTCGGTGTCGGAGAGCTTGTTCTTCGGCGGCATGGAGAGGTCCTCGTCCTCCCAACGCACAACCTTGACGAGCAGGCTGCCATCCACATCGCCGGGCACGAGGGCCGCACCCGAAGGGCCGCCTTCCAAGAGCGACGCGCGACTGTCGACGCGAATGCCGCCCTTGATCTTGCCGGCTTCGGGACTGTGGCAGCTGTAGCAGTTGGCGGTGAGCAGCGGTCGCACCTTCGACTCGAAGAACGCGACCTGCTCGCTCGTCATGTCGTCCGACGCGTCGCTGGCGGGCTTGGCGGGCTCCGTCGGCCTCGCGCCCCCGCGCGCGGCGAGGAAGTCGGACTCGGTGATGAAACCGTCGCGATCCTGGTCGAGGCGCCGGAACACGGCGGCCGAACGCGGGTACTCGGCGCGGGAGATCTTGCCGTCGAGGTCCGTGTCGAAGCGCTGCTTGAGCGCACGCCACGCTTGGGCGCCATCGCGCTCCTGCGCCGCCGACCACGCCAACGCCGCCGTCGAGCTCAGCACCATCGCCGTCAACCAAGTTCGCGTGCGCATCTGCATGATCCTCGTGTGCGTGCTGCCTGGCTGCGGATCCGCGACTCCGGACCAGACGTCACTTCCGCTTTCGGCTGGAAGTCGGCTGAAGCCAAGCTCCACGCCCCGGCAGCCACTAGGAACATCGTAAAGGTACGCAGGTTCCGGGGGGATGGGCGATCGGGCGCGACGAGCTGGCTAGACCCCTCCAGCCGCGCCGCAGGGGTGGCGCGGAGGGGATAGACTGGGTCCGCATGTCCGGAAGGCGCGGGATCTCGATGCACAGCCTGCAGGCCGCCGACCGGTGGCTGGGGCGGGTGGCGTTCCTGCTCCTGCAGCCGTGGCGTTGGATGCGCCACCTGCTCGGGCCACGCGCCAGTGGCGTGGATGTCTTGCTGCTCAAGTTCTGGGGACTCGGCAGCATCCAACTGCTCGTGCCGGCGGTGGCTGCCCTGCGGCGGCGTCATCCCGACGCGAGGCTCGTGTTCGTCACGCTGCGGGAGAACGCCGAGTTCGCCCGCGCGTTGGGCGCCTTCGACGAGGTGCGCACCCTCGACGTGCGCGCGCCCTCGAACCTCGCGGGTTGGATGCGCATCGGTTGGCGCATCGCGCGACTGATGCGCGAGCTGCGCTCGGCACGCTACGCGGCCGTCTACGACTTCGAGTTCTTCACGCGCTTCTCGGCCTTCGTGGCCTTCCTGTGCGGCGCACCCGAGTCGCACGGCTTCTCGGCGCCCGATGTGTGGCGTGGAGGGTTCCACCGGCGCACGACGCCCTTCAATCGGTACTGGCATGTGTCGCGCAACTTCCGCGCGCTCGCTGGCGGCGAGAACGGACGAGAGGTGCGCGTCGACGAAGTGGTCGGCTGCGAGCCCGCCACGGCCGCGCGCGAGGCGTTGGAGCGCAAGCTCGATGCCGCGGCGGCGTGCGGGCCCTTGGTGGTCGTCAACGCCAACGCCGGTCGCTTGTCGTTGGAACGCCGCTGGCCGGCCGCGCGGCACGCCGAACTGTCGCGCGTGCTGGCCGACGAGGACCAAGCCACCGTGGTGCTCGTTGGTGCGCCCTCCGAGGCCGCCCACGTGGCCGAGGTGCGCGCGTTGGCGGGCGAGACGAGGCGCGGCACGGTGCTGGACTGGAGTGGCCGCCTGCCCTTCGACGAGTTCCTGGCGCTCCTCGCGCGCGCCGATCTCGTCGTCAGCAACGACTCCGGCCCCATGCACATCGCCGCGGCCATGGGGACGCCGACCTTGGGCTTGTTCGGACCCGAGACGCCGATCTTGTACGGCCCGCTCGGAGCGCGCGCACATGCCCTGTGGAAGCCCGTCGTGTGCAGCCCGTGCATCAATGTGCACAACAACAAGCAAGTCACCTGCTGGCGCGGCACGCCGGAGTGCTTGACGGGGATCGGCGTGCACGAGGTGCTGGCGGAAGCCCGCGTGCTCTTGAAGGGCGGCGTGCTGCAACCAGCCCTGATGCAACCACGTCGCGGCGGCTTGCGCGTCGTGTCCGGCGTCGGCGCGCGCCCTGGAGCCTTGGCGTGAGGGTCTTGCTGCTCAACCCTCCGGGCGCGCGCACCTACATCCGCGACTACTTCTGCTCCAAGACCACCAAGTCGAACTACCTCTTCCAGCCGATCGACCTGGTCGTGTTGTCGGGAGTGGTGGGATCGAGGCACGAAGTCGCCGTGCTCGACTGCATCGCGGAGGGGCTGTCCCCGGACGAGGCGCGCGCGCGCATCGACTCCATCGCGCCCGCAGCCATCGTCGCGCTGGTCGGTTCCGTGTCGTGGCCCGAGGACAAGCGCTTCCTCGCCGACCAAGCCGAGCGCGGGCGCCGCATCGCGGCCATCGGGGACGTGCTGCACGAGCGAAGCGCCGCGCGCCTCGCCGAAGAGCCATGGCTCGATTGCGCATTGCACGACTTCTCGTCGGAGGATGTGCTGCACTGGTTGGCTGGCGAGCCGGAGCGCGTGCTCGACGCGACGGTGCGCCTGCCGCTCGGAATCGACGAGCGCCGCATCGGCAAGAAGCGCGGCGAGTTCCGCCCGCCGCCGCCGCGCCACGACCTGTTCCGCCACGAGCTCTACCGGTTCTCGTTCGCGCGCCGCACGCCCTTCGCGACGATCCTGACCGACTACGGCTGCCCGTACCCGTGCACCTTCTGCGTCATCGGAACCTTGGGCTTCAAGACGCGGCCGGTCGAGGACGCGCTGCGCGAGATCGACTTGGTGCGCTCGCTGGGCATCACGGAGCTCTTCTTCCTCGACCAGACCTTCGGCGTCGTCAAGCAACGCGGACTCGAGCTGTGCCGCGGACTCGAAGAGCGCGGAGGTTGGTCGTGGACGGCCTTCACGCGACCGGACGCGGCCGACGACGAGCGCCTGGCCGCGATGAAGCGTGCGGGATGCCACACCGTGATCCTGGGCGTCGAGAGCGCCGACGACGGGCAGCTGGCGGCCTACAAGAAGGGCTACGAGGTCGAGGTCGTGCGCGACGCGTTCCGTCGCGTGCGTCGGCACGGGTTGCGCACGGTCGGCACGTTCATCGTGGGCCTCCCGGACGAGACCGCCGACTCGCTGCGGGCGACCCTGCGACTCGCCGTCGAGCTGGACATGGACTTCATGTCGCTCAACATGGCCGTGCCGCGCTTCGGCACCGAGTTCCGCGCGCGAGCCATCGAGCTCGGACTGTGCGACCCCGACGACCTCGTCATGGACCAGGGCGGCGAGGACGCCTTCTTGCCGACGCGCACCTTGTCGCGCGAGGAAATGCTCGACTTGAAGAAGGAGCTGGTGCGCAAGTTCTACCTGCGGCCGGGTTGGCTGGCGCGGCGCGCCTTGGATGTGCGCGGGCCGCGCGAACTGGTGCGCCAACTGCGCGAAGGCTGGGCGCTCTTGTCGCGCAACACCTGAGGCGTCCGCGGCGCGCGTGCGCTAAGCTCGCGCGCGGATGTCCGTGCAAGGCGAGACGAGGATCGGCGACGCTGGCGCGCGTGGCGCCTGGCTGCGACTCTGGCCGTGGATCGCCGTGCTGGTGCTGGTGCGCGCTTGGCTCGCTCTGTGCGCCGCCGACGTGTACTTCTACGGCGAGGAGTTGGCCAAGGGCACCTGCGCCAAGGTGATCCTCGAGCGGCCGCCGATCCCGTACTGGAAGGCGGTCTACGGCTACCACGAGGGTGGCGGCTTCGTCGTGGCGCACCTCAAGGCGCTGGGCTTCGCGATCCTCGGCGAGAGCCTGCTCGTCCACAAGGTGGTGGGCCTGCTGACGGCCTCGCTCGTCTTGTCGGCGGGCTGGATGCTGGCGCGCCAGGCCTTCGGCGCGCGCGCGGCGGCCATCTTCGGCTTCCTCTACGCCTTGGCGCCCGCCGCCTTCGTCCAGTTCTCGCTGCTGACGATCGGCACGCACTTCGAAGCCTTGTTCTTCGCGGCCCACATCCTGCGCTTGGCCTTGAAGATCGTCGATGAGGGCGGAGGCACGCGCGAGGACTGGCTGTGGCTCGGACTTGCCACCGGGTTCGGCACCTACTTCTCGCTGCAGACCTTGCCCGTGGCGCTGGTCGCCTTCCTCGTGCTGCTCGTCGGGTTGCGCCGCCGGTTCCTCTCGCGCGAGCTCGCGTTCGGCGCGGCGGCCTTCGCCGTCGGCATCCTGCCGCTCGCATCGATGGCCTTGCTGGCGGGCGAGCTCGTGTGGAAAGTGCGCGGCGCGACCTACGGCAAGGGTTCCGATGGTGGTCCCGTCGGCGCGCTGCTCGACCTGTTTGGTCCGTTGCGCGTCGCCGATCATCCGATCGTGCTCGACGTGCTCGTGTTCGCGGCACAAGCCTTGTTGGCGCTCGCGTGCCTGGTGCTGCTGCGTCGGCGCCGACTGGCGGTGCTGGCGCTCCTCGGCTACGTCGTCCTGTACCTCGGCCTGTACGCGACCAGCGGCTTGGCCGTGGGCATGGGCGGCTTGACCTTCCTGTGGATCCGCATCTGCGCTCCGTGGCTCTTCACGACCATCCTCGCCGCCGCCGCCATCGATGCGTCGTGGGACAAGCGACGCGGCGTCGCGTGGACGCTGCTGGCCCTGTATGGCGCCGCGGGACTGCAGGATTTCGCGCGCCTGACGGCCACGGGATCGCCGACGACCTTGGTCGAGAACACCAAGGTGCTGGCGACGACGCGCGGCGTCGATTACCCCCAGTACTTCGAGCTCTTCCTGCCGCACTTCGAGGTCGACAAGGCGTCCAAGGCGCGGATCGCCATGCATCTCGACGATGCCACGCGCGAGCTGCCAGCCGCGACCGCGCAGGTGCTGTGGGGCAAGGCCGAGCTGCCGACGCCCGTCTTGTTGGACGAGGTGCGCGCGGCCTTCGGTCCGCGACGCTGGCGCGAGGCGCTGCTGGGTCTCGGCCGCGCGTTGCATCCCGGCGAGGACTACGACCTGCCGCACGCCTTCAGCGCCATCTCCGTCGCGCCCGCCGACCTCCAACCATTGCTCGCCGAAGCCATCGGTCGCAGCGGCATCGGCCCGCGCTTCCGCGTCGATCGCCTGCAGGAACTCGTGGACGCACCCGGCATCCCCGAGCAGTGGCGCGAAGCATGGTGGCGCGGTTGCGGCTGGCGCGTGCGCATGACCTTCCGCCTCGTGCCGACGCGCGGCCGCGCGTGGATCGCGAGCCAACCCGAACCGATGCGCGCGGCGCTCCTCGTCGGGTTCGAACGCTGCGACGCGGACTTGCGCCTGCCTTGAGGCGGGGGAGGCTTCAGCGTCGGCGCGGATAGCGGCCGACGAGCTTGTTGCCGAGCACGATGCCGACTTCCTTCAGGACGGCGAGATAGGTCGACAGGCGCACGCTGCCGCCGATCTTGTGGGCGCAGCGAATGGGCACTTCGACGACCTCGTGGCCCATGCGGCGCGCCAGCATGAGGACTTCGAAGTCGAAGCCGAAGCCTTCGAGGCGCTGGTGCGCGAACAACTCGCGCGCCACGTCGGCGCGGTAGAGCTTGAAGCCGCACTGCGTGTCGTGGAAACCGGACACCACGCAGGTCGACACCAGCAGGTTGCCGGCTTGGCCCAGCACGTTGCGGAGCTTGGGGTACTCGAGGTCGGATCCGGGCGCGCGCTTGCTGCCGATGACGATCGGCGCTTCCTTGGTGCGCGCGGCGAGCTTCTCCAGCTCGTCGATGGGGATGGAGAAGTCGGCGTCGGAGAACAGGATCCACTCGCCCTTGGCGGCCATCACTCCGCTCTTGATGGCGGCTCCCTTGCCGCCGCGACGCGGACGCGCGACGACGCGCACGCGCTCGCCATAGCGCCGCGCCACGACCTCGGCCGTGTGGTCGCTGGAGCCATCGTCGACCACCAGCACCTCGTAGCGCTCGACGCGCGACGGGAGCCACGCCAGCACCTTGTCGAGGGTGCCTTCGATGCGCAACGCCTCGTTGTAGGCGGGCAGGAGGACTGTCAGGTCGCGGACCAGCACGGCGTGAGCGGCATCGTAGCCGCAGAGGGTGTCTTTCGGACGCTCGTCTCGCCGTCCTGAGGAACGGAGCAGGAAAGAAGTTCCTTGGCCGAGCCTAGCGCCCCTGCGCGCGCCACGCCCCGCGACGAGGACGCTAGGATCCCCGGCATGCGCGCTGGTTTGCTGGTCGCCATGCTCCTGACGGGGCTGCTCGCCGTCGCTTGCGGGCCGCGCGAGGAGACCGGAGCGCGCGCGATGCCGGGCTCCGCCTCTCGCGGCCTGCAAGACCTCGTCGTGCTGTGCGCCAATGTGCGCCATGGCGCCGCCGACGACGGAGCCGATCGCTGGGAGCTGCGCCGCGACGATTTGGTGGCCATGATCGCGGCGCGCCAACCCGACATCATCGGCGTGCAAGAAGCCCTCGACTTCCAAGTCGCCTTCCTGCAAGCCGCGTTCCCCCACCATCGACGCGTGGGGCAGGGTCGCGATGGTGGAGGGCGCGGCGAGCACTGCGCGCTCTACATCGATGCGCGGCGCTTGGCGGTCCTCGAGCATGGCGACTTCTGGTTGAGCGAGTCGCCCGACAAGCCTGCCTCGATCGGCTGGGACGCGGCGTTGACGCGTATCTGCAGTTGGGCGCGCGTGCGCGAGGTGGGCGGAGAACGCGAGCTGTGGATCGCCAACGCGCACTTCGACCATGTGGGCGAGACGGCGCGCGCGGAATCGGCGGCGCTCGTCGCTCGAAGATCCCTCGCGCAACGCGGTCCGCGCATCGTGTTGGGCGACTTCAACGCTGGCGAGGAAAGCCTCGCCCTCCAACGCCTGCGCGACGCGGGATTCGTCGACACGTGGCGTGAACTGCATCCCTCGGCCGAGCGCCGCGGCACCTTCCACGCCTTCCAAGGCGGCCTCGCGGGCGACAAGATCGACTACATCCTGCGCGACGACGGGCTCCGCACGCGCGAAGCGGAGATCCTGTCCGATCCAGGCTCGCGCGGACGGTGGCCCAGCGACCACCACTTCGTGCTGGCCAAGCTCGCGTGGCGTTGAGGTCGCGCAAGCAGGGCACTTCGTACAGGATCCTTGCGCCATCGGCCGCGCTCTCCCTCAAAGTCGTCGGCCATGCAAGCTACGACCGGGAAAAAGGGCTTCGTGGATCGCTTCCTGCGCGTCGTCGAACGCGGCGGCAACGCGCTGCCGCATCCGGCGACGCTGTTCCTGCTGCTGGCCTTGCTGGTCGTGCTCTTGTCGGAAGTCGCCGTGCAACTGGGAGTCTCGGCGGTCCACCCGAAGACCGGCGAGGAACTGCGGCCGACGAGCCTCTTGGGCGTCGAAGGACTGCACCTCGTCCTCACGAAGACCGTGACCAACTTCACGGGCTTCGCGCCGCTCGGCACGGTGCTGGTGGCGCTGCTCGGCATCGGCATCGCCGAGAGCAGCGGCTTGATCGGTGCCGCGTTGCGACTGGTGGTCCTGTCCGCCGCGCGGCGTTGGTTGGCCTTGGTCGTCGTCTTCGCGGGCGTGATGTCGAACGTGGCCAGCGAACTGGGCTATGTCTTGCTCGTGCCCTTGGCGGGCTCGATCTTCGCCGCGGCCGGCCGCCACCCGATCGCCGGCATGGCGGCCGCCTTCGCGGGGGTCTCGGGCGGCTACAGCGCGAACCTGCTCTTGGGCACGGTCGATCCGCTGCTCTCCGGCATCACGCAGGAGGCAGCGCGCATCGTCGAACCGGGCGCCTTGGTCAACCCGGCCTGCAACTACTACTTCATGGCGGTGTCGACCTTCGTCATCTCGCTGGTCGGCTGGTGGCTGACGGAGCGCGTGGTCGAGCCACGACTCGGCGCTTGGAGCGGATCCACCGGGACCGAGGGCGCCGACTTGCTCAAGCCGCTCGCACCGCTCGAGAAGCGTGGTTTGGCATGGGCCTTGGCCACGACGCTGGCGATCGGCGGGCTGGTGTCGTGGGGCTTGGTTCCCGAAGGCGGCTTCCTGCGCGACCCCAAGACCGGTGGCGTGCTGCACTCGCCGTTCATGTCGGGGATCGTGACGCTGATCTTCTTGATCGGCGCGGCCACGGGCATCGCCTACGGTGTCGCGACGCGCTCGATCAAGAACGATGGCCAAGCCATGAAGGGCATGGCGAAGTCGATGGAGACCTTGGCGAGCTACCTCGTGCTCGTGTTCTTCGCGGCCCAGTTCGTCGCTTACTTCACCTGGACCAACCTCGGCCTGATCCTCGCCATCAAGGGCGCGGCATTGCTGCAATCAAGCGGCTTGGGCGGCGGACCGGCGCTGGTCGCCTTCATCTTCCTCACGGCGCTCGTGAACCTCGTCATGGGCAGCGCTTCCGCCAAGTGGGCCTTGATGGCGCCCGTCTTCGTGCCGATGTTCCTCTTGGCCGGCATCCCCGCCGACGCCACGCAGTGCGCCTTCCGCATCGGCGATTCCTGCACGAACATCATCTCGCCGATGATGAGCTACTTCGCGCTGATCATCGCCTTCCTGCAACGCTACGACCCCAAGGCGGGCCTCGGCACGCTGGTGGCGACGATGTTCCCCTACTCGTTCACCTTCCTCGTCGCGTGGGTGCTCATGTTCATCGCGTGGTACTCGCTCGGGTTGCCCTTCGGCCCGGGCTGACTCCGCCCCGCTCCGCGATCCTCAAGCGCGCGGCGGGAAGTAGTCCGGCTCGCCACCGGCCTTCCACTTGATGTTGCAGCCCATGCTCGGCCGTTGCGACGCGATCGGGGTGCGACCCGCCAACACGGCGTCCAAGGCCGCGCGCAGATCCGCGCCGTCGTTGGGCTGGTCGTTGCCCGGCCGAGCTCCGTCCATCTGACCGCGGTAGACGAGCAGCCCCGCCGCGTCATGCACGTAGAAGTCCGGCGTGCACGCAGCGCGGTAGGCCTTGGCCACGGCTTGCGAAGCATCGTGGAGGTACGGGAAGGTCCAGCCGAGCCGTTCAGCCTCGCGCTTCATCTCCGCGGGGCCGTCTTGCGGGTGCGTGCTCGTGTCGTTGGAAGCGATGGCGACGAACGCCACCCCGCGCGCTTGGTACTCGCGCACGAGGCTCGTCAAGGCTGCTTGGATGTGCTTGACGTACGGACAGTGGTTGGAGAGGAACATCACCACCAAGGCCGGAGCGCCAGCGCCGTCCGAGCGGCGCACGATGCGCCCATCGACATCGGGCAAGGCGTAGTCGGCGGCGGGCGTGCCCAAGGGCAGCATGGTGGATTCGACTCGGACCATCGTGTGCGGCCTCCTCGCGCTGGATGCGCGCGTCGGCATCCTTCCATGGCGTAGGCGCGTACTGTACGAAGCTTGGCGGCGCGAGCGGCACTCGATCCGTCCGGCCAAGCCCCCTTTCCTCCCGTCGTCGCCCGGCGCGCACGCGCCCCACCACCATGCCCAAGCTCGGCCAGAAAGCCCCCGCGTTCTCCCTGCCCTCCACCTCCGGCTCCAAGGTTTCGCTGGGCGACTTCGCCGGCAAGCAGGTGGTGCTCTACTTCTACCCGCGCGACAACACGCCCGGTTGCACGGTCGAAGCCTGCGACTTCCGCGACCGCGACGCGGCGCTGCGCAAGGCGGGCGCGGTGGTGCTCGGCGTGTCCTCCGACTCGCTCAAGTCGCACGATGGGTTCCGCGCCAAGCATGGCTTGCCCTTCGACCTCCTCGTCGATGCCGACAACGCCGTCGCCAAGGCCTACGGCGCGTACGGCGAGAAGCTCATGTACGGCAAGAAGGTCATGGGCACGGTTCGCTCGACTTTCCTGATCGACGCCGCGGGCAAGCTCGCCGCCATCTGGTCGCCGGTCAAGGTCGCTGGACACGCCGAGGAAGTTCTGGCCGCGCTGGGTGGCGCGCAGGGCGCGGCGACGACGACCACGGTGGTCAAGGCCGCCAAGGCGACCAAGAAGGTCGCGAAGCGAGCCGCCAAGCCTGCCGCGAGCGCCAAGGCAAGCGCGTCGCGCCGCAGCGCCGCCAAGCCCAAGCGCCGAGCCTGATGCGCGTGATGCCGTCCAGCGTGGACCTGTGGAGTCTGCACGTGGACCTGTAGAGTCCGCGCATGGACAAGCCGCCTGGCCCCGGCGTCGCGGATGCGCCGGCTCGCTTCCACGGACTCGACGCCTTGCGCGCGTCGATGATGCTGTTGGGAGTGCTGCTGCACGTCGCGTGCAGCTTCCAACTCGGGGACGCGGACGCTGGTTGGGGCTACCGCGATCCGAGCACGTCGTTGTGGGCGACGCTCGTCGTGCTCGGCATCCACGCCTTCCGCATGCCGGTGTTCTTCGTGCTGGCGGGCTTCTTCGCCGCGTTGGTGCTGCAGAAGCGCGGCTTGGCCGGCGCTTGGCGCGAGCGCATGCGCCGCATCGCCCTGCCGCTCGCATTGGGCGTCGTGTTGCTCGTGCCGCTCGTCGAGGCGGCCTTCAGTTACGCCGGAGCGCGCGCCCTTGGTGGCGGGCGCGCGACCTTGATGCTGCACCCCGCGTGGCCGAGCGGCGGGCTCGCTCATTTGTGGTTCCTGTGGTACTTGCTGCTGATCGGCGGCACCGCGCTGGCACTGGCGGGATTGGCGCGCGGCCTGCCGTCGGACTGGCGCGAACGCGGGACGCGCGGTGCGCGATGGTTGTTGGGCGGATCCCGTCCCGGCTGGCGGTTGATCTTGCTCGTCGGATCCACATGGACCGTGCTGCTCACGATGGACCATGCGGCCATCGAGACGCCGTCGGGATGGTGGCCGAACTGGAGCGCGTTGGCGCTCCATGCGCTGTGCTTCGGCGTGGGTTGGCTCCTCCACGGCGCGCCCGAAGCATGGCCGGAGCTGCGTGCGCGTTGGAAGCGGCGACTCGCGACGGTGGCGCTGGTCCTGCCGCTGCACTTGTTGCTGGCCTTGGTCAGCTTCGACGGCCTGCGCCGCGGCGAAGACCGCACCTGGGCCTTCGCCGCCGCGCACTTGTGCATGGCCTTGGTCATCTGGCAATCGGCGCTAGGCGGCATGGGAGCCGTCGAGCAGTTGTCGCGAACCGAACGGCCCTTCGTGCGCTGGCTCGTCGATGCCTCCTACTGGGTCTACCTCGTGCACTTGCCCTTGGCGGTGCATGTGGTCGCCGACCTGCGCGGTTGGGACGCCTCGGCATCCGTCAAGCTCGTCGCCTGCACCGTCATCGTGCTGGGGCTGTCGCTCGCCAGCCACGCCGCCATCCGCGCGGTGCTCGGCGCGCGCGTGGTCCGTTGAGCATCACTTCAACTCGCCCAGGAAGCGCGGCGCGATCCAATCCGCCAGCGCTTCGTTGCCGGCATCGTTGAAGTGCACGACATCCACGAACATCGTCTCCGTGCTCGATGCGAAGGCGCGCGTGGCGTCGACCACGGGCAAGCCGTCCTGCGCGAGGCGCGCGGCTCGCTCGCGCAGCCTCGGATAGCCCAAGCGGATGGCGTCTTGCCAGTCGAGCGACGCGGCGGGCAGTCTTCGTTCCTCTGCGCTGGCGGGCTTCGCACCTTCGTCGGCGAGGGTGGGTTGCACCACTTGCAGGCTGGCGATGCCCTGCGCGCGACAGATGGCGTGCAGGGCGCGCGCCGAGGATTCCCACGAGGCCAACGCGGCATCCACCGCGGCCTCGTCGGTGCCGGGATGGCGCGGACCCGCGAGCAAACGATCGGAGGCCGCGGCGCGAGCCTGCTCGACGCGCAACAGGTTGGACTCCGACTCGACCAACGCGGACGCCGCCCGCAACCTGCGTTCGGCGAGGCGCGTGAGGAGCGCGCTGCGATGGAAGCCGAGGTCGCGGGCTTGGCGCGCGATGGACAACTGCGCCCGGCGCGCGAGGCGCACGGCGGCCAATTGGTCGAGCAACGCCGGCGTCAGGTTCGCGCCGCGCACCAAGGCCGACCAGTAGGACGACGACGGATAGGCCGGATGCACGCCGCGGCGTGCATGCTCGACCGACATCGCCGTCTCGTTGAAGCCATCGACGAGCAAGACCGCTTCCGGACGCGCGCCGAGCGCCAACAGCCATTCGCACCAATGCAGCGGTTGCGGGGCGCGGTACGCGGGCCGGGCGAAGTTCCACACGCGCATCTGCCGGCCGGCGAAGCCCGGATCGGCTTGCACGGCCGCCACTAGACGCGGCACGGCGCGCTCGCTCATGTTGCCGGCGACCGAACCTCCCAACAGCAGCACATCGAAGTGCGCCTCTCCGTCGCCGGAGGTCTCGTCGACCATGCGCGCAGCCAAGGCGTCGGTCGCGGCGTTCGTCCAACCGGTGTAGGGATGGACGTAGGGCAACGCATCGGCTTCGGACACGTGCTGGTCGGGTCCGCCGTAGACGCGCATCTCGTAGGCCGCCTGCGGCAACGAACGCGCTTCGAAGAAGGCCTCGGCGCGCGCGGAGTCCCATGCCGAGCCGGGGAACAGGGCGTTGACGCGGCAGACGAGCTCCGCCACCGGCACGGCGCTGGCCACGCCGACGAGGATGGCGAGGATGCGCTTCTTGGCGCGCGACGAAGGCATGTCTTCGAGTAGACACGCAGTCGGCCGCAGCGGCAATCCAGCAAGCGGATTCCGTCAGTGCACGACCCAGTGCGCGTCGCCCACGAGGCACATGCCGCCGCGGCGCTTGAGCACGGGACGCACCACTTCGATCACGCGTTGCAGCTTGGCGGCCGGCACGGCGACGAGGATGCAAGCGTTGCCTCCGCCGCTCGGCTCGTCGTCGCGGCGTTCGCCGCGATCGCCGCCTCCACGCAGATGTCCGAACACCGTGTAGCCACCGATGCCCTCGCGCCGCAGGATCTGCAGCAACTCCGGGACTTCGGGGCTGTCGACGACGATCTCGATGCGCTTGACGGGTTCCATGTCAGCTCCAGATGCGTTGGATGGCGGCCATGTAGAGCGGCAAGCCGACGACGATGTTGAACGGGAAGGTCAGGGCCAAGGCCATGGTGACGTACAACCCCGGATTGGCCTCGGGCAAGGCCAGGCGCAACGCGGCGGGCACGGCGATGTAGCTGGCGCTCGCGCACAAGGCGGTGAAGAGCAGCGCGTCCCCCTGTCCAAGGCCCAACCAAAGCGCGATGGCGATGCCGAGCGCGGCGTTGGCGAGCGGCACGAGCACCGCGAAGGCCACCGGGAACAAGCCCAACTCGCGCGACGAACCGACGCGGCGCGCGCTGACGAGACCCATGTCCAGCAGGAACAGGCACAGCATCCCGCGGAAGATGCCATCGGTGAACGGCGCCAAGGCTTCCTTGCCGCTCGAGCCCGTGGCGTAGCCGATGAGGAGCGCGCCCGACAACACCAGCACCGATCCGTTGGCGAACGCATCGCGCAGCAGGTGCGACCAACCGCCATCGACCGGCATGCCGGCCGTCCGCGGCGTGCCGCCGCCCGCGCGCCGCGCCAGCGTGATGCCGATGATGATGGCGGGCGACTCCATCAAGGCCATCGCCGCGACCATGTAGCCGCTCGAGGCCACGCCGAGTTGGGCGAGGAACGCCGACGCGGCGATGAAGGTCACCGCCGAGATGGAACCGTAGGTGGCCGCGACCGCCGCCGCGTTGGCTGCGTCGAGTCGCCGTCGCAAGATGGCGTAGGTCCACAACGGCACGAAGGCCGCCATGCCGACCGCGGCCCCCAACGTGCCCAGCACGGGCCCGCCCAAGCCGCTCTCGTGCAGTTCGCTGCCGCCCTTGAAGCCGATCGCCAGCAACAAGTACAGCGAAAAGAACTTGGGCAACGGCTGCGGGATCTCGAGATCGGAGCGCAGGAAGTGCGCCAACGCCCCGAGCGCGAAGAACAGCACCGGCGGGTTGAGCAGGTTGGACGCGATGAGCGAGAGGTCCATGTGGCTCGCGAGCTTGCTACCTCGACTCAGCGCGTCAAGCGCATGCGGAACTCGAGCGGCGGTTCCGACGGTCCGCCCTCGGCACCGCTCTTCGACTCGACCACCAGTAGCAGTGTCTCGTCGTCAAGGCGCGTGTAGGTGGCGCGCGCCAGCGTCCCGGCGGCAGCCAGCGTGACGTCGTCGACGGGCACGAAGGACGCGGCGCGCGGCTCGAGGCGTTCCAGGCGCAGCACCATCGGCTTGGCGCGCCGCGGATCGGTCTCGAAGTCGCCGTGCACGTGCAGTTGGCGCAGCAGCACGCCCTCCTTGGCGGCGACGATGTGGGTGAACTCGTAGAACGGCGTGCGTCCATCGCCCAGCACGCGCCGGAAGGAACCGAGCACGGCCTTGCCGCGCGGCGCGCCCCAGGCTTCCTCGATGACGGCGCCGTTCTGCTGTTCGAGCGTCCAGACACCCTCGAGGAAGGCGAAGGGCGCGATGGCGGGATCGGGCGCGGGCAGCACCTCGCGCGGTTCGGTCGTCGTGGAGGCGCAGGCGGGCAAGGCGGCAACGAGGCCGGCGGCGAGCACGAGGTGCGAGAGCAGAGGGCATGCGAGCAGGAGGCTCGCGGTCCAGAAGCATGCGATCGGCGACCTGGCGGAGTGCATGGCGCCGACTCTATCAAGGCTGCGTGATGGCGGAGAGCGGCGAGAAGCTAGGCTCTCCCGCATGGGTGGCGCGCGCACAGCCAAGACGTCGATCCTCGTGGCCTCGTTGATCGTGTGGTCGCTGTGGCTCGTCGGCATGCAAGCGGGCGAACGCTGGTCGCTCTTGACCGAAGCGTGGTTCATGTCGATCACCATGGCGGTCGGCTCCTTCATCGCCGGCGCCACGGCCGAGGGTGGCGGAGCGGTGGCCTTTCCCGTGATGACCTTGATGTTCGCCATCCCCCCTCCGGTGGCGCGCGACTTCGCCATGATGATCCAGTCCGTGGGCATGACCTCCGCCTCGGCGACGATCCTCTACACGCGCATCCCCATCGAATGGCGCGCTTTGTGGTGGGCTGGCGCGGGCGGCATCTTCGGCGTGGTCGTCGGCATCGAGTGGATCTCGCCGCTGCTGCCGCCGGCCTACACCAAGATGACCTTCTTGGCGGTGTGGTTGGCCTTCGCGGGAGCCTTGTTCTGGATCAACCGCTATCGCGAGCGCGAAGTACGCTTCGCCATCGAGCGCTTCCTGCCGCGCCACGCGCTCATGCTGTTCGGCACCGGGTTGGTCGGTGGCGCGATCTCCGGCTTGACGGGCAGCGGACTGGACATCCTGACCTTCTCGCTCTTGACCTTGCGCTTCCGCGTGTGCGAGATGATCGCCACGCCGACCTCCGTCGTGCTGATGGCCTCGAACGCGTTGGTGGGCTTCCTGTGGAAGAGCACGCTCGGCGGCGGCATGGAACCGGCGGCTTGGACCTACTGGTGGGCCTGCGTGCCCATCGTCGTGGTCGGCGCACCGCTCGGCGCGCGCTTCATCCGCGACCGCTCGCGCCTCTTCGTGGCCTCGATCCTGTATGTGTCCATCGCCATCCAGTTCGTGGCCGGGATCCTCATCATCCCCCAGACGACGCGTCTCGCGGGTTACAGCGCGCTGGTCTTCGGCATCGCCTTGCTGGGGTTCCATTGGATGGCGCGGGGCGGGGTCAAGCGACTGGCGTGGTTGGCGAGTTCCCAAACCGAAGCGCCAACCCGGGCCAAGGGGTGACGCTGCGCTTGGCCGCGAGCGCGCCGCGGGACAGGACGGGTCGCGCCTGTCGAGCGCGGCTCGGTTAGACTGCGGTCATGCCCCTCAAGGACCTCGACATCGCACGCACGCTCAAGTTGCTGTCGCGCATCATGGAATTCGAACTGGCCGGCGTGGTGCGCTACACGCACTACTCCTTGATGGTGACGGGACCGAACCGCATCCCCATCGTGGCCTTCATGAAGGCACAAGCCTCGGAGTCGTTGCTGCACGCTCAACAAGCCGGCGAGCTGCTGACTGGGCTCGGCGGGCACCCGACCTTGCAGATCGCGGAGATCGACGAGACCTACCGCCATGCGATGCGCGACATCCTCGAGGAGAGCGCGGCGCACGAGTCGCGCGCCTTGACGCTGTACAAGGACCTGCTCGGCGTGGTGGAGGGATCCAGCGTGTACCTCGAGGAGTTCGCTCGCACCCAAATCGCGGCGGAGGAGATGCACTCGCTCGAGTTGCGCAAGATGATGCGCGACATCGGCGTCGAGGATGGACGCCCTCCCTTCCACGCGGAGCACGACCATGCTCCCCGGCGCAAGTCGGCGCGCAAGCCCGCCAAGCGACGCAAGTAGCCGTCATCGGACCACTCGAGGTGCCAGCCATGGCGGAATGCTCGAGTGGTCATGGATTGGGGTCGATCCTGTCGGCGTGGAACCCAAGCCCGGCAGCATCCAGCACGCCCTGCGCCAAGCGAAGCCCTTCAGGTCGCGTCGCCAAGAAGCACTGGTAGGGCTGCTCTTGACCGCCTAGGCCAACGCGCTGGCCGTTGGCCTGCGGATCAACGCCTCGCGACGCAGCCAGGCCCGCACCCATGAATCGGCGCTGCCTCCTGCAAGTGTCCTCGGCCTCGCTCGCGACCGCCTGCACCAGCGGAGTTCGTGTCATGCCACCGGCAACGCTCATGCCCGTCGTGTTCGTGTCCCATGGGGCGCCCACCATGGCGTTGGATCCCGTGGCGGCGCGCGACTTCGGCGCGCTGGGACGCGCTGTGGCGCGCCCCGTGGCGATCCTCGTCTTGTCGGCGCATTGGTTGGAGTCGCCTCCGACCGTGGGCACGCGCACGACGCGCGAGTTGCTGCACGACTACAGCGGCTTCCCGACCGAGTTGCGGCAGGTGCGCTATCCCGCCCCCGCCGCGGCGGCTCTGGCGCAGGATGTGCTGCGACTGGTGCCCGGTTCGCGCCTCGATGACGAGCGCCCTTGGGACCATGGCGTGTGGACGCCGCTGGTGCACATGCAGCCCGCGGCGGATGTGGCGGTGCTGCAGTTGTCGGTGCCATGGCGGCTACCACCCGAGCGCTTGCACCAACTGGGTCGGCAACTCGCACCGCTGCGTGCGCAAGGCGTGTTGATCCTCGCCAGCGGCGGGATGGTGCACAACTTGGGCCAACTCGCTTGGGGGCGCCCCGACGCGCCAGTACCGAAATGGGCCAGCGAGTTCGAGGCATGGACTCGCGCGCAGCTCGTGGGGCACGACCACGACCGATTGGTGACGTGGCGCGAACGCGCTCCGGGCTGCGCGCTGGCGCATCCGAGCCATGACCACTTCGTGCCGCTGCTGGTCGCCGCCGGCGCCGCCACCATCGATGCACCGTCTGTCTCGTTCCCCATCGAGGGCTTCGAGCTGGGTTCGCTCAGCCGGCTCGCGGTGCGCTGGGGCTGAGGCGCAGGCCTCAGCGTGGCGCGAGCACGCCCTGCGACAAGAGCCAAGCACCAAGGCCTTCGGCGATGATGGCATGGCCTTCGGCGGTCGGATGGCTCTCGTCGAGGCGCAAGCTCGCGGGCGACTTGCCACTGGCCGCCAACGGCTTGGTCGCGTCGAAGGCCGCGAAGCCCAAGGCGCGCGCTTGTTGCATCACCTGCGCATGGAGATTGGCGTACGCGTACGAGGGCCAGTCCTCCAAGGGCGCCAAGAGCGGCGTGAGCACGAGGACCACCGGGACTCCGCGCTCCGCGCAGACGGCTTGGATGCGCTGCAGCTCCGCCACGGTGTCGCGCCACGGCTCCCCTGCCGTGTTGTGGTAGCACCTCAGCAAGTCGCCACCGCCAAGTTCCTCGATGCGCGACTTGCGCCGCGCATAGGCGATGCGTCGCAGGATCTCCGAATGCTGCCACCACTCCGGCGCGTGGAAGTGATTGCGCAACTGTTGGACAGGCTCCCACTCCGGATCGTTGAGGAAGTAGCCCACGACCACGAGATCCGGCTGCAAAGGCAGCAGCTTGTGCTCCAGCGCCAAGCGTTCCTCGCGCGTGCCATAGCCGCTGACCGCGCAGTTGAGCACCTCGACGCGTCGTCCAGGCAGCGCCGACTCGAGCCGCCGCTGCAAGTGCGCGCTCCAAGTCTGGTCGTCTTCGACGCCGAAGCCGAACGCGACCGAATCGCCCAGCACGCCGATGCGCATGGAACCACTGGCGCGCACGGCATCCAGTTCGGGAGAGCGCATGCCAAGGGAGTTCGTGCGCACGCGCGCTTCGCGATGGACTAGGTCGGCGTTCGGCGCCAGCTCGTAGTCGAGGCCTTCGATGCTCGATGGTCGATGGAGCAAGCCGGCCCATGCCTGCTGGCCCACGTTGCGCGGCGGCTGGCGATACAAGAAGGGCGACCACGCCGCCAAAGCCAAGTCGGCCGCCACCAAGCAAGCCAGCGCGACGAACAACAGCAGGGCTGACTTGCGCGGGTGCACAGGCGAATCCTACGCCAGCTGGCGCGGACGACCAAAGGCCGCGGTCCAAGCGGCGAGCCGGTCACGCACGGGAACCAGCGTGGCTACCCAAGCCCAACGCCTGCGGTTGGAGCAACCAACCGCAGGCGTCGCGCGCTTTCAGGGCAGCAGCTTGAACTGCAAAGGCGCTTCCATCTTGGACGACTTGACGGAGGCGACGGCCGTGAGGACGCGGTCCCTCGTCGAGACCCGAATGCCCCCCAACTGGCCGAAGGTGGAAGTCGACACAGGTCGCATCCAGTCGCGGTAGGCGACTTGCCCGTCCTGGTCGGTGAACTGCACCTCGATGGACTCGATGGACACATCCGGGTGACGCCTCTCGACCCACAAGGACTTCAAGACCATGTGATCGTCGCGTGTCTCCAACGGCGTGTAGGCCACGCTCCAGTTCGCATCGTCGACGACGGTCCGGTACTCGAAGTCCGGCCGTTCGTAATGGCGTCCAGGGGTGTCGCAGCCCGCCGCCGCGACAAGAAGGCACGCCACTCCAAGGCGACTCGCGAAGTTCGTCATGTGGGCACTCATTGGAAGCGCAACTTCCACCAATACACCGCATCGTGCTCGTATTGGAGCGAGGTGCCCGCTTCCCAAACACCCAAGGCGATCGAGTGCGCCGGGAGGAACCCCAAGTCCTTGGGGATCGACGCCACCCATGTCGTGCCGCTCTGCGTCAACGGGAAGACATGCGTCGCAGCCAAGGTTTCGTAGCGCAACTCGGCATGCGCCACATGGGCCACATGGCGCAAGTTGCTCGCATGCTCGTCCGGGACGGAATCGTTGGCGACGGTGACGATGTACTGCGAAGTAGTCTCCGCGACCGAAGCGCGCAAGGCGTGCATGTGATCGAGCTCGGTCAAGATGGCCGTGGCCGAAGGCGCTTGGCTCCGGACCGCGGCGGGTCGCGCGGGTGCACCTTGTTGGGCGGCGAAGGCGGGTGCTTCGGCCTCGATCAAGGCCAGCAACCCGACGGCTGCTTCCGCCGTTGGCGCTTCGGCTTGACGCACGTACAGGCGCGACAGGGTGACGGCGGACGCAGACGCGCCGAGCAGGACGATGGAGGCGATGACGATGTGGTTGAGCTTCATGGGTCGTGTTGCTTGGTGAATGGTGTTGCGAGTTGACGAATGTGCAGGACGCAAGATGTTCATCCCGGGAGCTTGTATGCCCCCCCCGTCGACTTGATGGGCCGCTTGTTGCCGTTGGAGTCTTGCTCGAACGCTTCGACCTGCCAACGCAACGTGGCGCCGGCGTACTGCGAGGCCTGATTCACGTTGACCGTGCCTTGGCAGAATTCGTTGCCGGGGTTGGCTGCCATGTCGAGGTCATGCGGCTCGCCAGCATCGCGCGTGCCGTTGTTGTTGGTGTCGATGTACCACTCCGCCTTGCAGTCGACGAGCTCCGGACAATGGGAGTTCAGTCGCTTGATGCAAAAGCCACTCACAGTCGCGGAGTTGCCGAGCACATTGATGTCGACTTCGCCATTGATGATCTCAAAGCACTCGTCGCGCCGGCCACTTGAGGTCCCGGCGCAGGCGCCGATCACCAAGCCGCCCAGCACGACGGACGCGAGAGCAGAGGAACGAGACGTGTGCATTTGCATGGAACATACCTCTGGAAAACACCGCTTGAGGGGGGTCGCCTGCGCCAAACCAGCACGGGCGGGAGGCGCGAACATGCTCCGCCTCCTGAGGAAGGTGTATCCAGCGTGTCCCAACGGCGCAACCCCAGGGATGCGGGAAGGTGCTTGGCCACTTTCCTTCCCGAGATTGGGAGGAGCGACCAGCGACCAGCAAGCCTGCGAGGGTACTTTGGAGCCCACGATGCCGTCGGGACGCGCATCGTTGCCCAAGGGACCACACCACCATGCTGCTCGTGCTGCTCCACGCCGGCGCCAACGCGCTTTCCCTCTGTGCCGTGCTCGACACCGACGCACCCAAGGCCACGCACTCGATCGTCGATGGCCAAGCCCAGGTCGTCGAGGCTTTCAAGGACAAGTCGCAGTGGATCAAGCAGTGGCTGTGGGTCGAGACGGACTTCGACTCCGATGGCGACGGACGCAAGGACCGCGTGCATGTCGACGTGACGCGGCCGCGCCAGACGGAGACCGAAGGTCTCAAGGTGCCGGTCATCTACGAGACCTCGCCGTACTTCGCGGGCACCGGTCCCGACGACAAGAGCTACTTCTGGGATCCCAACCAGGAACTCGGCGCGGCGCCCATCGAGCGCAAGACGATGACTCTCGTCCCGCGCGGCAAGGAAGCAGGCATGATCGCCAACTCCGAAGTAGGCGCTTGGGTGCCGCGCGGCTTCGCGGTGGTGCACTCGAGCTCGCCCGGCACGGGCTGGTCCGACGGTTGCCCGACGATCGGCGGCGACAACGAGACCTTGGCGCCCAAGGCCGTCATCGATTGGTTGTGCGGCCGCGCCAAGGGTTGGAGCGCGCAACGCGGCGGCGAGCCGGTAGTAGCCACTTGGTCCAGCGGCAAGGTCGGCATGATCGGCACCTCGTACAACGGCACCTTGCCGCTCGCCGCCGCCACGACGGGCGTCGAAGGCCTCGAGGCGATCCTGCCCATCGCGCCGAACACCTCGTACTACCACTACTACCGCAGCCATGGACTCGTGCGGCATCCGGGCGGCTACATGGGCGAGGACGCGGATGTCCTCTACGACTTCATCCACAGCGGCGATCCAGCGCGCGACGAGTGGTGCGACAAGAACGTCCGCGACAAGGTCATGCGCAAGGCGCTCGATCGCGAGCACGGCGATTGGAACGAGTTCTGGGCCGAACGCGACTACTTGCTCGACTTGGCGCCGATGAAGGCCGCGTTGTTCATGGCGCACGGCTTCAACGACTGGAACGTGATGCCCGAACACAGCGCGCGCATCTACGAGGCGGTCAAGAAGAAGGGCCTGCCGCACATGGTGTACTACCACCAAGGCGGCCATGGCGGGCCGCCGCCGTTCGAGTTGGTGAACAAGTGGTTCACCAAGTACTTGCTGGGTTCGGAGAACGGCATCGAAGCCGGCCCGCGCGCGTGGATCGTGCGCGAAGGCGACAAGCAGAACGCGCCGACCTCCTACCCCGACTGGCCGAACCCCGACGCGCGGATGGTCGTGCTGCATCCGCAACCTGGAGGCCACGGCGTGGGCGTGCTGCGGCCAGGCGCCGTGGACAAGCGCGTGGTCGAGACACTCATCGACGATGTAGCCATCGACGGCGCGACGCACGCCAAGTCCGAGCAGTCCGACCACCGATTGCTGTGGGCCACGCCACCGTTGGCGCAGCCGCTGCACATCTCCGGCTGGGCGCGCGTCACCGTGACGTTGTCGTGCGACAAGCCCGCGACGAACTTGTCCGTGTGGTTGGTGTCCTTGCCGTGGACCGGCGGCAAGCGCATCAACGACGACATCATCACGCGCGGCTGGGCCGA
>SXXH01000044.1 GCA_005789645.1 Planctomycetia bacterium
CCTACGACGCGCAAGCGCAGCTCGTGGTCGCCTCGGCCCTCGACGGCGCCGTCGCGTGGCGCCGGGCGCACGAAGCCGCTCCGGACGCCGAGCGCCGCGACGCCGCGCACCAGGCGTCGCTCGACCTCGCCAGCGGAGGCGCGCGGGCAGTCGTGGTCGACCAGCGCGGCGCTTGGTTGATGTCGGCTGGAGGATCGTCAAGTAAACTTGACGATCGCGACGCGCGTGGAGCCTGCTTCGACGCGTCCGGCGCGCTGGTCCTGACCTTTGGCGCGGACGACCTCGCCGTGATCCACGACGCCGTCGACGGTCGGCGCCTCGCCGAGCACGCCTGGAAGTCGCGTGGCGCGGCGCGTGGCGCCAAGCTGGCGTGCGCGCTGCCCGGTGGTGGGTGGGCGCTGTACTGCGCCGAGGGCAAGCTGCGCTTCGTCGACGCGCGCGCGGGCGACCTGCACGAGCCGCTGGCGGTGTTCGACACCGCGGCCTTGCGCGCGCCGGGCGAGACGGGACCGCTCTTGATCGTGGGGCGCTTCGGCGGGCGCGCCTTGCGAGTGCAGGCTCCCGCCGGCGGACCTTCGGTCTGGCCTTCGGCGCGCCCGGCCGCCTCGATCGTCGACGCGGACATGTCGCAAGACGGATCGATCGTGGCCGCGGTGTGCGGCGACGGTTCGCTGGTAGTGTCGAGCGCGCAGGATGGCTCGCCATGGATGGTGCGATCGCTTCCTGGCGCGCAAGGAACATGCTGCGCTCTTTCGAAGGACGGCGCGCGCGTGCTCGTGGCGCAGTCGGACGGCATGGTGCGGATCTACGACCGCGATCCGCTGCCGGCCGCGCTGCGCAGGTTGCCGCGCAGCCTCGACGAGTGGGAGGTCAAGGGCGAGCGTGAACTTGCCGCGCCCCTGCGCTTCGAACCGCTGGTCGGCCGCTGAGGTGGCGTCGAGCTGGGCGCCTATGTCTGCATAAGTAGTTTTTTCATCGCAACTTATGGCGACTATTCTGCGCCGCGGCGATTTCCGTTCCACGCTTGGTACGGCAGAGTCCTCCTCCTCAAGTCTCCGCATCCGCACCTCGCTCGTTTCCCGCTCCCGTGGGATGATGCAACCAGTTGCAAGGGGCCATAGCCATGAATCACCCGCTCTCGTCGTGCCTCTCCCTCGCCCTTGTCTGCGCGGCCTTCACCGCCCGCGCGACGGCCCAAGGCCAAGGACGATTGGTCGTTTCCATCGAGTGGCAGAGCGCCACGGTCGGCCAGCTCGATGGATCCGGCACGATCCCGATCACCGAGGGTGACTTGCTGACGCCGACGACGCAGGGCTTCGGCCCCTTGCCGCGGATGACGATCGCGGTGCCCGGCTCGCTGCTGGGCCTGCCCAACTACGCGAGTTGCTCCGGTCACGCCTCCGGCACGCCGTGCGGCATCGAGATCGACGCCCACTCGCGCGGCAACGAAGCGCTCTTCCGTCCCGCCGGGGTGCAGGGCACGCGTCCGCGCCTGTACTACTCGGTGGACGAATACGCGCGCGGCGTCGCGGGCGGATCGCCGGTGCAGAATGCCTTGCACGCCGAGGCGCTGCTCTTCGAAGCCGCCGCGGACGTCTACACCACGCGCAACTTGTTGTTCGGCCCGCTGCAGCCCGGCGCGTTCACGCCCGGCACGCTGCTCGTCCTCGACGGCAACGGCCTGCCCGGCAGCGCGGGTTCCACCGGCCTTCGTCAACGCGGGCTGGGCCTGGTCGAGCCCATCCAACCCGGCGGACCGGCCGATGCGGGCGACAACCTCGACACCTTGAGCATGACCCTGCTCGGTCCTCTGGGCGCCGAGTACTACTCGCTCGACGGCTCGATCCCCGATCCCCTCAACGGCATCGCGGGCAGCAACACCGCGCAGACCCTGGGCGTCTCGCCTTCGGCGGTGTTGCGTCGCTTGGCGACGGGCTCGCCGTCCGTGTACGCCACGGCCTCGCAGTTGGGACTCGACCGCGAGGGCTTCGCCACCGACGACCTCGACGCGTTGATCCTCGTCGACGATGGCGATGGTGTGTTCGAGCCCAGCCAGGTTCCGAACGACTGGGTCGCCACCGGCGGCGCCCAGGTCGGGGACATGCTGCTCTTCTCCGTGCGGCGGGGGTCGCGCGTCGTCGGACGCACGGACTCGCTCTTCGGCGCGCCGATCGAGCCGGGCGACATCCTGACGACGCCCATCAACGGCGTGGGCCGTCCCGCCATCTACATCCCGGCCGAGGCGTTGGGCCTGCGCACGACGCGCTCGGGCGCTCCGCAAGCCGACGACCTCGACGCGTTCGCGCTCGTGGGCGAGCCATGGTGGGATTGCAACGAGAACGGCGTCGAGGACTCGGTCGACATCTCGCAGGGTGGTTCGTCGGACAACAACGGCAACTTCATCCCCGACGAGTGCGAGGACGAGTACGCCAAGAGCTGCTTCTGCACGACGGGTGCCGGCCCGTGCGGCAACGACAACCCGACCGGTGGCTGCCTCAACTCGCTGGGACTCGGCGGCAATCTCGATCCGAGCGGGAGCACGAGCCTCGTCGAGGACGATCTCGTGTTGACGGCCAGCAACTTGCCCCCTGGCGTGCCGGGCTTGCTGTTCTGCGGACCGAACACGACGTTCACGCCGTTCGGCGATGGGCGGCGGTGCGTGGCGAACCCGCTCTATCGACTTGGTTCGACGGCGGCGAGCGCGGGTGGCGTGATCGTGCGCGGTCCCGGCCTCGCCTTGCTCGGCTGCACGACGCCCGGGTTGGGTTGCTTGTCGGTGGGCCAGGGCTTGCGCTTCCAGATGTGGTACCGCAACGCCGCGATGTACTGCACTCCAAGCACCTTCAACTTGACCAACGCCGTGGACGTGGTCTTCACGCCCTGAACGCCCGAGCGCGACCCAGGTCGCGCGCATGGTGTCGGCATGGGCCGCGCCTGTCGCCCGGCACGGCGCCATGCACGGTTGGATCAGGCCGCGGCGGCTCCTTCCAGATGATGGGGTGGAGCTGCCGATACAAGCAGGTCCCCCTCCGCCCATGACTTGGGAAGCCTGGTTCACGCTCGTCGTCCTGGCGGCGATGGTGCTCGCCTTGGCGCGCAACCTCGCCGCGGACCTCGTCATGGTCGGCGCGTTGGCGGTGTTCATGACCGCGGGCCTCGCCTCGGAGCGCTTCCCGTCGCCGCAGAAGCTCGTGGCGGGCCTCGGCAACGAGGCGCTCGTGACGGTGGCGGTGCTCTACATCGTCGTCGCGGGCTTGGTGCGCACCGGAGCCATGTCG
>SXXH01000045.1 GCA_005789645.1 Planctomycetia bacterium
CGCAAGGTGCTGTGGGTGTCCAAGGACGTGCCGCGCGGGGTGCCGGCGATGCCCTTGGGCGAGCGCAGCATCCTCTACGCCGAGCCGCGCAAGTTGAGCGCGTGGGGCTCGAGGTCGGCGGCGGAGCCGGAGAGCGCCAAGGCGGCGCCGAAGCCCATGGGCCCCGACGAGGCGGATGGCGTGCTGCTCGTCGACGGCGCTTTCCACGCGGGCGCGCCCGTGCGCGACGCCGATGGGCGATGGAGCGTCGAGGGTGGTTCGGCCAGTTGGCACGAGTGGGACCTCGCGTTGGTGCGCCAATCCGGCGAGGCGCGCCTCGTGGGTCCCGAGCCGGCGCTGGACGCGTGCTGGCGGCGCGTGCTCGGACACGAGCACCGGCTAGGCCTCGTCAAGGTGTTCGAGGCTTACCACAAGAGCAAGCTCGTCGACGACTGCCGTCGGCTTCGGGAGGAGTCGGTGCGCTTCGGCGCCACCAAGGCCGAGCAGCGCCGCATGGACGAGCTGCTGGCAGGGGCGGGCCAGTCGACGGCGGCCAACGCCGCCTCGCAACGCCTGCGCGTGCTGGCCGACGAGAAGAAGGCGCGCGCGGCGTCCGCGGCGCGCGCGCGGGAGGCCATGTCGTGGTGCGCCGCGCGCGGCTGGACGCGCACGGCGAGTTCGCTCGCCGGACTGGCGCGCGAGTTCGACCCCGAGGACGCCGAGGTGCTGGCGATGGTGCGGCCTTGGATCCCCGCGAGCTTCCCTTGGCGCGAGGATCCCAAGGCGGCCGAATCGTGGATCCGCTGGAGTCCGCTGCTCGCGCCCGCCGACGGCGAGTTCGTCGCCGCGGACGATCCGCTGTGGACGAAGCTGGCGAAGGGTCCATGGGCGCGCGAGAAGGGCTCCATCGCGCTGCGCTCGCGCAACCTGCTCCTCGTCTCGCGCACGGACGACGCCGAGACGGTGGGGGGGTGCCTGCGGCAGGGCGAGCAGGCGATCCGCGTGCTGGAGCTGCTGATGGAGGGCAACCGCGCCGGACGCAGGGCCAAGGACGACACCGAGCGCCTCGAAGTGCGCCTGCACAGGAACCGCAAGGAGTACGTGTTCGAGCATGGCGAGGAGCAGGCCGCCGGCCTGATTTGGACGGCCGGCTACTTCGTGCCTGCGGAGGACGTGTCGCGCTTCTTCGTGCCGGACGAGGGCCACATTCCCGGAGCACGCGAGCGCAACCTGTATTCGGTCGTCGCCCACGAGTTGACCCACCACTACCTGGACGTGGTCTGGAACCGCAACGCGGGCGTGGCCGAGGAGGAACGGCCCAAGGTGCCGGGCTTCTGGGTCGTCGAGGGCATGGCCGACTTCGTCGAGGAGCAGGCCATGGAGCACGAGCGCGTCGGCGGCCGGTTCGACGATCCCACGGTGGCCGCGCTCGACGTGTGCTTCGCGCTCCACAAGCAGCGCGACCTGTACAAGGTGGGCGAGTTGCTGGCCATGAACCAGATCGACTTCGTCGGCCTGCCGGAGCGGGACATCGAGCACGAGGTCAAGTTGCGCAACAGCCTGCAGACGCGGATCGTCGACGCCACGGCCCTGTTCTACGCCCAGTCCGCCGCGCTGGTGTACTTCTTCATGCACAAGGACGGCGTCGAGGGCCGGACGCGCTTCATCGAGTACATGCGCGCGCACTACAACGGCACGACCGCGAAGGACGGCTGGTCGGCACTGGGCCGGGACTCGGCGCAGGCCCTGCAGGTCGAGTTCGAGGTCTTCCTCGCGAGCCTCGGCAAGTGACGCCGCCCTGCGGCGAGCCGGACCGGCTCAGGAACGCGGGGCGTAGTTGAACAAGTCCGCCAAGGCGTAGGTCGCGGGCGGTCGTGCGTCGCGCGCGGCGGCCTTGTTGAGGGCGCGCAGCAGCTTCTCCATCGTGTTGCGGGTCAGACGGCGACCCTTGGCGCCGCGCGCGACCATCTTGTGGGTCAACTGCTCGCCCGAGGCCGCGACGAGATCGCTAGGCGACAAGGCCAGCTGCTGGAGCAGTCCTGCCAAGGGTTGGGGGCCGAGATCGAGTTCGCTCGCCTCTGCGGCGTCGTCTTGGGCTTCGTGATCCATCTTCGGGCCTCCTTGTGCGTGCTCGTGGCTGTACGCGCGGCGTCGCGAGGTCTCGCAAGCGATGTCTCGCGGCTTCGGACGACTTGGATGGTAGCCGAGTGCCACGGGCGACGAGCGGATCTACGCTGGCGTGCGCGCGCGCGTTCCATATGGGCGTGCTTCCCGGGATTGAACCGCCGAAGGCACCACGCCAAGTGGGGGATCAGTGCGTCATGAACCCTGCGCTTTGGTGCAGGCGTGGACCGTATCCGATTGTCACGAAAGGTCTTACGGGTGCTTTCTTGGACTTTCCTTGTCTTCGGCGTCGATGTGGCCTTCGCGCGCGCCCAAGTACGCAAGGGTGCCGTTCGTTTGTTGGAGAGCGAGGCCAAGAGTGCTCGCCAAGCACGCGCGTCACGCTTGCCCGACGTGCGGTTGTTCGAGGCGCTGCATGGCATCCAAGACGAGCCTCTGGTGTCGAGTGGCGATGAAACATCGTCGTTCGCGTCGGCGAGTCGTCGCCAAGGCGCCTTGCATGGCGTGCAAGTTCACGCGCCATCGATGGCCTGTCTGCTCGAGGCGCGGACGCATCGATGCTCGTCGCAGCGCGCCGCGATCACGATGCATCGCGATGGTGATGTGGTGCGTCGGCGCATGGCGCGGCCACGACGGTCATGCAAAGGAATGTTGTGCAACACGCATTCGCTTGCCATAGTTGATCGCACGCGACGAAGACGACCACCATCGTCGCCAAGCCCCCCAACTGCATGGCCATCCTTCGCACGGCTCCAGTGGAGCAAGCCCGCACGCGCCTTGGCGTGCTCCTGGCGCACGGAGAGATGCGCGTCCTTTCGACGCAAGCCTTCAAGGCCGGCCAAGTGGTCGACACCTTGCGCGGCATGATCAAGAAGCGCGCCACGCGCTACACGCTGCAGGTCGGTTGGAACCAGCACCTGGATGTGGCCAAGGACGCGACGCACGAGCGCATCATGGCCGAGCATCCGTGGCAGTTCCTCAACCACAGCTGCGAGCCGAGCGTGCGCGTGCAGGGACGCGACCTCGTCGCCCTGCGCGCCATCAAGGCCTTCGAGGAGCTGTCGTTCGACTACGAGACGACCGAGTGGGACATGGCCTCGCCCTTCACTTGCCGTTGCGGCGCCTGCGACGGCCGCGTCGTGCGCGGCTTCCGCTGGCTGTCGGCCGAGGAACGCGTGCGCCGCCTGGACGCGCTCGCGCCGCACCTGAAGGAACGGCTCGAGCTGGTCGAGGCCTGAGGCCGGCCGCCGCGCCGCCTGGAGGCGCGGCATCCGTTCCTGCATGGGGCCGCGCGCCGAAGCCGTGACCGGGCCGCAGCCCGAACCTGCGCCCATGCCTGCGGCACGCGACGCCTCGGCCGCGCCGCGCCTGCTGCATCGCTTCATCGATGCGCCGCTCGCGCGCCATCCCGACGCCGTGGCGATCGACTCGCCCGCCAGCGATGGCCGGCCGCGCCGGACACTGACCTACCGCCAGCTGGCCGAGCGCTCTGACGCCTTGGCGGCGCGCATCGCCGCGCGGACCGGGCCCGATCGCATCGTCGCCATCTTGCTGCCGCGCGAGCTGCCGGAGCTGCATGTGGCCCAGCTCGCGGTGTCCAAGAGCGGTGCCGCCTTCGCCTGCATCGAGCCGTCGTTGCCCGACGACTATGCGCGCGACCTGCACGAGGACGCTCAGGCGGACCTGCTGCTGGTCGATGCCGCCGGCGCGGCGCGCGCGGCGGCCATCGGCGTGCCGCCCGAACGCGTCGTCGTCGTGCTCGACGAGGATCCCGCCGCGCCCGTCGCGCCGCCCGCGGAGCGCGCCACCCCAGCGAACCTCGCGTACTTGATCTACACCTCGGGCACCACCGGAAGGCCGAAGGGGGTGATGATCGAGCACCGGAGCATCGCCAACCTCGTGGCATGCGATCTAGCGGAGTTCCAACTCGGCGTCGGCGATCGCGTGGCGCAAGGATCCTCGCCCGCCTACGACTCGAGCATCGAGGAGACTTGGCTGGCCTTGGCCGCGGGCGCCACGGTGGTCGCGCTCGACGATCGCGTCGTGCGTTCGGGGCCCGACTTGTTGGCTTGGTTGCAGGCGGAACGCATCAGCGTGTTCTGCCCGCCGCCGACCTTGCTGCGCGCGATGGGCTGCAAGGATCCGCGCAGCGCGCTGCCCGAGCTGCGACTCTTGTACGTGGGTGGCGAAGCGCTGCCGGACGATGTGGCGTCGGCGTGGGGCGTCGGTCGGCGCTTGGAGAACGGCTACGGGCCGACCGAGTGCGCCGTGACGGCCACGCGTTGCACCGTGCAGCCGGGCGAGCCCGTCACCATCGGCAAGCCCGTGCCCGGCAACAGCGCCCATGTGCTGGACGAGGATCTGCGCGCCGCGCCGCCGGGCGAGGTGGGCGAGTTGTGCCTCGGCGGTGTTGGAGTGGCGCGCGGCTATCGCGGCGATCCCGAACGCACGGCCTCCAAGTTCATCGATCACCCGCAGTACGGGCGCTTGTACCGCACCGGCGACTTGGTGCGCCTCGATGCGCGCGGCGACCTCGTCTACCTCGGGCGCGGCGACAGCCAAGTCAAGGTGCGCGGCCATCGCATCGAACTCGAGCAGATCGAGACGCGTCTGGCTCAACTGCCCGGCGTGCGCGAGGCGGCGTGTGCCGTGCAAGGCGAGGGGAGCCGCAAGCAGATCGTCGCGCATGTCGTGCCGCTCGACGCGCTGGCTCCCCCCGACCTCGATGGCTTGCGGCGACGCCTCGTCGAGTCGTTGCCCGCGCCGATGGTGCCCGCGCGCATCGGCTTGATCGAGGCCTTGCCGAAGAGCGTGGGTGGCAAGTTGGATCGCAAGCGGCTGCCGCGACTGGAGCTGGCCGCGACGCAGGACGCAGGAACCGTGCTCGAAGGGCTCGCCGCCGTGCTCGCCGCGCGCTTCGCCACGGTGCTGGCGCTGCCGGGCGGCGTCGGCCTCGATAGCGACTTCTTCCTCGACCTCGGCGGCGACTCGCTGGCGGCGGCGGAGCTCGTCTCGCTCCTGCGCGAGGATCCGCGCACCGAGCGCATCACGGTGCGCGATTTGTACGCCGGCCGCACGGTGCGCGCGCTGCTCGCCTCGTGCGCCGAGCCGCAGCAGCCACAGCTGGTCGCCGAGCGTGGCGCGTACGAGTTCGGCGCGTTGTCGTCGCCGCGCGGCCATGCAGGTTGGTTCACGGCCGCGCAGGCAGCTTGGATCCTGCTCGAACTGGCGATCATCTGCGCGTTGGCTGGTTGGTTGGTGGTCGAGTTCCTGCCTTGGCTCGTCGAACGCGTCGGCCTCGCGGGAACGCTGTTCGCCGTGCCGGTGATGGCCTTCGGCGCGGCGCTTGCCTGGACTCCGCTGGCGCTGGTGTCGACCGTCGTGCTCAAGCGCCTCTTGGTCGGGCGCTACACGAGCGGACGCCATCCGGCCTTCGGTGGCTGGCACCTGCGGCACTGGATCGTCACGCGCGCCGCGCGCCGCATCCCTTGGCGCGTCCTCGCGGGCACCGAGTTGTCGTCGATCGCCATGCGCGCCTTGGGCGCCAAGGTCGGTCGCGACGTCCACTTCCACCGGGGCGTCGATCTGGTCGATGGCGGTTGGGATCTGATCGAGCTGGGCGACCACGCGACCTTGTCGCAGGACTCGACCATGCACGCCATCGAGCTGGACGCGGGCACGCTCGTCGCCGGGCCCGTGCGCATGGGCGCCCACAGCGCGATCGGCATCCGCAGCGGCCTCGCGCCCGGCGCCGAGCTCGCCGCGGGTTGCGTGCTGTCGGACTTGTCGTGGTTGGAGGCCGCCGCGCGCACGACGCCTGGCGAAGCGTGGGACGGAGTGCCCGCCCGCCGCGCCGGACTGGCGCCCGAGCCACCGCGCCTCGCTGGGCCTCCCGCGGGACTCGTGGAAGGAGTCTCCTCGTTGAGCTTGCGCGCCTTGGCGCGACTCGCCGTCGAAGCGCCGCTCGTGGGTGCCGCGCTCCTCGTCGCGGCTTGGTTCGGGCTCGACCAGGCGGCGCTGTTGGGTTGGCTCGAGGCGCCGCGGCTCGAGCTCGAACTCGTGTTGCTCGTGACGGCCGTGTTGGTGCTGCGCGTGCCCGCCGCGTTGCTGGTCGAGGGCCTGCTCGTGCGTTGGTTGACGCCCACGCGCGCCACGAGCTGCCGACGCGGATCCATGGCGTGGGAGCGCCTGTGGATCGTGTCGGAGTTGTCCGACTCGGCCTCGAACTGGCTCAGCGGGTCGCTGATGTGGCCGCTGTGGCTGCGCGCGGCGGGCATGAAGATCGGCCGCAACAGCGAGGTCAGCACGCTGATCGACCTCGTGCCAGGCATGGTCGAGATCGGCGACGAGTGCTTCCTCGCCGACGGCATCTACCTCGGTGGACCGCGCCTGCGCTCTGGCGTCGCCAGCATCGAACGCACGCGCATCGGAGATCGCACCTTCGTGGGCAACCACGCCACCATTCCGTCCGGCGAGCGCCTGCCCGACGACATCACCATCGGCGTCAGCACGGTGGCCAGCGCGCGTTCGATCGTCGGGCCTGGCATCTGGTTCGGGCATCCGCCCTTCCACATGGCGCGCAAGGCCGATCCCGCGCTCGACCGCGCCTTGACGCACGAGCCGAGCTTCGCGCGCCGCGTCTCGCGTTGGTCGTGGGAACTCCTGCGCTTCGGCTTGCCGCTGCCTGTGGCTGCGCTGGCCCTCGGCTGGGCCGTCTTGGCCGAGGCGCCGCTCTGGCCCGCGGCGGGCGCGTGGGGAGCGCTCGCCGCCGTGCTGGTGGCGACGCTCGCCACGGGCGCGGCCGCGATCCTGTTCCTCGTGGCGCTCAAGTGGCTACTCATCGGCCGCGTGCGTCCGGGCACGCATCCGCTGTGGTCGTGCTGGTGCAGTCGCTGGGACTTTCTCTTCGTCGCTTGGAGCATGGTGGCGCGCGGCTTCCTCGCCGAGCTCGAAGGCACGCTGTTCCTGAACGCCGTGCTGCGGCTGTTCGGCGTCAAGATCGGCAAGCGCGTGCTGCTGGGCGCGGGCTTTTCGCAGGTCGTCGATCCCGACATGCTGGCCTTCGACGACGACAGCACCGTCGTCGGCAACTTCCAGGCGCACACCTTCGAAGACCGCGTGCTGAAGATCGGCCATGTGCGCATCCGCGCCGGCGCGACGGTCGGCCACCACGCCGTCTTGTTCTACGGCGCCGACATCGGCGAGCGCGCGCTCGTCGCTCCGCACGGCGTGGTCCTCAAGGGCGAGCGGCTCGCCGGCGACACCGACTGGACCGGCGTGCCCGTCCAGCGGGTCGCGCGGCGCTGACGGGGTCGGTTGGAACGGGCCGGTCCGAGCCAAGGCCGGCGGCTTCCCGCGGTGGCGGGGGCCAAGGTCCGCGCTTGGCCTTCGAGCTGCTCCTTGCCTACTCTGTTGCCGGAGGAACCGCACCATGCCCCGCAACTTGCCCCCCGTCGTGTTGTCCGAGTCCTATCGCGCCGCCTTGGGCGACCAGCATCCGCTCGAGTGCCTGAAGAAGGGCCCCAAGCGCGTGCGCAAGCTTTGGAAGGACGAGTCCAAGAAGCGACTGCGCCGCCAGCCCACGACGGGCTCGTGGTCGGTGCACCAGATCGTGGCGCACTTGTGCGACGCCGAAGTCATGTTCGGCGCGCGCCTGCGCTTCATCGCCGCCATGGATCGTCCGCCGATCACTGGTTGGGACGAGAATCTGTACGCAGCGCGATTGCCGCACGAGGCCGCCAGCACGCAGGAGCTGCACGATGGTTGGACCGCGCTGCGCGCGTTGAACATCGCGTTGCTGGAGCGCCTGGCACCCGAGGCGTGGTCGCGCGTCGGCTTGCACAGCGAACGCGGCGAAGAGTCGTTGTCGAAGCTCGTGCACTTGCACGCGGCGCATGACCTCGTCCACGAAGCGCAGATCGCGCGCGCGCTCGCCACGAAGAAGCCCGTCGGCGAAGCCAAGCCCAAGAAGGCCGTCGACGGCCAGCAGCCCGGCAAGAAGGAGCAGGCCAAGGACGCGAGCAAGTCCGAGCCCAAGTCGGTGGATGTAGCGCAAAAGCGCGCCAAGAAGGAGCTCAAGCGCGCCTTGAAGGAGGCGGAGAAGGCCGCGCGCAAGGCGGCCAAGGAAGCCAAGCGTTCCAAGGGCGCCAAGCAAGGCAAGGCCGAACCGGTCGGCGCCAAGGGTTGACCGTCCTCGGCCCGTCGCGATGCGGCGCGTGGGCGCGGCGCGCACCGGCAAGGGCCAGCAGCCAGCAGCAAGTGCTGGCAGTCCACCACAAGCAGAGCGGGCGCCGTCTTCCATCGGAAGGCGACGCCCGTCTCGCATGCGGCCCGCGATCAAGCCACGCGCCGCGCGGCGCGCGAAGTCACTTGGCCTCGTTCTCGGCCTTGATCTTCTTGATCATCGCTTCCGGATCCTTCCAGAAGCCCTTCTCGCAGCTCTTGCAGCACAAGCGCACCAGCGTCGTGCCGTAGAGCACATCCTTGGCGCCGTCGCCGATCGCTTCGCCCGACACCGGGCACTTGGCCTTGTAGCTCTTCTTCTGCGCTTCGATGTAGGCGGTGTTGACCTTGTCCATCGAGGCCGTGGAGTCCTTCTGGACCTTGGCGGCGCAGTCGCCGCAGCAGGTGCGCACGAGGCGCGTGCCGACGACGACATCCTTGGCCTTCTCGCCGAGCTTGTTGCCCGAGATAGGGCACGTGTCCAGCGGATAGGACGCCTTCTGCGCGGCCACGACGCCTTCGTCGAGCTTCTTGAAGATGGCTTCCTTGTCCTTGGCGACCGCCTTGGTGCAGCCCTTGCAGCAGATGCGCACCATGCGACCGTCTACGACCATGTCGAGCGGCTTGCCCATCGAGCCGAGCTTCTCGCCGGACACCGCGCAGGTGTCGAGCGGGTAGGTCGGCGCTTGCGCGCGGATGGCGGCGGCGTCGGCCTCGGAGGGCTTGGCCTCTTCCTTGGCTTGCTCCTTGGCCTGATCCTTGGGTTGCTCGGGGCGGGGCGTCGGCTTCTCTTCCCCGCTCGACGCGGCTTGGACGGTGACGAACGACAGCGCCGCGACGACGGCGGCGGCAAGAGCGAGCTTGAGCTTCATGGCGGTTCCTTCGAGGTGTGGGTCGCTTGCGGATGAGCGTACAGTCGGGATGGTAGCGATTTCAGGTCCGCGCCTCCCGAGTTGGGTGGGGCGTAGAATCAGGGGACGGTAAATCCGTGCAGCCCGAGGATCAACGCAGGAAACCTGAAGCCGCGAGCGCGCCCTCCGGGCTGCCGTCGCCCTTGCCCAAGCGACCGGTGCTCGTGGCTTGGCGCGTGGTCGCCTCCTTGACGGCGACTTGCGGCCTCTTCGCGCTGTGGGCCGTGGGTCTGGCCTTGGTCGCCTGGCTGCCGCGTCCGCGCGCCGCGTGGCGCCGGGCCATCTTCAGCGCCTGGGGCCGCAGCCTGTGCAAGTTGTGCGGCGTGCGCCTCGTCGTCATCGGGCGCGCTCCGGACGAAGGTGCCTTCCTCGTGTGCAACCACCTCTCCTTCGTCGACATCTGGGTGTTGGCGGCGACGACCGGTGGTCGGTTCGTGTCGATGGCCGAGGTGGCGCGTTGGCCGCTGATCGGCTTCATGGCGCGCTGCCTCGGCACGATCTTCATCCGCCGCGAGCGGCGTCGCGACATCCCCGAGGTCAACCGCCAGATCGCGCGCGCGCTCGAAAGCGGCGACACGGTGCTCGTGTTCCCCGAGGGCGGCAACAGCCAAGGCGAGTCGGTGCGGCCGTTCAAGCCATCGTTGCTCGAACCCGTCGCCGCCAACGGGCACGCGGTGGCGTGGGCCACCTTGCGCTACGACACGCACGATCCCGACGTGCCGGCGTCGTGGGCGGTGTGCTGGGTGCAGAGCGCCTTCGCGGCGCAGCTCGCGCGGTTGTTGTCGCTGCCTGCGGTCGAGGCGCGCATCGTGTTCGGCTCGGGCCGCGAGCACGATGGCGACCGCAAGCAACTCGCCGCGCGCCTCGAGCGGCACGTGGCCGCCGCGTTCGCCCCCATGGCTCCGCCGCCCGAAGGTTGGCGCGAGGCTCCGCTCGTCCACGGGCTCGCGCGCCGGGACGATTCCGCCTGACTTGTGGCGGCGCGCGGCGTGCAACTGGCGCCGCTGGTCCCGCGATCCTTGCTGCCCGCGCCAATCCGAGAGGACGCCCGGTCTGGCGGCTCGGCGGGAAAATCGCGATTTCGCGGTGAGTTCGAGCCTCGCCGGCGCTTTTGGATCCCACGCGAGCCGGACAAGGCTCGCGCAAGCCAAGAGCCCCAAGGCCAAGGAGAGTCCCCGCCATGATCATCGTCCGCTACACCGCCAGCATCCGCCCGATCAACAGCCGCGCCCGCCGCGCCCGTCGCGCGCGCGCCGCCGCCAAGACGGCCGTCGCGAAGGTCGTCGTCGCGACGGCCACGATCGCCACGAATGGAGTCCCGGCCCGCATCGCGGCCCAAGGCACAGGCCCGCTCTCGTCGTCGACGGGGGCGGGCCGTCTCGTGCAGTGCGCGCTCCTCGCGCAAGCACCACGCATCCAGCTCGCAGCCTGATGAAGGCTGGGGCTCGGCGACGGTGGGGGCCGTCGCCGGCGAAGACCGCCGTGCACCTAGTGTGCGCGGCGGTCTCGTGCTTGCCGGGGGGGGCGGCGCACGGTCGGCCGCTTGGGGGCGGCGCGATTTTCGTGCTTGGCCGACGAGGAACCCCACCGACGGTCGTTTGACCCGGTGCAGGCGCACGACAGGCGCCCGCCGCCCGCGACCGAACCCGAGGCCGGAGCCGCAAGTCCAAGGGGAAGAGACCAAGACCATGAAGCTCGCCACCATCACGACCACGTTCATCCTGATCGCCACGGCGATCCTGGCCACGGCCGCCCGCGCCCAGACCACGCCGACGGAGATCGGCACCATCGGCGGCGTCAAGACGATCGGCACGGTCGGCACGCGCACGATCACCGGCGGCGGCAGCGTCGCCGTGGCGGAGAGCCTGCAGGAACTGCGCGAGATCCACGCCGCCTTGCAGGAGGCCGTCAAGGAACTGAACCGCCACGCCCGCGCCAAGGACATCCCGCGCGAGAAGTTCGAGAAGATGAAGGCCCTGCTGGTCGCCCGCGCCCGCGCGGCGGCGGAAGCGGCGACGGTGGGTGGCCCCGGCATCCAGGCGATGCTGCCGCCGACCGGCTGGACGGCGGAGTTCTACCGCGCGCTGACGCGCCTCGAAGCCGAGGCGAAGAAGGACAAGCTGACTCGCGAGGAGTTCGAAGTGCTCAAGAAGCAGCTCCTCTTGCGACTGGCCGAAGCGCAGCCGATGTGAGGCTCGCGCTGATCGGGCTCGACGAGCAGGCCGGACGCCGCAAGACGCGGCGTCCGGCTTGATTCGTGCTTGCGGCCTTCGGCCGCTCGAACTTCGGCAGGCACCAAGCAAGGCGGCTCGCCGATGGGTTCGCGTGGTTTCGGGGGGGGCCGGCCGCCTGGGCGGAAACGCAACACGACGGTGGACGCTGCGCGCACCTCGGGCGCTCGAGTCCTCGCGCTTCGGATTCCCTGCCTTGGCTCGACGGTCCGGTTGTCCCGTTCGCAGAGGGTCGGCGGAGCCTCCTCTCGGAAGATCCTGCCGAAGGCGAGAACGGACGCCCACGCGCGTTTGGCTGGGAGGAAGGAGAAGTCCTTCCTCCTCCGGCTCGCGGACCGATTCGGGTCCCTCGCCCGGCGGAGACCACCACCACACCCCCACGCCCGCCAAGGGAACAGCGCCATGAAGCTCCAAGCCCGACTGCCCTTCGTCTTCCTCGCCCTCGTCGCCTTCTTCGCCACCAAGGCCGCGGCTCAAGCCGGACTCTCGACCATGGATCGCTTCGCGCCGATCGGCGAGGTTGGCGTGCGCGGACCCGCAGGCGGCGCTTGCGGCACGGTCGCCGGTCCGTCGTGCATGGGAGAGCGCGCCGCGACGCCCATCGGCTCGGTCCACGTGGGCACGGTGCCTGCGGGCGCGGGCCACGCTGGCTCGACCACCAACACGGGCGCGACGACCACGACGGACGAGGGGGGCGTCGAGATCCGCCCGGATCCGCTGCAGTACTACTTCCTCAAGCGCCAAGTCGCGCTGGCGCTCCTCGAACTGCGCGCCTTCGTCGAAGGCGGCGAGATGAAGCGCGAAGACTACGCCTCGAGGGCGCGCCTGCTCGTGCAACGCGCTCGCGCCGCCGCCACGCGCTACGCCGAGGTCGAACCCGCCTTCCACGCGCTGATGCCGCCCGAATGCTGGACCATCGAGTACTTCCGCGCCCTCAACCGCCTCGAGGCGCTGGTCGCCGGCCAAGAGATGAAGCGCGAGGTGTTCCAGGCCATGGTCCGCCGCCTGAGCGACCGCATGCTCGCCTCGGACGAACTCGAGTGAGCCGCGAGCACGCGGGACGCTCCGGACAGCGCGAGACCAGAGGGCGCGAGGCGCGCCGACCCGAGCGGGAGGCGCGCCTCGCGGCGTAGTTGGAGCGGCGGTCTTGCCTGCCGCTGCGCGGGGAGCGGAGGCGAGCCCCCAGCGTCCCGCGGCGCGTGTTGCCGCTACGGCGCCCAGTTCACGCTGGTCCCGTTCGTCAGGTTGAACGTGCTCGGGGTGCAGAAGAGGGCGGCGTTCCTGTACCAGACCTGGTAGTGGCGCACGCCGCTCGTGGCGACCGCGCCGCGCACGGAGACTGGTTGGTCGCCGGGGGTCGGGTAGCTCGATGCGCCGGCGGCGTTGGTCTTGGCGCCCAAGCGGATGGTGGAGCCCGCGGCGCAGCGCACCCCGTCGCCGAACGCGGTGGCGGACTGAGTCGTGCCTTGGAAGTACAGCGCGCTGCTGTTGGGCATGCCGCTCGCCGCCAGCGCGAGGGTGTCGTTGGCGAGCGAGGCGACGCCGGAGGCCGCTAGGCGCGCGCCGGCCGAGTTCAGCGAGTTGGCGCAGCCGTTGCCCGCCGCGCCTACGTTGCCGCAGGGGCAAGGGATGGTCGGACCGCTGCAGTAGGTTGCGTAGGGGGAGTTGGCGTGGACGCGCGCGATGCGCGTGCGCAGGGCGCCGTTGTAGCTGGCGAAGTCGCCAACGATCAGCAACTTGCCGTCGGGTTGGATGGCGAGCGCGCGGACGAGGTCGCTCGCGCCAAAGCCCATGTCGAAGCTGGTGTCGAGGCTGCCGTCGCCATGCAGGCGCGCGATGCGCCTGATCGGGGACGTGCCGTTGTAGGCGGTGAATGCTCCGGCGATGAGGATCTTGCCATCCGGGTGCAGGCTCACCGTCGCGACTTCGTCGTTGGGGCCCGTGCCGATGCTGAAGCTCGCGTCGAGCGCGCCAGTGGACTCCAGTCGCGCGAGGCACGAGCGTGGCGATCCGGCGAAGCTCGAGAAGAACCCTGCGACCAGCACCTTGCCGTTGGGCTGCAAGGCCAAGGCCGCGATTGGTCCATTCGCGCCGGCGCCGGGATCGAACCCCAAGTCCAGGCTGCCGTCGAGATTCAACCGCGCGATGCGGTTGCGGGGCGTTCCGTCGATGCTAGTGAAGTCGCCTCCCAAGAGCAGCTTGCCATCCGGTTGCAAGGCGATCGCGGAGACCCGCCCATTGGCGCCCTGCCCGGGGTCGAAGCTTGCGTCGACGCCGCCATCCGATTGGATGCGCGCGACGCCGATGCGCGTGGTTGCATCCCAACTGAAGAAGTCGCCGCCGATCACGGCTCGGCCATCGGGCTGGAGCGCGATGGCGTGGACCGTTCCATCCGCCCCCGCGCCCGGGGAGAACCCCAAGTCGAGGGCGCCGTTCGCGTCCAGTCGGGCGAGGCGCTGGCGCGCCACGCCGTTGCAGTCCGTGAAGTTGCCGCCGACCAGCACCTTGCCGTCCGGTTGCGCGACGATCGCCTCGGCGGGCTCGTTCAGGCCCGCCAACGTCATGTAGGTCGCGTCCGGCGAGCCATTGGACAGCGCGCGCGCGAGGCAACTGCGCGGCAGGCCCGCGTAGGCGCCGAACACGCCTCCGATCAAGATGTCGCCGTTGGAGGCGGGCAGGACGTCCCAGACACTTCGGAAGCACGCGGAGCTCCCGCAGCCCGGCAAGGTCGCGCCCGATCCCGGATGGAAGCTCGCATCGAGCAGTCCATTGGCTTCGAGGCGAGCGATGCGGCCGCGCAGCACGTTGTCGTAGCGCGAGAAGAGGCCGCCGACGAGGATCTTCCCATCCTGCTGGGGAACGATGCGCCACACCGTGTTGTCGGCGCCGGCGCTCGGCTGGAAGCTGGCGTCCAGCGATCCATCGGCGAGCAATCGCGCCACGCGATTGCGCACGACACCGCCGACGTTGGTGAACAATCCCGCGATCAGCACCTTGCCGTCGGACTGCAGCGCAAGGGACCAGACGATGTTGTCCGCGCCCGCACCCGGGTCGAAGCTGGAGTCGTTGCTTCCATTGGCGTTCGCGCGCGCGACACGGTTGCGCGGCACACCGTCGTAGTGCGTGAAGAAGCCTCCGATCAGGATCTTGCCGTCGGGTTGCAGCGCCAACGAGCGGACTTCCGCGTGCCCCGACGGATTGGTCGTTCCCGAGCCGGGAACGAAGCTGGCGTCAAGCGTGCCATCCGCGTTGAGGCGCGCGATGCGGTTGCGCGGAATGCCGTCGTAGGTCGTGAGCAGTCCGCCGGCCACGACCTTTCCGTCCGGCTGCAGGGCGATGGCGTGCACGGAGCGTTCGAATCCAGCACCCGTGGCGAAGCTCGAGTCCAGGCTGCCATCCGGGTTGATTCGCGCCCCGCGGCCGCGTGGCACGCCGTCGTACCCGTCGAAGGTGCCGCCGATCAGCACTTTGCCGTCCGGCTGCAAGGCCAAGGCCTTGACCGAGTTGTCCGGCCCGGAGCCCATGTCGAAGCTCGTGTCGACGTTGCCATCGGCCTGCAGGCGCACGAGATGTCGGCGCGCCACGCCGTTCCAGCCCGAGAAGCTGCCTCCGACGATCAGCTTTCCATCCGGCTGCATCACCATGGCGAAGACCTCGCCATCGTCGGCGCCATCGCCGTAGGTCCCATCGTCGAGCACGTTGAAGGTCGGATCGTTGGCCCCCGGCGTCTGGGGATGAGTTGCAGCCTGCGTCGCCAGCGAGGCCAAGCCGAAGAAGACGTGCAGGAGGCGCGCGAAGAAGCACCGCGCGCTCGACTGCGGAGCGCGCCAGCCAATGGCACGGCAAGGGTCGGTTCCCGCCGCGGCCTGCGAACCATCGCCTGCGGCAAGAAGACTACTTCTCCAGCGCGGCGGCGGCCGTCGCTTTTTCGTGCAACATCGCAGCGTGCCCCAAGCAAGAGGGGCGGTCACCCGGCCATGCTCGTGCGGGCCTCGGCCAGCGATCGCGGCCACCCCCTCGACGACGTCGTCGCCGTCCCTCAGCGCGCCGCTTGCGCGTCCATCTCGGCGTTGCGCGCCGCGTCCTGGTAGTTCGCCGGTTCCGACATGCCCGTCGTGTGGCACCAGCCCAGCACGTGGCCCATGTCGTTGCCGCCGGGCAGCACGCCGCGCGCGCGCTCGACGGTGCCGTCCTCGGGATCGGAGAGCAGCAGCGAGGCGAAGAAGTTGCAGGCGCCGCCGGTGTTCGAGGTGGTCCACGAACTGGCCTCGGCGCGGGCCCACGAGGGGATGCCCGCGAGCCAGCTGGTGGCGCCGTTCGTGGTCAGGTTGGCGTTGCTGCCGCAGCTGAAGGCGCTCAAGGACGAGAGCGGCGTCCCCAGCCACGGCGTCGCCACCGCCTGGATGCGGCGTGGTCCGGTGGCGAGATCGAGCGGGCTGGCGTAGTAGGTGCGCAAGTGCAGCGCCGCTGCGCCGCCCTGGCTGTGGCCGACCACGCCGAACGAGGTCAGGCCGGCCGCTTGCGCGCGTTGGGCCATGAGCAGCGCGAACTCGTCGTGCGAGCGGTTGGCGTTGGCGTCGAGGAACGCCAGCTTGGGTTGCGCGAAGTCGGTCGCCGGCCATGGCTGGCCGCTCGAGCAATAGCCGTGCACGAGCATCAAGCTCGGCCGCAGCAACGCGGGCTGGACGGCTCCGGCGGCGGCGACGCGCGTGGCCGAGGCGGCGCTGGTGGCCGCGATCGCTGGCCGAGGCCCGCACGAGCATGGCCGGGTGACCGCC
>SXXH01000046.1 GCA_005789645.1 Planctomycetia bacterium
ATGATCGGCGCGCGCGACATGGCCTTCCCGCGGCTGAACGCCTTCAGCTTCTGGATCATGGTGCCCGGCATCGCGTGCGCCTTGGCGTCCTTCGCCGTCGAGGGAGGCGCGGCCTCGAGCGGCTGGACAGCCTACCCGCCGCTGTCGACCTTGCTGGGTGCCGCGCCCGGCAGCGGAGCGGGGCAGACGCTGTGGTTGTGGGCCTTGTTCTTCAGCGGCTTGTCCTCGCTCTCGGGCTCCATCAACTACGTGGTGACCATCGCCACGATGCGCGCCGAGGGACTTTCGATGTCGCGCCTGCCCTTGACCGTTTGGGGCCTATTCGTCGCCGCGTTGCTGCAGTGCCTGGCGCTGCCGGTCCTGACCGCCGCCACCGTGCTGCAGTACTCCGATCGCCTGCTCGGCACGGGCTTCTTCTCCGGCGGCGGCGCGTGGGTCAACGGCGAGTGGATCGCGGGCGCGGGCGGCACGCCGCTCTTGTGGCAGCACCTCTTCTGGTTCTACAGCCATCCCGCCGTGTACGTGATGGTCGTGCCCGCGATGGGCATGGTGGGGGACATCCTCAGCGTCCACGCGCGCAAGCCCGTCTTCGGCTACAAGCCGATGGTCTGGGCCATGGCGGCCATCACCGGGCTCGGCGTGATGGTGTGGGGCCACCACATGTTCGTCTCCGGCATGAGCCCGGTGGCGGGCACCGGCTTCATGCTGTCGACGATCCTGATCGCGCTGCCCTCGGCGGTGAAGACCTTCAACTGGATCGGCACGGTGTGGGGCGGACGCCTGCGCCTCAACGCGGCGTTGCTCTGGGCGCTCGGCTTCGTCGCGATGTTCGTCGTCGGCGGCTTGTCGGGCATCTGGATGGCGGCGACGCCGGTCGACGTGCACCTGCACGACACCTACACGGTGGTGGCGCACTTCCACTACATCGTGTTCGGCGGCACCTTGTTCGGCGTCTTCGCCGCGCTGCACCATTGGTTCCCCAAGATGACCGGTCGCCACCTCGGCGAGCGCCTCGGCAAGCTGCACTTCGCGGGCACGTTCGTCTTGACCAACGCCGTCTTCCTGCCCATGCACCAAGCCGGCTTCGCGGGCATGGTGCGGCGCAGCGCCGATCCCTACGCGCACCAATCGCTCGAGCCGCTGCGCGAGCTCAACGTCTTCATCACCATCGCCGCGCTGCTCTTGTTCGCGTGGCAGGCCCTGTTCGTGGCCAACCTCATCCTGACCCTGCGCTCGCCACGCACGGCCGAGGCCAATCCGTGGCGCGCGGCGAGCCTCGAGTGGGAGGCGCCCTCGCCTCCGCCGCACGGCAACTTCGACCGCGAACTCGTGGTCGTGCGCGGCCCGGACGAGTACGGCGACGCCGCGGGCGAGGAAGACTGGCTGCCGCAGGCGCGAGCGCGAACCGCGACGGAGGCGCGCGCATGAACATGGACGCGACCAACCCCTGGCCGCGGCGCGCGGCGCTCTCCGCCGCGCTGCTGACGGCGCCCATCCTGCTCATCGGCGGCACCGTGACCACGCTGCGCGTGGGCATGGCGGTGCCCGACTGGCCGACGACGTTCCAGCAGAACATGTTCACCTACCCGCTGTCCGAGATGCTCAAGGACGCTGGCGTGTTCTGGGAGCACAGCCACCGCCTGTGGGGCGCGCTGGTCGGCCTGGCGGTGCTGGCGACCTGCGTGCTCACGCTGGCCTGCGAGCCTTCGCGGCGCCTCAAGGCCCTGTCCGTCGTCGCGCTGGTCGCCGTCGTCGGCCAAGGGCTGCTCGGCGGGTTCCGCGTGCTGGAGAACAGCCCGCACCTCGCCTTCCTGCACGGCACCTTCGCGCAAGGCTTGTTCGCGCTGTTCTGTTCGCAGGCGCTGCTGCACAGCGTCGGCTGGCGCAGGTCGAGCTCGCGCGACAGCGCGCAGGCCGGCTTCCTGCGCCGCCTCGGCGCGGGCACGGCGCTCCTCTTGTACGTGCAGATCGCGCTGGGCGCTTGGGTGCGCCACAACGGCGGCACGCACGCCTTGTTCGCGCACATGGCGCTGGCCTTGGTCGCCACCGGACTCGTCGTGCTGCTCGGCGCAGGTTGCGGCAAGGCCTCCGAAGAGGGCGGCCTAGACGCGGCGCGCTGGCGCACGCTCAAGCGCCGCCTGCACCTCCTGCTCGGCCTGCAGGTGGTGCTCGGCATCCTGACCGCGGCGTGGGTCTACATCGTCACGGGGCCGACGAACCCCGTCTCGGTCGGCGAGGCCGTCTTCGCCACCCTGCACGTGGCCACGGGCGCGCTGCTCTTGTGGACCACGGTATCCTGCACCCTTTGGGCGCACCGCTCCCTGCGCCCGCAGGCCGCCTGAACCAACCACCGACGGACTCCATGGCCTCCCGCACCGACGACGCCGCGCTCGCTCCGAGCCTCGCCAGCGACTTGGCGATGCTCTTCAAGCTGCGCATCGCCGTGTTCGTCGCGGTGGCGGCCTTCGTGGGCGCGCTCGTGGCGCCGGCGACCGACTTCTCGCTGGCGCGCGCCTGCGAAGCCTCGGTCTGGATCACGCTCTCGGCCGCGGCCGCCAGCGCCTTCAACCAGGTCATCGAGCGCGACACCGATCGCTTGATGCAGCGCACGCGCCTGCGCCCCGTGGCGGCCGGGCGCTTGTCGGCGCGCGACGCGCTGCTCGTGGCCTCGCTCCTCGCGCTCGCCGCCGTGCTGTTCTTGTGCGTGCGCTTCAACCTGGTCGCGGGGCTGCTGGCGCTCGGCACCCTGTTCGCCTACGTCGCCGTGTACACGCCGCTCAAGCGCCACAGCACCCTCAACACGCTGGTCGGCGCCGTGCCCGGCGCGGCCCCGCCCCTGCTCGGCTACGCGGCCATCGCCGGTTCGGTCGAGGGTTGGGCGCTGATCCTGTTCGCCATCGTCTTCGTGTGGCAGTTCCCGCACTTCATGGCCATCGCCTGGCTGTACCGCGAGGACTACCGCCGCGGGGGACTGCGCATGCTGGCGGGCGAGGAGGACGGCGAGCGGATGGCGGCACGCGCGGCGCTCATGCACGGGCTCGCGTTGTTGCCGGTGTGCATGCTGCCCGCGATGCGCGGCGACGCGGGCCTCGTCTTCACGGTGTCCGCGCTCGGCCTGTCCGCGGCCTACGTCGCGGCTGCGGCGCGCTTCGCATGGCGCACGGAGCGTTCGAGCGCGCGGCTCCTGTTGCATGCCTCGCTCGTGCACTTGCCGCTCTTGCTGTTGGCCGTGGTCTGCGATCCGCGCACCGGAGCGCTGGCGAGGCTCGGATGGAGCTGAGCGCCGGCCGTCCTGCGACCATCGACCGCGCGCGCGTGGGCGTGCTGGTGTTCCTCGCCACCGAAGTGATGTTCTTCGCCGGGCTGTTCTCGGCCTGGATCGTGCTGGCGCCGCGCCGGCAGGCCGAACTGGACCTGCCGCTGGCGCTGGCGATGACCGCGCTGCTCCTCTCGAGCTCCGCCTGCCTGCACGTCGCGCTCGCGGCGCGCGCGGAGAACCGCCCCCGCTCGCTCTGCTTCGGCTTCGCCGCACTGCTCTTCGGCCTGCTGTTCCTCGCCGCCATGGCGTGGGAGTGGGGCGCCCTCCTGGCGGGCGGAAGCCGGCCCTCCACCGACCTGTGGTGGGCCTGCTTCTACGTGCTGACCGGCGTCCACGGACTGCACGTCGCCGCCGGCGCGATCTGGATCGGCTGCGGCTGGTTCGCCCAGGCGCGCGGAGGTGGCGGTCGCGCGCTCGAACTCGCCGCGCCCTACTGGCACTTCGTCGACTTCGTGTGGCTGGTGCTGCTCTGGGCGCTGTACTTCGACTGACCCGACACCGGCCACCTGTCAAGCGCATCGGACAAGGAAGACCTCGACTCGCAACATGGAATCGCCCAAGCACTCCAGCCCCCCGCCCGCCCACGCCGCGCCCGCCCACGCCAAGCCCGCCAAGCCCGTGCCCGCTTGGATCCTCGGCGCGGCGGCCTTCTCGCTCGTGGCCGTGGTCGTGATCGGCGGCTGGCTCGCCTCGCGCCACGCGCCCACCAGCCTCGCCTCGGCGCAACTCGCCCAGCCGGCCGACAGCCTCGAACGCTTCGGAGCAGTCAAGCCGTTCCAGCTCGTCGAGCGCAGCGGACGCGCCATCGCGCGCGAGGATCTGCTCGGCAAGCCGTGGGTGGTGGGCTTCATCTTCACGCGCTGCACGGGACCGTGCCCCAAGATCAGCGGCAACATGCGCGCCTTGTCCGAAAAGCTCGCCGGCGTCGATGCGCGCCTCGTCACCATCAGCGTCGACCCCGAGCACGACACGCCCGAAGTGCTGGCGGAGTACGCGCGGCAGCTAGGCGCCGACGAGTCGCGCTGGTTGTTCCTGACAGGCACGCCGGAGGCCGTGCGTTCCGTGTCGGTGGACAGCTTCATGCTCCCCGTCGAGCGCGATCCCGCCGCGCCGGTCGGTCAGCTGGTCACGCACCGCACCGTGCTCGCCGTCGTCGATGCGCAAGGTCAAGTGCGCGGCTACTACGATGGCGAAGGCGAGGATGGCGTGGCGCTGGCCGCGGCGCGCGCGGCGTGGCTCGCGAAGGATGGGCGCTGATGTCGCTCGCGTCCGCAGGACGGCCCTGGGTGCGCGACCTGGCGCGCGCGAGCGTTCCGGTGGCTTGCGCGTTGGCCACGCTCGCGTCCAGCGGGCTCGCGCAAGAGGGCTACTCCGCCGCCAAGCCCGCGCCGGAACCGTCGGTGTTGCCGCTCCTCAACGCCTGCCTGAACGCCACGGCGTCGGTGCTGCTCGTCGCCGGACTCGTCGCCATCAAGCGAGGCCGCCGCGAACTGCACGAGCGCTTGATGCGCGCGGCCTTCCTCGTCTCCAGCGCGTTCCTGGCGTCGTACTTGTGGTACCACTTCGGCGCTCAGAAGGAGCTAGGTCCGACCAAGTTCCACGGCGTCGGCGTCGCGAAGTTCCTCTACCTCGCGCTGCTGGCGAGCCATGTGCTGCTGGCCATCGTCAACCTGCCCATGGTGCTGCGGACCTTGTGGCTGGCGCACAAGGAACGTTGGGACGACCACCGTCGGCTCGCCAAGCCGACCTTCGGCATCTGGCTGTACGTCTCCGTGACCGGGGTGCTGGTCTACTTGACGCTGTACCATTGGAATCCCGCCCCATGAAGCGCATCGCGGCCATCTTCGTCGTGCTGGCGGCCTGCGCGCGCGCAGGCTGGGCCTGACCCTCCTGCCGCGAGGCGGTCGCCTCGTCCGATGCGTCCGTGCGCTCCGGCATCGCGGTGGGAGTGTGGTGGTTGCTTGGCGCGCTGGCGCTGGCCGGAGCCGGATTGTGCTGGTCGCTCGTCGGGGCCTGCGCCGCGAGGACCGCGCGCGACGTGGAAGGGCCGCGGTGACGAAGATGGCGCGCGTGGCATCGAGGCGAGCGCGTCGCGGCGCGCGAGTCTCCGTCGGCGCCTCAGGCACCGTCGCCACCGCGCATGGCGAAGCATGGCGCTGGTGCGTGCACGACACATGGCTCGGTCCGCTGCTCCTGTGCGCCAGCGCCCGCGGGCTGGTGCACGCAGGTCTCCGCGTCGACGACCCGAGCGCGCTGCTCTCGAACCTCGCCCGACGCGCCGGCCGCGAGGCGAGCTGCGTCGAATCGCGAGCGGACCTCGCGCCCGCTCTGCTCCAACTCGACGAGTACTTCGCCGGACGACGCATGGTGTTCGACCATCCGCTGGATGCGATCGGCGGCGCGTTCGATCAGCGCGTGTGGGAGCTCGAACGCCGCATTCCGCTTGGCTCGACGCGCACCTACGGAGATCTGGCCCGTGAAATCGGCCTGCCTGGCGCGGCGCGCGCCGTGGGCGGCGCGACAGGCCGCAACCCGTTGCTGTTGTTCGTGCCTTGCCACCGCGTGGTGTCGAGCACGGGCCTTGGCGGTTTCTCGGCCCAGGGAGGCGCGGCCACCAAGGCGCGACTTCTGAGCTTCGAGGGCGTGCTGCTCGCGACCTGAACAAGGTCATGGAAGCGACTTCTCGCAGGTCGCCGCACTCGCGGGCGCGGGGCGGTTGAGGATCACTGCCACCCCGATCTTCTCTCCGGAGGAGCATCCACGAGGCCCTGCGCGTGGGTACCGATCAACGCGCGACGCCACAGCTCAAAGCGCGTCTGGCGATCCAGCGTCCGCGCGCGCCAGGGGCATGGACGAAATCGTGCGGCCCTTGCGTCCCGATGCGCGCGGCAGAGTCCGGGGCGCGCGTCGTGCAGGCTCCACGGCCGGCCTGCTTCGCGTTCGACAACTCGATCGACAGTCGAAGCACTGCCATGCGCGCAATGACGATTGCGCGGCACTACGCCTGATTTTTCCGTGATTTGGCTGGTTGCCTGCCACGCGGGCGGCGCGGCGTTCGTCAGGGAGGTGTGGAACACCAAGCAAGCAATTCGATGTCGCGACGCGCTCCAATCTCATCCGCACCTTGGCTCTCCAGGCATGCACTGGGTGCCGTGGGGTTGTTCTTCGCCTGCATGGGAGTGGGTCTCGCCGTCGAGCCATGGATCGGGCCTTCTGCCGCCGGCGCCCCGCAAGTGTGGGTGGCCGATCGCGACGCGTCCTTGCTGCGCGGGCTCGACGACGATTTGATCGACGGGCGCAGCCACGTCGTGGGTTGGCCGCTTGCGGTGGCGACGGCCGCCGACGGTGGGCTGTGGGTGGCGCGTTCGGGCAACGCGACCAACGCCTTCGGCGCGAGATTGCTGGAGTTGTCCGAGCGCGGGACGGAGCAAGGAGAGTTGTGGCTCGAGGGCTTCCACGACTTGGATGCACTCGCCGATGGACGCGCCCTCTGTCTCGAGCGCCTCCAGGACGGTTCGGGGCGCCTATGGCGCGTCGATGCGCAAGCCACGCCTCGTCTGCTGATGCAGGCTGCCGGCTTGCGCCATGTACGCGCCTCCGGCTTGCTGGCTTGGTGCGGCGGCGAGGATGGAAGGCTGCTCCAGGTGGATGTCGCGGCCGGGGGCGTGTTGGCGCTGGCTTGCATGCCAGCACCCATCCTTGGCTTGCGAGTCACCGCCGATGGCGGTGCCTGGGTCGCGCTTGGTGGCTCTTCACCGGTCCTCGCTCGCCTCGACGCCCGCCTTGCGCGCATGGCGCAGGCTCCCTTGGAGAGCCTCGTGGCCTTCGATGTCCTTCCAGATGGTGGGGGGCCGTGGACCTTGGAGCGAGCCGGTGCGATCTTGCGCGCGCGAACGCGCGACGGCCGCCCCCGCCTCGAGGTGGATCTGACGATCTTGCCCGAGGCGCGCCACGTGCTGGCTCTGCCGGATGGCGGAGCATTGGTCGCCTCGCCGGGCGGTATCGTGCGTTTCGACGCACATGGATCCCCACAGCCCGGCCAAGGTGGCTTTGCGTGGATCAGCGGATGGTGCCGCGCGTCGCCACCCGACGACTAGCCGCCCCAGCGCGCTGGCATCTTGCTGCACGCTGCTGCCTACAGGCAAGGCAGCCCCTGGGCGGAGGATGTCCAGATTGCATGAAACATGCGGGCTGTAGCGGGGAGGGCCGCGCCGACACGGGGTGAGCGCGTGGTGGGGGCCGGATGATCGCACGGCGCGGTCGCACAACGGGACCGGCAGGCGTGGGTCGAGGAAGACATTGCGGGGATGCACCCTCCGCGGCACGCTCGGCGGAGCTTGGCTCCGGCGAGCTGGATCTCGTGGCCAGTCGCCGCGCCTGCATCGGTCCGGGAGCGGCTGGGTAGATCGTCAGTCGGCTAGAGGCGCTTCCGCGGCGCGCGATGGAGCCCGCAGCAAGAGTCCCGCCGCGATCAAGGTCTTGGCGTCAGTCGTCAAACCCGCGAGCAAGTCGCCAGGGGCGTGCCGCTCCAAGCTCAGTTCTTCGTCCGCGTCGCATGTCGCAGCCTGTGGCCCGGCCGGTGATAGCCCACGCGCGAGGTAGATGGACAAGCGCTCGCTGGCGAATCCCGGCGCGGGAAGGATGTCCTGGAGCAGGCACCATTCGGCCGCCCGCAACCCTGTCTCCTCTTCGAGCTCCCGAATGGCTGCTTGCAGTCGGTCCTCGCCAGGTTCCAAGCGTCCTGCTGGAATTTCCAACAATTGCTGCTGAACGGCATGACGGTACTGACGCACCAAGACCAGTCGCCCATCTTCCTCGACTGCCGCGATGCCCACCGCACCGGGATGATCGACCCATACGAGATCCTGGGTCAATCCAGAGGGCAAACGCACGACATCGCGCCGCAAATCGAAGCGCGCGTTTCGGTGCAGCAACTCGCTCGACACGAGTTCCGGGCCCAACTGTGGCGGTGCGGTCCCGGTGTCGTGGTTCACGACTGCTCCGCGTCCGGGTCGCCGCCACGCGACCTCCGGCCGCGCTCCTCCGCCGGCGGTTGAGCCGCCGCGCGCTCCAGGCCGGCCGCGAAGGCCTGCGCGGACAAGGAAAGGTCGGTCCGACCGGCGTCTTGTGCTTCTTGCGCGTACTTGCGCACGGACTTCACCAATTTGGCGGTGGACTTGATGATTGGCTCATCACGCTGCTTGCGGGCTTCAGCCTTCTCGCGCAACCGGGCCAACTGGGCCTCGAGGTCGCGCAGCAATTCCTCTTCCGTGCGCCGGTGGCGCTTGGGCTTGTCTTGCTGCATGGTTTCGGGTGCTGTGTTGCTGTCCTTGCTTCCTGGGAGCGGACGGGGTTTCGGTTCCGCAGGGCGGAGCGCGCCTCGCCGGATTTCCGGATCGCAGCCACCACCGCTGGCGCTCAGTATGGCAAAGCAGGGCCTCGCAAGGCTTGCCGCGCCCCTTTGGACCCCGGTCGCCGTTGGATGCGTTGACGGGCACCCTACCGCGCGGCGACACTACGGGGAGGCCCATGAGCGTTCACGACGACATCGATCGGATCCTCTTCGACGAGCAGCAGATCAAGACCGCCATCGACCGGGTGGCGGCCGAGGTGTCGCGCGGCTACGGCGATCGGGGGTTCACGGTGGTCTCGGTCCTGAAAGGTTCGTGCGTCTTCGCGTCCGACCTGATTCGGAGGATCCCCAACCGCATCGAACTCGCCTTCTTGGCGGCCTCCAGCTACGGGGCGGGCACGGAGTCCGGCGAGTTGCGCATCGACTTCGTGCCCACCGGCTCGGAAATCGAGGATCGCGATCTGTTGCTGGTCGACGACATCCTCGACACCGGGCGGACCCTATCCAAGCTCAGGGAAGAGCTGCAACGGCGCGGAGCGCGCAGCGTGCGCACCTGCGTGTTCCTGGACAAGCCGTCCCGGCGCAGCGTGCCGATCTCCGCCGACTTCCGCTGCTTCGAGGTCGAGAACCTGTTCGTCGTGGGTTACGGCCTCGATTACGCGGGACGCTATCGCAACCTGCCCTACGTGGGCGCCCTGCGACGGGAACTCTACTCCTGAGCCCAGCGCCGGGCCGGCCTCTGGCGAGCCCACCCGCCGCGCGGCGACGACGACCTTGGCCTACCACATCCCCATTCCCAAGGACCGCGCCGGCATGGAGCTCGACGAGTTCCTGTGCCTGCAGTTCCCCTTGCTCAACAAGGGCTTCCTGCGCCGCCAAGTGCGCGAGCGCAAGGTCACCGTCGATGGCAACCCGACCGTGCCTGGGCACAGGTTGGCGGAAGATGAAGTCGTCATCGTCGAGTTCGAGGAGGACGAGCACCTGCCCGAGGCGCCGCGCGACCCGCGGATCGAGGTGCCGGTGCTGTTCGAGGACGAGGGGGTGCTCGTGGTCGACAAGCCTGCCGGGTTGTCGGCCGAGCCCGAGCGCTGGGCGCGCGACGCAGGTTGCTTGTCGGGTGCCTTGCTCGGCTTGTCGTTGCGGCGCAGCGGGCTCGAACTGGGTGATGGCGACGAGGTCGAGCCCGTGGATGGACTCGAGTTCCGGCCGCGACTCGTGCACCGCCTCGACAAGGACACGACGGGTTGCGTGATCGTCGCCAAGACGATCGAGAGCGAGCGGCGCCTGCGCGCGGCGTTCGACCAGCCCGGGTCCGTGCGCAAGCGTTACTTGGCGCTGGTCGAGGGCGACTGGCCGTTGGCGGAAGGCGCAGAGGAGATCGTCGACCTGCCGATCGGGCCCGATGAGCGGCGCAGCGGCCGCATGCGCATCGACCGCGTCGACGGCAAGGAGTCGCGCACTCGCTTTTCCGTGGCGGAGCGCTTCGATGGCTACACGCTGATGCAGGCCGAGCCGCTCACCGGTCGCACGCACCAGATCCGAGTGCACGCGCGCGAGGTCGGCTTCCCGCTCGCGGTGGATCCGGTCTACGGCCGGCGCGACCACTTGTCGTTGTCCGACTTCAAGCGCGACTACCGCAAGAAGCGCGGGCACGAGGAGTCGTCGTTGATCGACCGCTTGACTCTGCACGCCGCCTCCATCGAGTTCCCCGGACCCGACGGCGGCGTGGTGCGCGTCGAGGCCCCGCTGCCCAAGGACTACGCCCGAGTGCTCAAGCAGTTGAGGAAGTACCGCGCACCATGAAGCTCAAGCAGAAGCCCGGAGACTTCCGCGTCGAGGAGCTCCTCGACCAATCGTTGCTCGTCGCGCGCGGTCGCCACCGCGTCTACCGCGTGTCCAAGCGCAAGTTGACCTCGATGGAGGCGCTGGCGCGGGTGGCGCGCGAGGCGGGTGTCGCGCCGGGCGAGGTGTCGATCGCCGGGTTGAAGGACCGCCAAGGCGTGACCGTCCAATACATGAGCGCGCCCGGCGGGCGACGCGTGCAGCTGTCGGAGCCCTCGATCAAGATCGAGACGCTGGGCTCGAGCGCGCGCGCGTTGTCGTCGCAGGACAGCGCCGGCAACGCCTTCGCCATCGTCCTGCGCGACGTGTCGAGCGCGGAGGCGAAGACCCTGCAAGAGAACCTCGAGCCGGTGCGACGGCACGGCCTGCCCAACTACTTCGGCGAGCAGCGCTTCGGCAACCTGCGCGGCCACCAGGGTTGGATCGCGCGCGACCTCGCGCTTGGCCGCGGCGAAGAGGCGCTCAAGCGCTTGTTGGCCTCGCGCAACGAGCACGACGATCCCGACACGGCGCGCTTCAAGGACGCGTTGCTCGCGCGCTGGGGCGATTGGCGGGCGTGCCGCGACATCGCCGGCCGGTTCGGCGCGCACATGCGCGTGTTCGAGCACCTGTCGCGCAACGAGGAGGACCATGCTGGCGCGTTCCGCTACATCGCCTCGAAGTTGCGACTGATCCACTTGTACGCGTGGCAGTCGCACTTGTGGAACCGCGCCGTGTCGAGCTGGATCTCCAGCAGCCTCGCCAAGGCCGACACGCTCGTCGTGCGCGGCCCCGAGGGCCCGTTGGCGTTCTCGCGCGGCGCGTACCCCGAGGATCCGTCGATGCGCGGCGTGTTCCGCCTGCCCGGAGCCGGCCTCGAGGATGTCGAGCACCCGCTGCAACGCGATCTGCTCGCGTTGGCGCTGCGCGGCGAAGGCCTGCAGCCTGGCGAGTTCCGCATCGAAGGGGTCAGCGGGTTCGCGCTCAAAGGCGAGGATCGTCCATTGCACATCGTGCCGCGCGCGTTGCGTCTCGTGCAGCGCGACGAAGGTCAGCATGTGCTCTCGTTCGAGTTGCCTCGCGGAGCCTACGCCACGCTCGTCGTGGCTCGCTTGGCGGGTGGCGCGTTGGAGCGCGAGTTCGGCGAGCGTGGCGAGGGCGCGGGACGCGAG
>SXXH01000047.1 GCA_005789645.1 Planctomycetia bacterium
CAACTCGGCCTCCATCAGCTCCGGCGAGACGGCGGCGCAGGTGAGCGCCACGAACGGGCCGTCTGCGCGTGCTCCGCGCTGGTGGATCTCCCTCGCGACCAGTTCCTTGCCGGTGCCCGACTCGCCCAGCACGAGGACCGTGGTGCGCGGAGCGGCCGCCACGCGCACGATCGCCTCGCGCACGGCTTCGATGGCGCGCGACGAACCGAGGATGGGCCCGGCGCGCAACGCGCCCAGATCCGCCCGCAACCTGTCGCGTTCCCTTGACACGCCGCGCAGCCGCAGCGCGCGCACGATGGCGGCCTCGAGCATGGTCGCGTCGGCCGGCTTCTGCAGGCACTCGGCGGCGCCGGCGCGCATCGCCTCGACCGCCGCCGACACGTCGGCGCGCCCGGTCAGCACGACCACGGCCGGGGCCTCGGGCAGCAAGCGCAGCTCCGGCAGCACTTCGAGCCCGCCGCCGCCCTCCATGTGGAGGTCGAGCAGCACCAGATCGCAGGGCGCCTTCTTCAGTGCGGCGAGCGCGGCGCGTCCGCCGTCGGCCTCGTGCACCTCGTGCCCCATGGCCGACAGCAGCGCGCGCAACGCGCGCCGCAGAGGGGCTTCGTCGTCGACCACGAGGATGCGGACCTTCACGACTTGAACTCTACCGCGCCGACGCGCGGCCCACGTGCGCCGTCCGCTCCGGGAACGCGGAAAAAGCTTCCGATGCGCGCGGAGAGGAAAAAGCGCGACGCGGACTCAAGCGCACCGCGCCCCCGACGAGAACCAACTCCGGCCGGACGAGGCTCGCGCCGCGAACGACCACCACAGCGACACAAGAACCACCGGAAGACACAGAGGAGTCGAATCATGGGTCTGAGAGTCAACACCAACATCGCGTCCATGACCGCCCAGCGCCACATGGGCCAAGTCACGAGCCGCCTCGGCGGCAACTACTCGCGCCTGGCCTCGGGCCTGCGCATCTCGACGGCCGCCGACGACGCCGCCGGCCTCGCCATCAGCGAGCGCATGCGTTCGCAGATCCGCTCGCTCGGCGCCGCGGGCCGCAACGCCCAGGACGGCATCAGCCTCGTGCAGACCGCGGAAGGCGCGCTGAACGAAGTCAGCAACCTGCTGGGTCGCATGCGCGAACTTTCGGTCCAGGCCGCCAACGGCACGCTGAGCGCCGCGGACCGCACCACGATCAACGACGAAGTCACGGCGATCATCGCCGAGATCGACCGCATCTCGGACGCGTCGGAATTCAACGGCATCAATCTGCTCGACGGCTCGTCGGCCTCGACCTCGATCCAGGTCGGCCTCGACGCCAACGAGACGATCGACATCACGTTGCAGGACGCCACGGCCGCGACGCTCGGCGTCGACACGGTCGATGTCACGACATCGGCGGGCGCCAACACGGCGCTGGGACTCGTCGACGCCGCGATCGACACGGTCAACTCGGCGCGCGGCGCGCTGGGCGCCAGCCAGAACCGCCTGCAGAGCGCGATCGCCTCGATCTCGAACTCGCGGGAGAACCTGTCGGCCGCCGAGTCCCGCATCCGCGACGTCGACGTCGCCAGCGAGACGGCGGACCTGACCCGCAACACGATCATGCAGCAGGCCGCCGTGAGCATCCTGCAGCAGGCCAACACGCAGCCGCAGATCGCCCTGTCGCTGCTGCAAGGCTGACGAAACTCGGCCTCTGGTGGCCGATCGCTGAAGGGGGGGCCGTCGCGAGGCGGTTCCCCCGGTCCAGCGGGCCTGGAGGCTGGATGGCGGCACGGGGCGCGAGCGCCTCCCGCCGGAGACCTGTTCCTTGCCAACCACGAAGCCGGCCGCGTGCTGGCGCACCGTCAAGTCCACTTGACGCGAGCGCCGCGCGTCGCCGCGAACCACACAGCACAACTGCGGCGTCCGCGCCGCGGTGGAGGGCCCTTGAAGCGCCCGTGCGCCAGGCGGATGGAGCGTGCAATCTCCCCCGCCGACGCGCACCCAGGTCCTCCTCCGCGACGCACCCAACCCGACGCCGCGGCCGGGCGCGAGAGACGAGAGAGAGATCCGAAACACTTCTGAGGAACCACTATGGGACTGAGAGTCAACACCAACATCACCTCGCTGACGGCCCAGCGCAACCTGGGCAACGTCTCGAGCCGCCTGCAAGGCAACTTCTCGCGCTTGTCGTCGGGCCTGCGGGTCGCGACGGCCGCGGACGACGCCGCCGGCCTCGGCATCAGCGAACGCATGCGTTCGCAGATCCGCAGCTACGGCGCCGCCGCCCGCAACGCGCAGGACGGCATCAGCCTCGTGCAGACCGCCGAAGGCGCGCTGAACGAAGCGAGCAACATCCTCGGCCGCATGCGGGAACTGGCCGTCCAGGCCGCCAACGGCACGCTGAGCGCCGCCGACCGCACGACGATCAACGATGAAGTCACGGCGCTGACGGCCGAGCTCGACCGCATCGCCGGTTCGACCGAGTTCAACGGCGTCGCGCTGCTCGACGGCACGACGGCCACCGCCGAGATCCAGATCGGCATCAACGCCAGCGAGACCATCGACGTGACCCTCCAGGACACGACGACGGCGACGCTGGGCGTGGACACGGTCGCTGTCGACACCTCGGCCAACGCCAACACGGCGATCGGCTTGATCGACACCGCCATCGACACGGTCAACTCGGCCCGCGGCGCGCTGGGCGCCTCGCAGAACCGCCTGACCTCGGCCTACACGAGCATCCAGTCGGCGCGCGAGAACCTCTCGGCCGCCGAGAGCCGCATCCGCGACGTGGACGTGGCCTACGAGACCGCGGACTTGACCCGCAACTCGATCCTGCAGCAAGCCGCCGTGTCGGTCTTGTCGCAGGCCAACGTGCAGCCGCAGCTCGCGCTGCGCTTGCTCGGCTGATCCGCGCGCCTCCGCGGAACCGGGGGGCTCGCGCCCCCCGAGTCCCCGAGTGCTCGTCCGCGGGGGCGACACGGATCGCAAGCACGGGACTCGCCTTCGGGCGGGTCCCGCCGCGCTTTGCGGCGGCGATGCACCCGCCGATCCCGACGCGGGGACGAGCGAGTGGAAGGAACTTCCGCGTTGCTGGAGCTCGACTACTCGGCGCTAACGCGACCCCCGCATCCCTCCGATAACCAACGGCGAGGAATCCACCATGGCAGGCATCGGCATCGGCGGTCTGGGCAGCGGCTTGGACACCAACGCGATCATCACGCAGCTCTTGAAGCTCGAGACCATTCCCATCAACCAGTTGGAGGGGAAGAAGAAGGTCGAGCAGGACAAGTTGTCGAAGATCGGCGACTTCAAGAACCTGGTGAAGGATCTGCAGTCCAAGGCCAAGCAGCTGTCGCAGCTGAAGAACCTGCTGGAGTTCAAGGTGACGCCGAGCGAAGAGGGCGTCGCCAGCTTCGAGGCGACCGGCGAGGCCGTCGAGGCCAACCACACGCTCAAGGTGCTGTCCCTGGCGGCCGTCGACCGCTGGACCTTCGACGGCGTCGCCGACAAGACCACCGATCTCGCGACGGGAGCTGGCCAGGTCGTGTCGTTCACGGCCGGCGGGACCAACCACTCGATCGCCATCGACCAAGCCTCGTCCTCGCTCGAGGAGGTCGCGGCCGCCATCAACACCGCCGCCGGCGACGACGTCGAAGCAACGGTGGTCAACACCGGAACCTCGACCGCGCCGTCGTGGAAGCTCGTCTTGACCTCCAAGGAGAGCGGCGTCGCCGGGCGCATCTCGAACATCTCGTCCACCTTGGGCGGCCTGACGATCGACGGCGCCGGACCCGACGCCAATGGCGTCGCGCAGAGCGCGGACAACATCACGGTGGGCTCCAACGCCGTGGCTGTCATCGACGGCTTGCAGGTCGAGCGCACCACCAACGAGTTCAACGACGTGATCACCGGCCTGTCGCTGGTGGTGGAGTCGGCCGACCCGACGAAGACCATCAACTTCAGCGTCGAGGCCGACACCGAGGCCGTCGTCTCCAAGGTCGAGGACCTGGTCGTCGCGTACAACGCGATCATCTCCTTCGTCAACGCGCAGAACACCTACAGCGAGGACGACGGGCCGGGTGGACCGCTCTTCGGCGACGCGCTGCTGCGCCAAGTGCGCACCTCCATCGACGACGCCTTGTTCAACGTGCCGCTGGCGGTCGTGGCGGCCGACACGACGGGCTACTCGACGCTCGGCTTGATGGGCTTCGAGAAGGAGAACGACGGCAAGATCACGCTCGACAAGACCAAGCTCGAGGAGAAGATCCTCGGCAACCTCGAGGCCTTCGCCGACCTGTTCGTCGACTCGGACGGCTTCGACAACGGCGGAGCCGCGCCCAACACGCCGGGCTACTACGTGGACACCACGGTCGATTCGGGCCTCGCCGCCAAGCTCGACCGCGCCATCGAGCGCATGTTCGGCACTTCGGATGGCCCGTCCGGCACGGTCCTCAAGGCCCTGTTCGACGCCAAGACGCAGACCTTGAACGACGCGATCGGGCGCCTGAACGACCAGATCGAGGACAAGGAGTACTACCTCGAGAAGTACGAAGCCTCGCTGATCCAGAAGTTCGCCAAGCTCGAGGATGTGATGGGCGGACTCAACGCCAAGGGCGCCGCGCTGCAGTCGGCGCTGGTCGGCCTCATCTGACGGACCACGAAGGAGCAATCACGCCATGAACGCCCACGAAGCGGCCCGCGCCTACACCGAGCATTCGATCGAGAATGCTCCGCCCGTCAAGATCACGCGCCTCTTGTACGAGGGCGCGCTGCGCTTCGTCGATCGGGCGCTCTTGTGCGATCCCGCCGACCCGCGCTCGCAGTACGCGCACTGGGTCGGCCGCGCCGACGCCATCGTGGTGGAACTGCGCTGCGCCCTCGACCACGACGTGGGTGGCGCCGCCAGCCGCGACCTCGAACGCCTGTATTTGTGGTGCGAGGACTGTTGCGCGCGCGCCACGAACGAGCGCGATGCCAAGCACCTGCACGAGGCCCGCAAGGTGCTGGCCACGCTGCTCGATGGTTGGCGCCAAATCGAGCTCCAGTCCAACGCCGGGAGTCGCGCCTCGTGAGCGGCTTCGACCAGGCCGCCGCCGAGCTGCGTCGAGGGTTGCTGGGGCTCTTGGCCCGGCTCGACCGTCCGGACGCCGACGCCGACCTCCTCGGTCGCGAAATGCAGCTCGTGTCGGACGCATCCGATCGCTTGTGCGTGCTGGCCGAGGAGCTGCGGCGCGGCCCGGATCAGGCAAGTTCGGCCTGCTTGCACGCGCTGCAGGAGTTGCTGTCGCTGCACGCCATCGTCGAGGACCGCGCGCGCACCCAACTCGAACTGTGCGGAGAGCGCATCAAGCGCGTGCGAGCCACGCGCGCTCGCCTGGCGCCCCTCGTGCAACCCGGCGAAGGCGGCGAACGCATCGACCTCGCTGGGTGAAGCGCGAGGTCAGCGTTCGAGCTTGATCGTCGGCGGGATGGGCGCGCCGGCGGGGACGAAGACCATCGAGATGGAGTTGACGCAGTGGCGCGTCTCCTTCTTCGTGAAGCCCTCGCCGAGGAAGACATGCCCGAGGTGCCCGTCGCAGTTGGCGCACAGGATCTCCGTGCGATGGCCGTCGGCATCGACCTCGCGCCGCACGGCGTCGGGCAGTTCGTCGTCGAAGGAGGGCCAGCCGCAGCGCGAGTTGAACTTGTCGCTCGAGCGGTACAACGGCAGGTTGCATTGGCGGCAGATGTAGGTGCCGTCGGCCTTGTTGTCCGTGTACTCGCCGGTGAAGGGGCGCTCGGTGCCCTTGTTCAGGATGACGCGCGCGGCTTCGGACGAGAGTTCGTTGTAGGACTTGGCCATGGCGATGACGGGGGCGGGTTGCGCGCCTTGCGCGGGTTCCCCCGGCATGGCGACGGCGGGCGTGGCTTGCGCTTGCGCCACGGGCGTGCTGGCGGGCTCGGTGCTGCAGGCGACGAGGATCAGGGTCGTCGCGAGCAGCGTCGCGGCCGCGCGACCAAGGTGGGTGCGGATGCGGTGTCGGGCTTGCATGGTGGTTGGGCGCGGGTCGTCGCTCGCGTCCGCGCATCCTAGCCGCCGCGTCGGCTTCGTGCGCGTCGCCTGCTGGCCGCGCCGCTCGATCGACGTTCGAATCGCGCGCACCCTAGCGCCGCTGGCAACGCATGCGCCCCACGACCAGCACGCGTGCTCCGGCGCCTTCGACCACCCCCTCCTCGACGCCGTCGTCGAAGCGCATGCGCACGCGCTGGCCATCGCTGGTCCAGCGGCCTTGCTTGCGCGACTCGCCACCGACGGCGCCATCGATGCCGAAGCTGCCGGAGACCAACGAGGTGCGCACCACTCCGCCGTCGCGTTCCAAGCGGTACACGACGCTGATGGCGCCACCCGGGCCGAAGTCCTGCTGGCCGGCGTATTCGGCTCCGGCCAGCCGCGCCTCCGCCTGCGCGTCGCGCTTGGGAGCGGCGAGGCGCGCCGAGGAGAGCAGGCGCTTGGCTCCGGGCAGGAAGCGTTCTTCGCGCCCGACCACGACCACGGCCACCACCGTGGCGTGCCAGCCATCTTGGAGCGTCGTCCCGACCCAAGTGCGCACCTTGTTGCCCGCCGCGCGCCCTTCGTAGACCTGTTCGGCGGCGTCTCGTCCGCCCGCGTCGAGGCGCATGGGCGGGGACTTGGCGCGTTGCAGGTCGACTTGCTGCGCGCGCAGCTCGGCGCGCAGTTCCTCGTCCTGCGCCTGCATGATGCCGGCGGCATCCAGCGCGTGTTGCGAAGGCTCCAACTCGCCCCACACCACGACCAGCAGGCAGTCGAGCGTGTCGGTCTCCTGCAAACCGGGGTTGACCAGCACACGGCCAGGTTCGGTCGCCGCGATCGTCCAGCCCTGTCGCAGTTCGGCGGCGAGGGCGCCATCGTCGCTCGACCACTTGGTGGTGGCGCCCGACCAGGCGCCGACGATCGCTGGAGCCGCGTCAGTTGCAGGATCGGGGGCCTTTGCGCGCTCGGTGTCGGAGGTCTTGGCCACGGCGGAGGTGGTCGCGGGGACCCCGCGCGGATCCTTGGCATTGGACATGGAGTGATCCTGCGAGTCGGAACAAGCCACGGCGGCGATGCTCGCGATCAAGGCCGCGCGGAGGCGCGCCAACGACGAGCGATACTCAGGCAGGGACTCTGCGCAAGGGAGCTTCACGGTAGGAGCTCCTTGTTGCGCTCGATCCACCTGGCAAGCAAGGCGTCGACTTCCTCCGCGCGTCCGACGACCACATCGTCGAGGTCGCTCCAGTCGCAGGCTTCGCCGGAGGTCCTGCGCGCGAAGGCGGCCGCGATGGCCACGGCGCAATCGTGGGCGCCGATCGCGGCGTAGGCGCGCGCGAAGTCCTCGTCGTTCGCCGGCGGATCGAAGGGCTTGCCGAGCAGGTAGGCGAAGCCGCCGTTGTCGAGGATGCCTTGGGCGGCCACGATCAGCACCACGACGCGTTCCTCGAACGAGGCGCGCTTGGGGTCGAAGCCCGTGGCGAGGATGCGGTCGAAGGTCGTCGAGACGGTGTCGTTCATATGCAGGCTCAAGGTCAGCATGACGATAGAGACACGGTTTCGAGGCGCATCCAACAACGGCGAATTGCCCTGTTGTGAAAATCACCACTTGTTGATTTTGGCGACACCCCCGCGGTGGGCTATCTACTTCTCATGTGGCCTTGGCAGGCACGCCAGGGCCGGTCCCAGCCAAATTCGATCGTTGGCACTCCCCTTGCTCTTGGAGCGCGTGACCCATGGACGCCAACTACACGCTCGGCCTGCTGGCCCAATCGACCCGATCCGCCGCGCAGGGGCCCGATCTGACGCGCTACCTGTTGGTGTGCGTGCTGCTGCTCCTCGCGTTGGGGCTCCTGGCGTTCGGGTTCAAGAAGCTGGTGGCCGGGGCCGTGCGCGCGCGGGCCGACAAGCGCTCGCTGCAGGTGCTCGACCTGATGCCGCTGGGCGGCAAGCAGCGACTGGCGGTGGTGCGTTGCTACGACCGCACGTTCGCGCTGGGGCTGGGCGAGAAGGAGATCGCGTTGATCGCGGAGCTGGACCCCGTGGTGGCGCCAGCGCGCGAACCAGAGCCGACCAAGGTCGACGCGGATGCGTTCAGCAAGGTGTACGCGAAGCTGCGCGGCAAGGAGGGGATGGCGTGAAGGACCTGCTGCGCATCCTGATCATCGCGGCCATCCTCGCGCTGCCTTCGCTCGCGCAAGACGGAGCTGGCGTCGCGGCTTCGATCGAACCCCTGGCCAACTTGGCCGGCGCCGCGCCGCTGCAAGGACCCGCGCCGTTGCAAGGTGTCGATGGTCGCATGGCGACCGCGGTCGAGATCGCGGTCCTGTTGACGATCCTGTCGCTCCTGCCCGCGATCCTCGTCACCGTCACGAGCTTCACGCGCATCGTCATCGTGCTGTCGTTCGTGCGTCGCGCGATGGGCGTCAACGAACTGCCGCCGAACCCGGTCATCATCGGCCTCGCGTTGTTCCTGACGAGCTTCGTCATGGCGCCGGTGGCCGAGCGCGTGTGGGACAAGGCCTACCTGCCCTACAAGGCGCAGGAGATCTCGATGGAGCAAGCGGGGGACAACGCCTGGGTGGAGTTGCGCGGCTTCCTGCTGGCCAACACGCGCCAAGGCGAGATCGACTTGTTCGCGGAGATGGCGAAGCTGCCCGAGCCGTCGCCGGAGGACCTCGCCGCGGGAGTCGAGCGGGAACTGCCGCTGCGCGTCGTGGTGCCGGCCTTCGTGCTCTCGGAGCTCAAGACCGCCTTCCAGATGGGCTTCC
>SXXH01000048.1 GCA_005789645.1 Planctomycetia bacterium
GCCGCGGAGGAGGTCGGCGACCGACCAGAGGAAGGCGGAGAGATTGGTGTCGGACATGCGAGGATGGAGCCACTGTACGGGGGGTGGCGGCGCATGCCAGCACCGGCCAGCCGACCCACCAGCCGCCCTCCCGCTTCGGCCCGGAGATGCTAGGGCCCCCCTCCGGACACCCGCTGTCCCTGTTACCCGAGTACATCCGACACGCGCCGGCAAATCGGTGCCGACACAATCGGTTCCAGACCCATGCGTGCCTGCCGGTGGCAGATCCGAGCGAGGTGCAAGAACCTTTCATGGAAGGACTTGGCGGCGACGCTGCGCGCCTGAATCCGCCTGCGCGGGGTGGCGTAGACTGGACTTATCATGCGCTTCCTCCCCCAGCTCTCGGTCCTTCTCGCCCTCGCCGCCCCCGCCCTCGCCCAGGTGCCGTTCAACGACGTGCATCCGGTGTTCCTCGCCAATTGCAGCGGGTGCCACTCGACCTCGGGCTTTGGCGGGTTCAACATCGCGGCGGGGAACATCGCGACGGCGTTCCAGCAGTCGCAATTGCCCTCGTACACCAGCGCTGGGCAGACCAAGGGCTTTGCGTCGTTGGTGCGCATCCAAAGCGGGTCGATGCCGGTCGGGGCCGGGTGCAGCGGCGATCCGGTCCAAGACGCGGGCCAGCCTTCGTGCGTGACGGCGGGCGAGCAAGCGGCCATCGCGGCATGGCTCGCCGATGGACAGCTCGCCCCGGCGCAACAGACGGGCCTGTCGTTCTGCTTTGGCGACGGGGCCGGCATCCAATGCCCGTGCGGCAACACCGGCCTGACGGGTGGTGGCTGCGGCAACAGCATCAACGCCCAAGGCGGGCGCCTCGTGGCCACGGGGTCGCCGAGCCTCGCCAACGACAGCCTCGTGCTGCGCGCCTCGCGCTTGCCGAACAGCTCGGCGCGCTACTTCCAAGGCACCGATCGCGCCAACAACGGGTTCGGCACGGTGTTCGGCGACGGCTTGCGCTGCGTGCAGGGCACCGTCATCCGCCTCGGCACGAAGACGAACGCCGCGGGCAGCTCGAGCTATCCGGTCTCCGGCGAGCAGTCCATCTCCGTGCGCGGGGCCATCCCTTCGAGCGGATCGGTGCGCTACTACCAGGTCTGGTACCGCAACGCCGCGGCGTTCTGCACGGCGAACACCTTCAACCTGACGAACGGCGTCGGAGTGACCTGGACGCCCTGAGGCCGCGAGCGCCCGGCGAGCAGGGACGAAGCCGAGCCCACGCAGGGACGAGCGAGCCGGGTGCGAGCCCGGCTCGCGTCATCGCGGGGCGTCCTGCGGGTCCGCAGGTGCGTCGACGAGCGTCCCGCCAGCGGCGCGCTGCAAGGCGATGAAGGCGCGCGCGGCTTCGTGGCGCGCCTCGAGTTCGGTGCGCCGCGCGGCGAGCAGCGCTTGCTGCGCCTGCAGGAGGTCGAGCACCGTGCCCTCGCCCAAGGCGCTGGCGCGTTCGGCCAGTTGGACCGTGGCCGCGGCTTGCGGCACGAGGCGCGTGCTGGCGAAGTCGGAGAGGGGCGCGTGGCCGGACGCACGCGCGGCGCTACGCTCGGCGGGCGGAGCATGGTCCACGCTCGACTCCGCGTGCTCGCCATGATCGTGGATCGCGCGCGAATGGGCATGGAAGCCGCGCGAATCGCCATCGTCGACATGCATGTGCCAACCGATGGATCCGTGCGAGTGCAGCCAGGCGTCCAGCCCACCCAGGGGCGCGATGGCCGAGCCGCACAAGAGCAGCGCGAAGGCGACGAGGATCCACGCGCCGCGCTGGCGACCCTCGGCTTCGGCTTGTGGCGTGCGCGCCATGCTTGGTTGGTGGTGTACCACCGCCACCGGCGAGGGGCAACGCCGTCGGCTCGGCGAAGATGCCGGGAATGCCGGCTTCGATGCGCAAGCCCTGCTATTCGAGCGCGGCGCGGATCTCCTTGGCGCGCGCGGAGTGCTTGGCGGCTTCGTCGAGCTGCCCGGCGGCCTCGAGGATGGAGGCGAGCGCCTCGCAGGCCTCGGCCACGCGTTGGTGCGGATCGGAGTGGCGCGCCTCGCAGGCCTCGAGGACGCGGCGCGCCAGCGCGAGGGCTTCGTCGTGGCGTTCCTGGGCTGCGCGCAGCTCGGCCAAGGCGAGGTCGAAGCGCTCCTTGCGCGAGACGCGCTGGGCAGGCGACGCGGCGATGTCGGGAACGAGCTCGTCCAAGAGCTCCTCGGCCTCCTCGAGCTTGCCTCGCTTGAGCAGCACCGTGGAGGCGACGAGCGTCGCGCGCAGTCGCGGGCCCAAGGCCTCGACCGAGATGGCGCCGTCCATGGCTTGGCGCGCCAGCGCCATGGCCGCGTCCAAGTCGCCTTGCCCAAGCCGCGCCTCGCAGAGGAGCGAGCGCAAGTGCGGCACTTGGCGCTCGCCGTCCTCCATGCCCGCGACGCCGGCGAGCGCCTGTTCGACCTGCTCGGCCGCAGCGGCATGGCGTCGCATGACGAGCAAGTGCTGCGCGAGGGACCCCGCGGTCATGACTTGCAAGTCCGACTTGGCGGGCTCCATGCCAGCGGCGGCTTCGCGGGCCTGTCCCAGCGCATCCCCCGCCTCGCGGCAGCGGCCCGCGTCGAGCAACGCAAGTCCACGGCTCATGCGCAGGAACACGGCCAACGACTCGTTGCGCTCCTCCTCGGCGGCGTGCAGGGCGAGACCTTGGTCGATGTGCCACAGGGCACGCTCGTGCGATTCGACGCGCTGGCAGGCTTCGCGCATCTTCAGGTGGTAGTCCATGCGGATCGTGCCCATGGCTTCCGCGATCATGTCCATGCGCGACTCGAGCAGCTCGATCGCGGCTTCCAGTCGCTCCCAGGCCAGGCCCTTCGCCGCGAGCGCGGCCATCCGCGCCTGCGCGACCGCCAATTGGTCGGGGCGCGCCTTCGCCTCCAGCAAGGCCGCCCACAGCTCGTCCAGGCACTCGAACGCCACGTCGGAGTCTCCGGCGCGAGCCAAGGCCTCCGCTTGCCTGAAGTGCAGCTTGAAGCGCGCCGGGATGCCGCCACGGTCGTTCTCGACCAGCATGCGCACCGCCCGACCGAGGGCTTCCGCCTCCAGCTTCGGCTCGTCGCGCTCGTTGCGCACGGCGCCGAGATCCACCAGCGCATCGACGAAGCGCGGGTTGAAGTCCTTCATGTGCGCTGCGCACAAGGACACGCGACGGAGGGCGTGCTCGAGGGCGGCGTCGAGGTCTCCGAGCTTGACGCAGACCTCGGTCAGGGGGGCGAGGTGGCCGGTCAACTCGAGCGCGTCCTTGCCCTCGTTCTCCTCGACGAGCTCGATGGCCCGCTCGAAGCCCTTGCGCGCTTCCGCGAAGTCGTCGAGCTTGTAGCAGGCGTAGGCGTACCAATGGGCCACGGCGACGCGCAGGCCGACCTCGGCCTCGGCGTGGGACTGCAGCACCTCGAGGCAGGCCGCCAGCATCCTGCGTCCTTCCTTGGCATCGTCCAAGGCGAGGTGCACGCGCCCGAGGTGGTACAGCGCGTCGACGACGATCGGCCGCGTCGTGTCCGTGACCGGATACATGGCGGCGATGGCGCGCTCGAGGTAGGGCTGCGCCTCCTTGGGTTGCCCATCCTCGAACAAAGCGCGACCGAGGATCGCCCCGCAGAACAGGGCCGGACCGCCGTTCTCGCCCTCGAGTTCCTTGGCCTTGTCGTAGGCCGCTTGCGCCTTGGCGAGCGCCGTCTTGCGGTCTCCCTTGTTGCGCGCGGCGACGGACTCCTGGACAAGGACGCGCCACTCGGGGATGTCCGCCTGGCGCGCGACATCGACGGAAGCGGACGTCGTGGCGCGCCCGGCGGAGATCGGCGCGAGGGCCAAGGTCGCCAGGGCCGGGACGAGGAGGCGAGCGAGGCTCGCCACGGACGATTGGCGCGGAGCTTCCATCGCGCCCATGGTAGCTGGTGGGCCCCGTCGGCCAGGTTTTCCGAACTTCGCCGTGGGGAAGGCGGCCGCCGACGCGCTTCTCGTGCTCCGCGTCGCGACCACGGCGCGCCCATGTCCATGTCCTCGCCCATCGGCTTCGCCACCCACGTGCTCCCTTCCGGCTTCGTCGTCCACACGGGACGCGTGCCGGACGAGCTCGTGTTGGCGGGCGCCGCGTTCGATGCGCTGTGGGACCTCCACCCGCCCAGCCAGCCCGTGGTCGTGCTCCAGCAGAAGCGCCTGGTCGCGCCGCGCTGGCACCAGGCCTTCGGGCGCGACTACAGCTTCGCCGGCTTCACGAGCTCCGCCCTGCCGGTGCCGCCGATCCTGCAGCCCTTCCTCGACTGGAGTCGCTCGGTGATCGACGCGCGCATCAACGGGATCCTCGTCAACTGGTACGACGCGGACCACGCGCACCGCATCGCCCAGCACAAGGACTCGCCGATCTCGCGCATCGATGGATGCCCGATCGCGACCATCTCGATGGGCGCGACTCGGACCTTCCTGATGCACATCGGCAAGCGCACGGTGCCGTTCCGCGTGGGATCCGGCGACGTGGTGGTCATCCCCGACGCCACGAACGACCGGCACGCGCACTCGGTGCCGCACCTGGATGGCGACTCCGGCCGCAGGATCTCCATCACGCTGCGCGGGTTCGGCGACGACCCCGCGTTCACCAAGCAGGCGCCGACCGCCGCCGACTAGCCCTGGTCCGCCGCCAGCGCCCAGGCGCAGGCGGCGGCCAGCACCGCGCGCTGCGCCGGGTCGATGCGCTCCAGCGCCTCGTCGGGAGCGAGCACGATGCGCTGGCGCAAGCCGCGTTCATCCCACTCGTCGTGCAGCTGCCGCACGACGAGCGGGTACACGCGCACGACGTGCAGCTTGCGGTACTTGAAGTGCTCGTAGCTGCCGACCTCCACCTGCGCGACCTCGCCCACCGCGCCAGCCTCCTCGCGCGCCTCCTGCGCCGCCGCGTCCCAAGGGGTGAAGCCGGGATCGATGTGCCCCTTGGGGATGCTCCACGAGCCCGTCGTGGTCGACGTGACGAGCACGACGCGCCAACCATCGTCGCCGCGCAGGAGCGGAACGCAGCCGGCCTGCTCGACGTGGCGGCGACGGGGCGTGGGTTCCATGGATGACTCGCGACGCGGCAGGACTCAGCTCCTGCGCGAACCTACGACATCCCGACCTGCGCACGCAAGCCAAGCCTGAACCACCACGAAATCGAGCTCTCCGCAGGTCCGCGCTAGGATGATCACATGTCCTTGGTGCGCGTCGTCTGCATCTCCGACACGCACCTGCGTTGCAGGAACGTGCCCATCCCCGCCGGGGACATCCTCGTGCACGCGGGCGACCTCACTGGGCACGGATCGTTGGAGGAACTGGAAGGCGAGGCGGCGTGGCTACGGTCGCTGCCCCATCGCCACAAGGTGATCGTCGCCGGCAATCACGACTTCTGCTTCGAACAGCAGAAGGCCCAAGCCAAGGCGCTGTGCCATGGGCTCGTGTACTTGGAGGACGAAGGGTGCGAGCTCGAGGGACTGCGCATCTATGGCTCGCCGTGGCAGCCGTGGTTCTTCGACTGGGCGTTCAACCTGCAACGAGGGGCGGAGCTGAGGGCACGATGGGACCACATCCCCGAAGGACTCGACGTGCTGGTGACGCACGGCCCTCCCCTGTCGTTCGGCGACTTGACCAAGGACGGGTGCAACGTGGGATGCGCCGACCTACTCGAGGCCGTGCGACGCGCGCGGCCGCGCCACCACGTGTGCGGCCACATCCACGAGGACCGCGGCGTGCGCATCGACGGCGCGACCACGCACGTCAACGCTTGCCTGCTCGACGAACGCTACCAGCCGGTGCACGCGCCCATCGTGCTCGACATCGAGCCGCGGACCTGAGGCTCGCATGGCGCGAGGCGAAGACGTCGAGCCGTTCACGGTGCTCCTGATCGACGACCGCGACTACGCTCTGCCGCAAGTCGAGGCGGCGATCCCGGCCGGGAAGCGCGGGTCGTGCGTCGTGCGGCACCTGCCGAGCTTCGCCCTCTATCGCGCCGAGGGCCGACCGAACGCCAAGGTGGTGCTGCTCGACTACTACCTGGACCTGGACCCCACGCTCGGGGAACTGGTCGCAGCCGAGGTGCGTGCCGAGCACCTGATCGGGTTCTCGTCGGAGGCAGCGTGCTCGCGCGCCATCGTCGAGGCGGCGCTGCGGGCGCGTGGCGAGTCCGCGCGACCGCGGCTCCACGCCGTGCGCAAGTTGCCCGGCGTGGAGCGCAATCGCGAGCTGGACGCGCTGTTCGCGCGCATCCTCGGCTAGAACCCGCCCATGAAGGCCACCGGCACGAGCCGCGCGCTCGTCTCGAGGTGCTCCTGCACCAGCGGGACGACATCGCTGCTGTGGCGGTAGTGCACGGGCGCCTCCAGGCGCCAGCTCCTGCCGTCGAGCCCGTCGGGGATGATGATCCGCCCGCGCAACTCGACCTCGTCCACGGGCACCGCCTTGGCTTCGCCGCGCGCGTTCCTGCGCCCCGTGCCGTGCGACATGGAATCGCCCAGTTCGGCGATGCTCCGCTTGGCGGTGCCGAAGGTGATGACGTCGTCGAAGGACGAGGCGATGAGGAATGGCTCGCCCTCCTTGCTGCGCGTGACGCCCTTGCGCAGGACCATCCACGCGCCATCCACCTCGACCGAGTCGTGCGCCAAGTGCGTGGGTTCGCCCTTGCCGCCCAGCACCGAACGCACGATGCGCCAGATCTCGGCGTGGTTGGCGACGGAACGATCCATCCACCGCTGGTAGTCGCGGGCGAAGCGGAAGTCCTGCTTGTCCTCGACCCCCATGCGGCAGCCGACGTGCACCAGCACGTGCAAGCCACCGCCGTCGTCGACGCAGGCGTCGATGAAGTGGTTGCCCGAGCCGAGCACGGTCTTGCCGGTGGCGACGAGGCGCCGATGCAGCTCGTTCCACGCGGGCCGCAGCTCGGACCACGGCGTGTCGATGGAGCCGAGCGACATGGCGCAGCCGATGTCGCCGATGGCGTCCGCGAAGCGGAACACGTCGAGCCACTCGCGGCGAGCCACGACCATCGTGCCGTTGGGCATCACGCCCGCGGGGCAGACGTCGGGCAACACCACGCACTGGTCCACGTGCTCGGCGAGGAACCGCGGATGGAACCAGCGCGCCACGTGCCACGTGGGCAGCGACGAATGGTTGCGGATCAGGTTGGTTTCCATGGTGGGCGTCCTGGATGGTCGAAGTCCATCCTGCTGGCAAGAGGTGGAGATGCCAAGCGCGGTGCGCGGCCGCTCCCCATGCGGAAAGCACTGTTTTTCATGGTTCGCAGCGCCAAGGCGCGCTTGTCGACGAGACGGCGGACGCCCGAGCGTTGCCCGAGGAGATCGACATGCATCCCGAACAGACCATCCTGGAACTGCGCGCGGCGCTGGAGCAGAGCCCCTCCAACGGCATCCTGCGCGGCGCCTTGGCGCGCCTGCTCGCGTCCGTGGGCCGCCACGCCGAGGCCGAAGTGGAGCACCGCAAGGTGCTCGCCGCGTCGCCCGAGGACGTGGACGCCAAGCTCGCGCTGGCCGAGTGCTACCACGCCCAAGGCAAGGACTCGCACGCCCTCGTGCTGCTCGACGCGCTGAAGCTGCGCGGCCAGCTCGAAGGCAGGGCCGCCGTGCTCGCCGCGCGCCTGCACTTGCGCGCCGGCGAGCTCGTCGCGGCGCAAGCGCTGTACGCCGGAGCCATCCGCCACGACCCGGCGTTGGCCGACGCCGACTTGGCGCGGGCGCTGCGCGCGCGCCCTCCTCTTCGAGTCCCGCGGAGAGTTCGCCAAGGCGATCGAGCTTTGGCGCATCGTGCTGGCGGAACATCCCTGCTTCGACTACGCGGCTTGGCGGATCTGGATCCTCGACCACTCGATCGGCGCCCCGCCCGCGGGACTCGGCTGGCTGGGGTGGCCGGCGCGCAAGCTCAGGCTCGCGCTCGGCTTCCGCCGCCTGCTGTTCGCGCTGTGGCCGCTGGCCGCGTGGTTCGTCCCGCCGTCGCGCCCCGGCATCGCCGTCGGCGTCGTGGCGTCGCTGCGCCTCTCGTGGACCTTCGAGGTGGTGGAGCTGCCTTGGCGCACGTGGCGGAGTGGCTGGGCGCGCCTTCCGGGGGCTCGGCGCACGCAGATCGCCCATCTGTGCTGGCTGGCCAGCGCCTGCTCGGCGTTCGCATGGGCGGCGTGGTTCGGCGCGTGGCCCATGGCCCTCGCCAGCTTGGCGCCCTTGCTGCCGCTCTCGATCCACCAAGGCATCCTGCGCACGAGCCAGCCCAGCCACCATGATCTGGCCCTCGAACCGCTCCTCGTCGGACTGGCGTTGCTTTCGCTCGCACTGCTCGCCTTTGGAGGCGACACGGCGCATCGATGGGGATTTTGGAGGGTTTGGGTGCTCGCCAGCTTGGTGCATTGGATGGAATCCTTGGACTGGGTGCTGCCCACCCGCGAAGACGCCGCGCCGCAAGCTACCGCCACGAGCTGAGCGGACGGCCAACCAACCACCTCGCGCGCCATGCGCATCCAACTGTTCTCGGACCTGCACCTGGAGTTCGGCGAATTCACGCCGCCGCGACCCGCGGCGGACGTGCTCGTCGTCGCCGGAGACCTGCACGTGGGCAAGCGTGGGCTGGCGTGGTTGGCGCGGCACTACCCCGACATCCCGATCGTCTACGTGCTTGGCAACCATGAGCACTACAGGGAGAACGTCGACTTCCTCGCCGCCAAGCTGCGGATGGAAGCGCCGCCCAACCTGCACGTGCTCGAGCGCGGCGAAGTCGTGGTCCAAGGCACGCGCTTCCTCGGCGCGACCTTGTGGACGGACTTCGAGCTGCATGGCGACGCCGCCATCGGCATGGCAAACGCGCGCGTCTCGATGAACGACTACGCACGCATCCGCCGTGGCGAGCGCTACCAGCGCTTCGCCCCCGGAGACGCGCGCCTCGCGCACGTGCTGTCCCGCGACTGGCTGGGCGCGCGCCTCGCGCAAGACTTCGACGGGCCCACCGTGGTCGTGACCCACCATGCGCCCTCGCGCGCATCGGTCGAGAAGCTGGACTGCGAGCATGGCCTCTTGCCGTGCTACGCCAGCGACTTGTCGTCCCTGTGCGGACCCGAGGTGCAGCTGTGGCTGCACGGCCACGTGCACCAATCCACCGACCACCGGGTCGCGGGCACGCGCGTGGTGTGCAACCCGCGCGGCTACGCGCCGGATCTCCTCGTGCCCGGGTTCCAGCCGGACCTCGTGCTCGAGCCTTGAAGGCGGACCGCCGGCTCCCCCACGTGCGCGCGGTGGAGCCGGCGGACGCGCCTCATCCGCCGCGCACGACCGACAAGAGCGACGAGAGATCGGTCTCCCGCGCGCTGCGCTCGACGGCGCCTTGGTGCGCGGGGTAGAGCGACTTGGCGCGCTCCAGCTCGCGGCTGAACAGCGCGCGCAGGTCGATGGAGGACAACTTGCGCCCGCCGGCGTAGTACTGCTTGGCGACCATGCCCAGGGCCCAGGTCGTGGCGAACGTCATGGCCGCGCCGGTGGCGACGCCGGCGACCTTGGCGGCCTTCTTGCCGAGGAACTTCTTGGCGAGGCCGCCGACCAGCTCGCGCGCGAGCGACTCGACCACCTGCGACGCCGCGCCCACGCCGACGACGCCGAGCATCTCCTTGATGCTGCCGCGGTCCAGCGAGACGCCGCACGACTTGCCCACGCCGTGCACCATCTTCATCTGCAACGGCACGATCGCCATGGTCGCCATCGTCTGCGGCAGGAGCTCGAGTCCAGCGGCGAGGATGGCGTACTTCAGCACGGTCGAGTCGATCTCCGCGTCGCGGGCGCTGGTCCCAGGAACGGGCAAGGGCGGCGGTGCATCTGCGATGGCCGCGCCTGCGACCGCCGCACCCGCCGCACCCGCCCTGGCGGCGCCAGCGGCGACTAGAGTCGGCAGGGGCGGCGGTGCCAGCGAAGTCGACGCAAGCGCATCGGCCTCGCGCACGAAGAGCGCGGCGTCGGCCTGCGGCATGCCGACGAGCGCGCGCAAGCGCTCGAGGAAGGCCGCCTCGGCGGCGTCGTGAGCGCCATCCGCGTCGCACACGGCGACCGCCATCTCGAAGGCGAGCCTGCGCATCGGTTCGCCCTCCAAGGCCTGCACCTCGTCCTCGAGCGTGGTCTGTTGCAGCAGCACGCGCCTGCAAGCCGTGGCAAGCGGCTTGGACGCCTCGCCGCCCAGGCCTTCGAGCACGGCGCGGATGCGCTCGCGCTCGACGCCACTCTTGTCGCCATCCGCCAAGGCCGCCAGGACGCAGATGGCGCCCATCGCTTCCAGTTCGCGTTGTTCCATGCCCTGCAGGCTAGGCGGTGGAGGCCGCGAGCGTGCGCAAGAAGACTGTCAAGCCTCCTTGGCGCTGTTCGATCCGCGCCAAGCAACACGGTTCGGACTCGAGCAAGCCGCCTACGCCCAGAGTCGAATGGCCGCGTGGAGGACGCAGGCCCAAACTTGCCCACATGCTGCTGCTCGCCCTGCTCGGCGCCGCCATCGTTGGACTGGCCTTGGGCTTGATGGGCTCGGGCGGCTCGATCCTCGCCGTGCCCGTGCTCGTCTATCTCGTCGGACAGGACGAGAAGGTCGCCATCGCGGGATCGATGGGCATCGTCGCCGCGATCAGCGCCATCGCAGCCATCCCCTACGCGCGGCGTGGCCTCGTCGCGTGGCGCAGCGTGTTGTGGTTCGGCCTGCCGGGCATGGCGGGCGCGTGGATCGGCGCGGCGGCCTCGAAGCATGTGTCCGGCGCGGTGCAGCTTTCCGTGTTCGCGGCGCTGATGCTGCTGGCGGCGTACATGATGCTGCGGCCAGCGCGCGAGACCACCGGCGGCGCGCCGAGGCCAGTCGGACTCGTGGTGGTCGACGGGCTCGTCGTCGGCGCCGTGACGGGCTTCGTCGGAGTCGGAGGCGGGTTCCTCATCGTGCCGGCGCTCGTCTTGCTGGGCGGGCTGGAGATGCGGAACGCGGTGGCGACGAGCCTCGTGGTCATCGCGCTGAAGAGCAGCGTCGGCTTCGTCAAGCACCTGCAGGTGCTCGACTCGCTGGACTTGGCGCTCGACTGGCAAGTCGTCGGCCTCTTCGTGGCCGCCGGCGTCGCTGGCAGCTACGGAGGATCGATCCTGTCGACGCGCATCCCGCAGGCGGCTTTGAAGCGCGCCTTTGGAGTGTTTCTGCTCGTGATGGGCGCCGCGATCGTCGCGCAGAACTGGTCGCGCGTCATCGCCTGACGTTCACTTCGCTGCGCCGACGCGCGCAAGGCGCGGTCGGACGACGAGGACGCTGCATGGCGCGTGTTCGACCACGTACCTTGCCACGGACCCCAAGGCCACGGTGGCAAGCGCGTTTCTCCCATGCGCGCCCATGACCACGTAGTCGGCGCCCCACTCCAAGGCTTCGGCCACGATGGCCCTGCCGGCATCTCCCTCGAGTCGCCGCGTCTCGAAGCGGATGTCAGTGGGTGTCGCGCGCACGGCGTCCTCGCTGGCCCGCAGATCGGACTCGACACGCCGGTCCTCATCCAAGAGATGCTGCGAGTACACAGCCGCACCCGTCATGAGGGGATCGCCCACGAAGGGCCACGGGCGCACCACCGACACGACGCGCAGGACAGAACCCGTCGGCCAGCTCCACGCCGCGCATTCCCGGAGGGCCAATTTGGCGTTCGTGGAGCCATCGGTTGGATGGAGGATGCGCAGCGGCATGCCCGCAGCCTAATGGATGAATCCACCCCACCTACCCCGTCGAAGTGCGCAGCACGTCGGAGGAGCAGTACCCACTCAGGCGTAGTCGAGCAACTGGTGGTTGGGGTGCTTGCGCGCCGCGGCTTGCTTGTCCCATTGGTCGCTGAACAACACCACCGTGCGACCAAGATCGTCCTTGGCCACCATGGATGTGGTCGGCGCGAGGAACGTCTCGCGGTCGCCTTGCAGCCAGGCGCTGCACTCGTAGGGCAGCGGCGTCAGCGTGGTGGCGACGCCGTACTCGTCCTCAAGGCGGTACTGCAGCACTTCGAACTGCAGCTTGCCCACCGCGGCGACCATCGGGTCGGCGGTCGGGCTGTACTCCGGCCACAGCATCTGCACCGTGCCCTCGGCGATGAGCTGGTCCATGCCCTTCTGGAAGGCCTTGCGCTTGCCCAGCTCCTTGGGGGCGATGCGCGCGAAGACTTCGGGCTGGAAGCGCGGCAAGGGCTTGTGCTCGAAGCCGCCGTCGATGCTGATCGTGTCGCCGATGCGGAACGTGTCGCGGCTGATGAGGCCGACGACGTCGCCCGGGTACGCCTCGTCGAGCGTGCTGCGCTCCTGCGCGACCATCGTGTGCGGACGCGCGAGGCGGATCTCCTTGTCGAGGCGATGGTGGTGCACCACGAGGTCGCGCTCGAACTTGCCCGAGCAGATGCGCACGAACGCCAGGCAGTCGCGGTGGCGCTTGTCCATGTTCGCCTGCAGCTTGAACACGTAGGCGCTGAACGGCTCGACCACGGGATCGACCACGCGTTCGCCGCCGCCATCGATGTCGACCGCGCGCGCGCCCGGCGACGGCGCCAGGTCCACGAAGGCGTCGTAGAACGGCTCCACGCCGAAGTTCGTCATCGCCGAGCCGAAGAACACCGGGGTGACTTCGCCCTTCAGGAACGCCTCGCGCGTAAACGGGTTGCCGGCCACCTCCAGGAGCTCGAGTTCGCCCTTGACCTGCGCCACCTTGGTCGCGCCAATGCGCGCGGCGAGCGCCGGGTCGTCGAGGCCGAAACGCTCGATGCCGGCCCGCTGGGCGCCAGCGGCGGCCAGCTTGGTGAAGACCAGCGCTTCGCGCGTGGGCACGTCCACGACGCCGCAGAACTCCTGGCCGCTGCCGATCGGCCAATTGAGAGCACTCGCGTGGATGCCGAGCACTTCCTCGACTTCTTGCATCAGGGCCAGCGGATCGCGGCCGGGCAAGTCGTACTTGTTGATGAAGGTCAGCACCGGGATCTTGCGTAGCCGGCAGACTTGGAACAGCTTGCGCGTTTGCGTCTCGACGCCCTTGCTGCAGTCGAGCACCATGATCGCGGAATCGGCGGCCGTCAGCGTGCGGTACGTGTCC
>SXXH01000005.1 GCA_005789645.1 Planctomycetia bacterium
GACGATCGACTACGGGCCGTGCGCGTTCATGGACGCCTACGATCCAGACACGGTGTTCAGCTCGATCGACCAAGCTGGACGCTACCGCTACTCGCACCAACCCGCCATCGCCCAATGGAACCTCGCACGGCTCGCCGAGGCGCTGCTGCCCTTGCTCGCCACCAAGGAAGCGGAGGCGATCGAAGCCGCGCACGCCGTGCTCGAGGAGTACCGCGTGGTCCACGAGCGCGAGTGGTTGGCGGGCATGCGCGCCAAGCTCGGACTGGGCTCTGTCGAGGAAGGCGACCGCGCGCTCGTCGACGAGCTGCTTGCGCGCCTGCAGGCCGCCAAGGCCGACTGGACCATCGCTTTCCGCGCGCTTGCGACCGGCGCGGAGCCGCCGCTCGCCTTGTCCGTCGATCCGGCCTTCGACGCGTGGCTGGCGCGCTGGCGCTCGCGCCTGGCTCGCGAGGGGCGGACGGTCGAGGTCGCGCGCACCGTCATGCAGCGTGTCAACCCGGCCATCATCGCGCGCAATCATCGGGTCGAGGAAGCCCTGTACGCAGCCGAACGGCGCAACGACCTGCAACCGCTGCACGCGTTGCTCGACGCGCTGCGCCGGCCCTTCGATCCGACCACCGCGGATGCGCCCTTCATCGAGGCGCCGCCGGCGAGCTTCAAGGACTACCAGACCTTCTGCGGGACGTGAGCCGCGCGTGGCGCGCAACGCAGGCCTCGCGATGTCTGCTATGGTTCAGGCGTGCGATTGGCAGGCAACTTCGGTTGGTTCATGGCGTCGGGGATCGCGGCCTTGGGACTGGTGGCGACCTTGGGGTTGCGCTCGTTGGCGGAGGAAGCGCGTCTCGCGCGCGCCCGCCACGCGGAACAATCGGCGGCCGTGGCGCGTGGCCTCGCCTCGCAGCTCGTCGACGACGCCGCCGCCATTGACACGTCGCCGCAAGCGCTGGCGTGGACCGCCGGACTCGACGGCGCGCGGCTGGAGCCAGCGACCAAGGTGCGCATCGCGGCCGACCCGGTGGTGGAAGCGCTGCAGGCGGACCTGGAGCGCGAACTGTCGCGACTCGAGGACGAAGGCGGCACGGCGCTCGTCGTAGAGCGACTAGCGTCCATCGCCGCGCTCGCGCCGCGACCGGAGTTGGGAGCGTGGGCGCAGCTGAGGCGCTCGGCACTCCACGAACGCGCCGGCGACCTCGACGGGGCGCGAGTCGCGCTCGAGGCGCTGATCGTCGCTCATCCCACCACGCGCGACGAACGCGGCCTGCTGCACTCCTACGCCGCGCGCGGAGAGCTGCTGCGGCTGCAGGGAGATCCGCTCGACGGACTCGTTCGGCTCCATGCCGACGCGTTGCGCGCCCGCTCGACCCTCGACGACACGGCCAACGCGGCCTTGGCTGGGCGATTGGTCGCACGCATCGCCGCCAAGTCGCCGGAAGCCGCGCATGCGGCGCGGCAAGCCGCCGTCGAAGCCGCGCGTCCGTTGCGCTTGCGGGCCGCGTGGTCGGCGGGAGCCTCGGAGTGGCTGGCGCGCGGCGGCGCGGGCGTGCGCTTGTTCGACCTGCCCGTCGATCCGCTGGCCGAAGCACCCGACGCGGCAAGCGTGCTCGTGTCGGCTCGACGCACCGACGACGGTTGGAGCGGCACCGCGCTGGAGCTCGAGCGGGTGGCGAGCGCCACGCTCGACAAGGCCGCGCGCGGCGGCTGGGACGAGCTGGGCTGGGTGGCCGCGCTGCACGCGCCCGATGGCCGCTTGGTGCTGGGCGCCTCCGCCGCCGAGGACGACACCACGGCCCTCGAGCCGTTGGGAGGAATGCTGGTGGGTTGGTCGCTGCGCATCCACGGGCGCGCGACGGTGGCGCGCGCCGCGGCCGACCAGCGCCGCTTCCTCGCGGTCGCCGCCTTGACGATCGGGGCGCTGCTGGTGGCGGGTGGCGCGGGCTGGGCGACATGGCGCGCGTTGCACCGCGAGCAGCGCGTGGTGCGCGAGCGCGAGCAATTCGTGGCCGCGGTGACGCACGAGCTCAAGACTCCGCTGGCTTCCATCCGCCTGCTGGCGGAGCTCTTGGAACGCGGCGGCCTCGAGCCGCAGGACGCCAGCGACTTCGGCGGTCGCGTCGTGCGCGAGTCGGATCGCCTGGCGAAGCTCGTCGACGGGATCCTGCGCTACGCGCGGCTGGAACACGGACTCGATCGATCGCAGTTGCGGCCGATCGACGCCGTAGAGCTGATGGAGCAGGCGGCGCGCGCCATGGAGGTTGTCGCGGCCGAACGCGGACACGCAGTGCGAGTCGAGCGGCCGAGCACGCCGCTGGTCGCCTTCGCCGACCGAGACGCGCTGCTCGGCGCCGTGTCCGAACTGATCGACAACGCGACCAAGTACGGCGATCCAACCGGGGGCGTGGACCTCGCGGCGCGGGCGCGCGACGGGCGCTTGCGCATCGAAGTGCTGGATCGGGGCAGGGGCGTGCCCGAGGCCGAGCGCGAAGTCGTGTTCGTGCCCTTCAAGAGGCTCGGCGACGAGTTGGTGCGCGAACGCCCCGGGGTGGGGCTCGGCTTGGCACTGGTGCGCGGCGTCGCGCAAGCACATGGTGGCGCGGCGGGCTGCGTGCCGCGCGAGGGCGGCGGCTCGTGCTTCTGGCTCGAGTTGCCGCTGGAAGCTGCTTGAGGCGCGACGAATGGAGATGAAGCAACGCATCCTCGTGGTCGAGGACGAAGAAGCCCTCGTGGTGGGCTTGCGGTACGCCTTGGTGCGCGCAGGCTACGACGTGGTCGTGGCGCGCGACGGAGCCGAAGCGCTCAAGCGCCTGCGGGCCGACGCTCCGGACCTCGTGCTGCTCGACGTGATGCTGCCGAGGAAATCGGGCTTCGAGGTGCTGGCGCAGGCGCGTCGCGATGGCTGCCGCGCGCCGATCGTGCTGTTGACCTCGAAGAACCAGGAGATCGACAAGATCCAAGGGCTCGACTCGGGCGCCGACGACTACATCACCAAGCCTTTCAGCCTGGGCGAGCTGCTGGCGCGCATCCGCGCGCGCTTGCGGCGCGCATCTCCCGCCGACGAAGCCCCCGATGAACTCGTGCTCGGCGTGGCGGTGATCGACCTGCGCGCCATGCGCGTGACGCGCGACGGCGTCGTCGAAGACTTGTCGCTGCGCGAAGTCGACATGCTCAAGCTCCTGTGGCGCGAGCGCGGCCGCCCTGTCTCGCGCGAGCGCTTCCTCGAGGAAGTCTGGGGCCACGAGCGATTCCCGACCACGCGCACGGTCGACCAGCACATGGTCAAGCTGCGTCAGAAGGTCGAACACGACCCGGCCGAGCCGAGGCACCTGCTGACGGCGTTCGGCGTGGGCTACCGACTCGAACCGTGACGGCCGCGCAGCGACGCCTTCCGCCTGCCCACCTCCGCTGCACAAGCGATTTTGACAACGTTTGACAAGCGCGTCACGCGCCCATGGCAAGTTGCGCGCCGCCACGTCGTCTGATGTGGTCAAGGAGACATGCCATGGACACGATCAACCTGCGCGCCGTCATCGCGACCAATCTCGCCCACCCGTTCTTCGCCCCGCTCGGCGCCTGCCTGTTGGCGGCCGCGCCCGCGCATGCCCAGGCGAGCTCGCCACGCGCCCAATTGGAGGCGGCCCACTACGCCGAAAGCGTGCAGCGCGACTACGCCACGGCCGAGGCCGGCTACCGCGCGACGATCGAGGCCGCGCGTCGCGCAGGCGACGCCAAGACGATCGAGGAAGCGCAGCTCGCGCTCGACGCGCTGCTCGCGCGAGTCGGCAAGGCGTCCGTCAAGGAACAGGCGGCAGGACAGTTGCCATCCGGGGTCGTGCAGCTCTTGAGCGGCGACGGTGACGGCGCGGCCCGTGGTCGGGATCTCGCCCTGTACGGCGACCTGATCGTGCCCTTCCTGGCGCAGTGCTCCCGCGCGCCGGCGGGCGTGGCCATCCCGGTCGTCCATCGCGACGGCGTGTACAACCACATCAACGACCCGCTGGAAGCCGTGTCGACGCTGGCCATGATCAAGACGCCGGCCGCCGACAAGGCCCTGATCGAAGCGTTGGGATCGAACGATCCGATGGTGCGCAAGGCGGTGATTCGGGTCGTCGACAGCGAACGCATCGATGTGCTGCTCGTCGCCGTCAAGGATCCGGTCGAGGTCTTGAGCTCCGATGCGACCGCCAGGGCGCTCTCGGGCAACGACCCGCGCCTCGCCGATCTGGCGCGCGCGCGCGCGCTGCAAGGCTGCGAAGATGGAACGAACTGGTTGGCGCGCAACGATTGGCGCGCCGCGTGGGCGCTCGCCGAGCAAGGCGCAGGCCGCGTGGATCCAGTGGCTGTCTTCCGCTCGATCAGCGTCGCTCGGGTGGTCCAGTCCGAGGGCTTCCCAGCGTTCGAAGCGGCGGTGCAGCTCCATCTCGCCAGCACCAGTCCGACGGTGCGCCGGGAATCAGCGCGGCTCCTGGTCCAGATGCTCTCCTACGTGACGCAGAAGGAGGCGGGTTCGAACAGCTGGGTGCACGGACCCGAGCTCGATGCGCGCATGCACGCGCTGGCGCGCACCAGCCGGCTGCCGCTCTTCGTGGAGGCCTTGAGCGGCACCAACGCCGTCGATCGCATCGTGACCGCGAGCGCCTACGTGCGCGGCGGCGCGCTCGACCAGGAGGGCTTGACCAACATCCAGACGCGCTTGCTGCCGCCGGACATGCGCGCCCATCCGCGCGAATCCAAGTCCTTGGTCGAACTCGCGACCTTGGTCGCAGCTCGCAAGGACGACCCGGCCGAGCTCGCGATGCTCGAAAGGATCGGGACGCTGATGCAATCGCGCGGACGCGTGGGCCTGGACGAAGCAGCCAGCTTGGAACGCGTGAACGAGGCCATCGAACTGGCGCTGGTCTTGCGCACGCCCGCCCAACGCGCGGCCCTGACCTCGGTCGCGCTGAGAGCCGTGGAGGATCGCATGGAACTGGCGCGCGGGAGCTTGCCGCCGGCGGGGTCGGTGCCGAAGAACGCGCTCTTGCTGGGAGAATGGCTGCTGCAGGCGGGCCGGCACGACGAATTCGCCATCGCAGCCCTGAACATCTACGCCGCCTGCGACACCAGCGCCGTCAAGGAGCTGCTGCCTCGCTTGTGCGACCTCCTGCAGGTCGGTCGCGCGCGCGCCGAGCGGACCGGCCGCTTGATCGTCGAACGCGCCCACGCCGAGGACGCGGCGGGGACCAGGGCCCTGCTGGGGAAGCGGCTCGAGTTCGCCGTCGACGCGGCCACCAAGGGGGGCGACGGTGCCCTCGTGCTGGTGGCCAATCTGAGCGTGCTGGCGCAGCACCTGCCGAACGACGAGGGTGTCGGGATCATCCGCGCCGCCGCGGCCAAGGCTTCGCCTGAATGCATGGCTCGCCTCGTCATCCTGCCGAGCGACGTCGCGGCTGGTCGACGCGAGCCGACCGCGGGCCAGCTGTCCATGCTCGTCGAGCTGCTGCCGCGGGCCTTGGCGATCGACGAAGGCGGCGGAGTGTCGACGGCCTTGGCGATCTTCCAGCGCACCTTGCACGAGCCCGCCCTGCCCGTGATCGGCGCCGCGCTGCGCAGTTCGTCGCTCGACGTGCGCACGGCCGCGCAGGCGGCCATGAGGGAGTTCCGCGAGCAACGCGAGGCGCTCGAGGAGTTCGACTTGTGGATGCAAGCCGCGCGACTCGAGTCCTCGACGACCACGAGGCTCGTCGAGCAACTCCAGTCGAAGGATCGCTCCGTCGTGCTGGGCGCCGTGCGCGCCTTGGCGGCGATCAAGGCCCGCACCGCCCTGCCGGACCTCGTGAAGCTCTTGGCCAGCGACGACGCGGAACTGACGAGCGCCGTCGAGAGCGCCATCGCGGCGATGTGAACGCGACATGATGTCGACGCGCTCCCGTCGAGGATGTCGCGCCCTTCGACCCGGGCCCCGCGAGAGCAGCATGGGGCCTGCGCACTGGCGGCTTGCCTGGTTCCTGGCGGCGCAGGCTCTCTCGACGGGTGGGCGAGCCCCAGCCGCGCGAGGCCGATCGAACCGCCCGCGCGCACCGGGTCCTTACACAGTTTCTCGCCTCGCGGTCAATCCGCCTCCATGGCGCCCAGCGTACGGAGCGTCATGAAGATGATCCTCACCCTCGCCCTCATCGCGGGCCTCGTCGCACCGTTGGTCCAGTCCGCAGTCCACGCCGATGCCAAGACCACGGCCGAGACGCGCAAGGACGTCGTCGACACCGCGGTCGGCGCCGGTTCGTTCAAGACGCTGGTCGCCGCGGCCCAGGCGGCCGGACTCGTCGAGACCCTCAAGGGACCTGGACCGTTCACCGTCTTCGCGCCCAGCGATGAAGCCTTCGCCAAGCTGCCGAAGGGCACCGTGGAAGGCCTGCTCAAGCCCGAGAACAAGCAGCAACTAGCCGACCTGCTCACCTACCACGTCGTGCCCGGCAAGGTGATGAGCAAGGATGCCGTGAAGGTCGACTTCGCCGGCACCGTCCAAGGCCAAGCCCTGCGCCTGCAGGTCGTGGAGCGCGGCGACAAGCAGACCGCCCTGCAGGTCGATGGCGCGACGGTCGTCAAGGCCGACATCGATTGCTCCAACGGAGTCATCCATGTCATCGACGCGGTCGTCATGCCGCGCAAGAACATCGTCGAAACGGCCGCGGGCGCTGGCACCTTCGGCACGCTGCTCGCCGCCGCCAAGGCCGCCGGCCTGGTCGATGCGCTCAGCGGCAAGGATGCCCTGACCGTGTTCGCTCCCACTGATGCGGCCTTCGCGAAGTTGCCCGCGGGCACCGTCGAGGAGCTGCTCAAGCCCGAGAACAAGGAGCGCCTCGCCGGCATCCTGAAGTACCACGTGGTCGCGGGACGCAAGCTCGCCAAGGATGTAGTCGGACTCAAGGAAGTGGCCACCTTGCAAGGCAAGTCGGCCGCCATCCAAGTCGTCGACGGCGTGGCGAAGATCGACAAGGCCACGATCACCTCGACCGACATCCTGGCTGGCAACGGCGTGATTCACGTGATCGACAGCGTGATCCTGCCCTGAATTGGCGGCCGCCACCCAGCCCGCTTCAAGCGACCGGCGCGGCGCTTGGCGAGCCCTCGGAGTTGCGTCGAAGCGCGGCTCCGGGGGCTCCGCTTTGGCATCTAGGCAGGCGCTGGCCTGGAACAGGCGCTGGCATCGTTGCCGCGAGATCAGCGGCGCATGCTCATGGGCGCAGGTTCACCGACCTCAAGTCGCCGAGATTGCGTTGGTGAGGTTGGAGGTGCTGGGCAAGGCTTCACGCCGCGCCGCGAGCGCCTCGCGGCGCACGACGCGCTGGGCAGTGCGCCCCGTGCGCCTGGCGGGGCCCCTTGCCACGATGGCGAGCCAGGCGCGCAGGTCGCCCTGTTCCGCCGGCGGACGCTGCAACGCGGCCAACCAGGCCGATTGGACATGATCGTCGGCTTGCGCCTCATCGCGCACCAAGCGGTGCGCCAACGAATGGAGCCAGTCGGAGTGCTCCAGCAGTTGTTCGATGTCGAGAGCCTTGGCCATGCAGGTCGTTCAAGGCGGGTAGGTTCGATCGACGGCGCGGATCCGCCTAGTCCGTCCCGCCCAAGTCCCGCCGAGTCCCGACGCGATGCGAGGACTCCGGGAGAACCCCGCAGTTGCCCGGCGAGACGCCTCGCTGGCGAGCAGCTGGCCATCCTGACACCGGCATTCCCCATGCTGGCGGACTGCTCTCTGCGGAGATCGCCGCAAGGAGGTAGACTTTGGAGGTTATGTTCGCCGTACCTCCCTCCAGCATCACCCTCCTCGCCCTCCTCGTCTTCGGCTCGCTCGCGAGCGCCACGCCGCGCGATTGGTCGAACAACGGCGGCAACGCGCGTCGCAACGGCTTGACACCTGCCGTCGGACCCGAAGCGCCGAGCCTCGCGTGGAGCGGCGGTCGCAGCTCGGTCATCGCCTGGCAGCCGGTCATCGAAGGCTCGCGCGTCTACATGGTGCGCCAGACGAGCTTTCCGCCGGAGCAGTTCGGCGCGCCGATCGTGTGCCAGGACCTCGCCACGGGCACGGAACTGTGGAGCGCGAACATCCCTTCCAATGCCGGCGATTGGACGACTTGGATCGCGGGCGTGAAGGATGGACGCGTCTACGCGTCCCGCAGCGGCAACGGCGGCAGCGTCGCCGCGCGCCTGCATTGCCTCGACGCCGCCACTGGCGCGACGCTTTGGACCAGCGCCGACGCGCAGAACGGCGGCGCCTACGACGGAGTCGTGTTCGCGCCCAATGGCGACCCGATCGTGTCGACCTACTCGCGTATTTGGCGCTTCGACCAGGCCACGGGACAAACCATCTGGACCAGTCCGCGCGTGGGATCCGTCAGCGGCCACGGTGGCGGCGCCTTGCATGGCGACGCCTTCTACACGGCCGAAGTCGTCGGCGGCGGCCATGCCATCCGCCGCTGGGACGTCAACTCGGGCATGCAGGTCTACACCGGTCCGACGATGAACGGCTTCCTGCACCAGACGACGCCCATGGTGGGCCTCGACGGCACCATCTACCTGCCGCGCGTGCAGAACAGCGCGGTCGTCGACTTCATGTACGCCTTCCGCGACACCGGCTCGGGACTCGTTCCGCTGTGGAGCCGCCCGGCGGGGTACTGCTACGCCAGCGAGTTCGCCATCGCGCACGACAACAGCGTGTACATGCTGAACCAAGCGAGTCAGATCGAGCGCGTCGACGGCGCCACCGGAGCGTTGCTGCACTCGAGCGCGACCTTGGTGGCCGATACGTGGGAGCCGCGCCTCGGCGTCGATGCGATGGGCAAGGTGTTCGTGTCCAACGGTGGCTTCCCGAACGGGAGATTCTGGAGCTTCAACGCCGACCTGACCGAGCGTTGGACCGTCGCCGTCCCCAATATCAACATCGGCGCGCCCGCCATCGCCAGCGACGGCACCTTGATCGTGGCCGGCGTAGGTACCAATGTGCTTGCCTACCGCACGACTCCCGCATTCCAAGCGTCGTACTGCTTCGGCGACGGCAGCGGCGTTGCGTGTCCGTGCGGCAACTTCGGAGCGCAAGGCCGCGGCTGCGCCAGCTCTGTCAATGCCGCCGGGGCGCTGCTGCAAGGACAGGGGGCCGCACGCCTGTCGAACGACACCTTGGCCCTGCGCGGCTCCGGCATGCCGAACACGCCCGTCTTGTACTTCCAAGGCAGCGCTCAAGCGCAGACGACCTTCGGCGACGGTTTGCGTTGCGTGGCCGGCACCTTGGTGCGCCTCGGCACGGAGGTCAACGTCGCCGGCGCCTCGCTGCACCCGTCGAACGGCGATTTGGCGGTCTCGGTGCGCGGCGGCGTCACGCAGGCTGGGCAGGTGCGCCACTACCAAGCCTGGTACCGCAACTCGGCGGCGTTCTGCACGTCCAGCACCTTCAACCTGACAAACGGCATCTCGATCACTTGGCAGCCGTGACGCAGCGTGCGGGCTAGCGCTGCCCAGGTTCGAGCTTGGCGCGGTAGTGGCGCATCGAAATGGCGATCGCAAGGCCGCCCACCAACCCGGGCGCGGTCCACACGACGATGCTTGGGATCGCGCTTTGCACCGCAACCGGCGCGTGGCCGTAGTTGACCACGAGGAAGGCTGTCACCGTGCCGATGCACGCGACCACCATGCCGAAGAGGTGCTCGTACCACCACCAGAAGCGGGCTCGCGGCGCGCGACCCAGCACGTTCGCGAAGCGCAAGCCGAAGACGAGGTTGAGGGCGCCGAAGAGCGCGAACAGGAACATCGCTCCGCGCGACCAATAGACGATCGACAGCACGCCCGAGGCGACGAGCGCGACGGCCGCGATCCAGTCCGGCGCCGAAGTGCTGCGCGACGCGCGATCCTTGTCGCGCAGGACCGCGACGCCCCACCATGTGGCGGCTCCCGACTGGATGGCGACGAGCGAAAGGAACAAGGGCCCTTGCCCCTCTTCGGGCCGATCGACGAGCCGCAGACAGCTACCCGCCAGCGCGCTGGCGCAAACCCATGCCATCGACCACGCGTACACGAGGCCCACCTTGCGGTGCAGTGCTCCGCCCTTTCGCGCGCAGAGCGGAACCCACATCGACGCCAACGCGACGACGCCACCAAGCGCATGCAAGTACACCAAGACGTCGCGGGCCCCAGCCATTGAGGCGGTGAACCTAGCGCCCTTGGGCGAACTGCGCAAAGACCGCCGCGACACTTGCCCCCACCGTCAGCCTCTGCGAGGACAGCTGCGGCCATGGCGCCAGGCTCCCGGTGCGAGTGGTCTCCACTTCCGGTGTTCCAGGAAGAAGCGCCAGCAAGAAGACCGACATGCACGTGCTTGGTGCGGGCATGGTCCGTGCCCTACATGCGCCGCCAGGGCTCAGTCCTTGATGCCCAGCCGCTGCTTGAGACTCGCGCGCGCCGTGTGGAGCCGCGAACCCACGGTACCTTCGGGGATGCCGAGGATCCCGGCGATCTCCGAGTGCGGCAGTCCCTCGCCGGCCGCGAGGCCCAACACGACGCGTTGCTCCAACGGCAAGGTGGCGATGGCATCGAGCAACTTGCGTGCGCCTTCGAGCTCCTCGAGCGCTCGGCGCGGATCGACGCCCGCCCCGGCGTCGTACGTCTCGTCGACCTCGAGCGTCGTTCGCGACCGGCGTTGGTTGCGCACGCGCGAGGCATGCCGGATCGCGATGCGGAAGAGCCAAGTCGAGAGCTTCGACTCGGCCTTGAATGCAGCGATGCCGCGATCCACGTCGATCCACGTCTCCTGCAAGGCGTCCTCGGCGTCCGCTTGGTTGCAAGTGACCCGCAGGCACAGTTGGAACAGCGCTCCACCGTAGGCCGCCACGACCTCCTGCAAGGCGTGTTCGCGACGATCGCGCATACCTGAGCGCAAGTCACTGACCCAATTCGCCTGAGATTCGACGGTGCTCACGAGCGTCCTCCAGCGCGAGGCTCGTCCCCATCCTTGCCGCTCGCATTCGCGTCGGCGTCGTCTTGATCGTCGTCGGGCGGCAACCCGCGCAAGCGCCGCCAGATCCCCTTCAACGCCCACCATGAGATCAGGAAAGGCAAGGCCAGGACGTAGAGCACCATCAAGCACGCCGTCAGCACATGGACGAGCTTTCCGCCGTCCGCATCGCCGCCAAGGTCGACGAGCTCGCGCTTGAGCCCGGGCATGAACAGGAACCAGCGCAATGCCACCCAAGCCAGCACGAGTACCGACACGACACCTGCAGCCAAGGGGTGCTTGCCAAGGATGGCCGCGACACCCATCAGCGCCGCGAAGATGAGCATCAGGGACAGCGAGAACACCTCGCGCCCATGGCGCTTCTCCACGCGCTCGCGTTCGGCCTTGAGGAAGTCTTCGTCGCTCTCCAACGCCTCGGCTTGCCGGCGCTGATCGCCGTGGTCCTTGAGCCACAACGGCAGCAAGAACAACAGGAAGACGAATAGGTTGCTGTACTGCCCTTGCGTCAGCAGGAACACCACGCTCGAGCCGTAGATCGCGATCTTGATCCACGCGCGATGACGATCCCACAACCGGCGCAGCCGGCTGCTCCACGACAGAGGGCGCAAGGGTGCAGGCCGCCGCGGATGCGGGGTCCGCGCTGCGGCATTCGCCAACGCGCGATCGAGGTCGTCAAGTTTGGTTTCAGCGTTCATGACGTCCCTTGGTGGCGGGCAGCCGCCCAAAGCTTCAGGCAATCTTCGAAAAACCCGTCGCGCAGAGCGAGCTGCGGCCGGAATGGGCAAAGGACCGATGCCCGAGGCCTGTCCGCCCGACCCGTCCCGCCAGCACACGTGACCAGATCGAGGTACGCTTGCTAGCCGGCCTCCGTCATGCTCGAACCGCGCGCCCGCTCGTTCCTGCTGCTTGCGTGCGTGTGCTTCGCGGCCTCGTCCCTCCACGCGCAGACCTCGCTCGCTTGGGCGCGCTCCTACGCGCAGCCACTCGACGACCGGATTGGAGGCGTGGTGGTCGACGCGGCCGGACGCAGCTTCGTGGCCGGATCGACGGCCCTGCCGGGCGCCTCCACCGAGGGCTACCTGACGGCGTGGGACCAAGCTGGCCTTCCGCTCTTCACGCGCACCATCACCTTGTCCGGCCAAGCCGTCGCCTGGCACGCGATCGCACTTGGACCCAACGGACGCATCGCGGTCGCGGGCTCGCGGCGCACGCTCGCCACCACCCACTCGAGCGACCTGCTCGTCGCCGAGTACGACTCGCAGGGGAACCTCGCTTGGAGCGCGAGCTGGAACGGTCCGGCGGCGCGCGACGACCAAGCCAACGCGGTCACCTTTGATCCCAACGGCCGAGTCGTGGTTGCCGGCGGCACCAGCCTCGCGACCACGCCCGACACGCGCGATGGCTTCGTCGCGGTGTACGACGCGCAGGGAGTGCTGGCGTGGGTCACGCCCACCGCGGTGCCGACGCCCGACGACATCGTCGATCTCGCCGTCGATGCGAACGGTCGCGTGTACAGCGTGGGCAATGGCGGCGGCTTTCCTGTCGACAGCTACGTCGTGTGCTTCGACGCCAACGGCGTGCGTGCCTGGACCGCGACGCGCCCGCTCGAATACCTCAACGCGATCGCCGTCGATGGCGCGCAGGACGTGCATGTCGCCGGCTCGTTGCTATCGACGAGCACAGGCGCCGCGAGCTTCCACATGGCGAGCCTCGCCGGATTCGATGGAGCCACGCGTTGGACGCGCACGGTGCAAGGAGCAGGAGTCGCCAGCGCAGCCGTCGACGTGGCCGTCAACTCGTTCGGCGAGGTCGTGGCCACAGGCTCGCTCGACCAAGGCGCCGCGAACGGCTACGACGGACTCGCCTTGGCGAGCAACCTGCAGGGCGGCGAACTGTGGCGCGCGCAGTTCGACCCGGGCGCGGGCGTGAACGCCGGCTTCACGATGCTGCGCTTCGGCCCCGGCGGCGACTTGACCCAAGGTGGCGTGCTGCAGGTGGCCGCCAACGGCAGCCAGCGTCCGCTCGTCCAACGCCTGACCCGCGGTGCGGCTCCCGCGGCGAGTTGGACCTACTCGGCGCAACCCATCGTCGGCGTCGAAGTGCGCGATGCAGCCCATGTCGTCCTCGATCCAGCAGGTGGCGTGATCGTCGCAGGACGCGCCAACGCGTTGCCTCCGCAGGATGTCGTCGTGTGGCGCTTGGAGCCGCTTGCGACCGCGCTGTGCTTTGGCGACGGCACTGGCAACGCTTGTCCGTGCGGCAACACGAGCCAGGCCGCGGAACGCGCCGGTTGCCGCAGCTCGCTCGGCGTCGGCGGTCGTCTCGAGTGGAGCGGCACGCCGTCGCTCGCAGCCGACACCTTCACTCTGCGCGCCGCCTTCTTGCCCGACTCGCCAGGACGCTTCGTCCAAGGCAGCACCGCCCCCGTCGGCGGCACGCCCTTCGGCGACGGCCTCTTGTGCGTGAGCGGCGCCATCGTGCGCCTCGGCACCAAGGTCGCTGTGGGTGGCTCGTCGCGCTATCCCGAGGCTGGCGACGCCATCATCTCCGTGCGCGGCCTCGTGCCCGCCCCCGGTGCCGCGCGCAGCTACCAGCTGCACTACCGCAACTCGGCCAACTTCTGCACCAGCGCGGCGTTCAACCTCACGAACTCGGTCACGACCATCTGGCAGCCGTGAGGAGCGGGGGACCGCGCGTCTGGACTCGTCGGGCGGCAGCGCGAACCTGCATCAGGACTTCCGCGCGGGGCGGATGCCGGTTGGCGGCACCGTGCACAGCGCCGCCCAGCGACTTCTTTTTCCGGTTTGTGATCCACGGATCGATGGTGAGGGTCCCTCACGGAAGCACACCCCGATCGAGATCGGCATGGAACGGTCTCGCGCTGCGTGTGCCCCCCCTCCCCCCGGACTTGATACTGGAAGCCGCATCATGAACCCCCTGACGATCCTCTTCGTCGCGACGCTCGGCATGCTGTCCTTCGCCGCCCCTTCGGCCCAGCGCACTCCTGTCAAGCCCAAGGGGCCGACACCTGTGCCCGTCACGCCGTGCGGCCCGGTGGGGACGAGCCACCCGGTGGGCTTCACCCCCGGGGTCGCGACGCCGAACACCTTCATCACCACGGCCGATCCGGACGCGCGCCAATACCTGATCCGCGTGCCGAGCACCTACTCGACCGCCCACGCCCCCTACCCGGTCGTGTTCATGCTGCACGGCACCGGGCAGACGGCGCAGATCGCGCTGACCAACACGACGTGGAACCAGGCTTCGGAGATGCTCGACTTCATCGTCGTCTACCCGCAGGCGTTGCCGTACCTGTTGCTCGACGGGACTACGCGCACCAAATGGCACACGGACGAGGTCGCGGCCAACGTCGTCGATCCGTCGGAGTTGCCGCTGGCCGACGACGTCGTCTTCCTCCGCGAGCTGTACAACTCGCTGGCGACGCACCTGAACATCGACTGCACGCGCGTCTACGCCTCGGGCTTCTCGAACGGCGGGGCGTTCGTCAAGACCAAGATCCACGTCGACCTGGGCGACATCTTCGCCGCGACGACTTCGGCCGGCGGCATCGGCGTCGGCGGCGGCACGGCCGCGCAGTACTACCCGACGAACGGCTTCGACTTCCGTCCGCACTTCGAGGTGGTGGGCACGCTCGACGACAACAAGCGCGACAACTGCGTGGCGCTGGGCGACCTGAACCCGGGAGACTTGCTGCCGCGCCGCGTGGTGGATGTCCTCGCGACGCCCTGCGTGTGGGATCCGCTGGTGCTGTACACCGACGCGCTCGGCTTCAACTCGGCCACGTACACGACGATCGAGAACCCGAGCTACACCCAGTTCCTCTGGAACACGATCGCCCTGCCCGGCCCGGGCCCGCGCGAGTACCGCTTCCGCATCCTGCCGGGCATGACGCACGAGTACCCGAGCGGCACGAACTACGTCGTCGACTACGTCCCGATCTTCTACAGCTGGATGATGCAGTACACGCGCTAGAGAGGGGCGCCAGAGAGACCGGCCTCGCATTTGCCGGCATGAAGCCTCATCCTGTGCGCATGGCTTCGATCGACTACAAGCAGGCCGGCGTCGACTACGGGAAGATCGACCCGCTGAAGATCCTGGCGCAGCAGGCGGCCGCCGCGACGGCGGGCAACCTGCAACGCCACGGCATGCGCGAAGTGGCCGCGTCGCGCGGCGAGTCCGCCTACCTCGTCGATTGCGGCGACTTCTACCTCGCGTCGATCACGGAGTGCCTGGGCACGAAGGCGCTGGTCGCGGACGCGACGCGCAAGCTGACCGGCCGGACGTACTACGAGCTGATCGCGCAAGACACGCTGGCCATGGCGATCAACGACCTGATCACGGTCGGCGCGACGCCGCTGTCGGTGCACGCGTACTGGGCCGCAGGCGGCAGCGCGTGGTTCGACGATGCTCAACGCGCCAAGGACCTCGTCGATGGTTGGCGCGCGGCCTGCGATGCCTGCGGCGTTGCTTGGGGCGGCGGCGAGACGCCGGCCTTGGCGGGCGTCGTGGTCGACGATCGCATCGACCTCGCGGCGTCGTGCGTGGGCATCGTGCGGCCCAAGGCGCGTTTGACGTTGGGCGAGAAGCTCGGGCCAGGCGACGCGATCGTGCTCTTGGCGAGCTCGGGCATCCACGCCAACGGCGTGTCGCTGGCGCGCAAGCTGGCCGAGCGCCTGCCCGCCGGCTTTGGCACAAAACTGCCGAGCGGCGCGTTGTTCGGCGAAGCGCTGCTCGCGCCCACGGTGCTGTACAGCCCGGTGACCGAGGCGTTGGCCGCCGCCGGCATCGTGCCGCACTACCAAGCGAACATCACCGGCCACGGTTGGCGCAAGGTCATGCGCCATGCCAAGGCGTTGACGTATCGCTTCCACACGCTGCCGCCCGTGCCCGAGGTGTTGCAGTTCCTGCAACGCGAGACCAACAGCGACGCGCGCGCCGCCTACGGCAACCTCAACATGGGCGCCGGCTACGCGCTCTATGTCGCTGCGGCCGACGCCGCGCGCACCGTCGAGATCGCGCGCAATGCTGGCGTCCAAGCCTGGATCGCCGGCAGCGTCGAAGCCGGCCCGAAGCAAGTCGTGCTCGAATCGCTCGGACTCATCTTCGGCGCCGACGACCTGCACGTGCGCGCCTGACGAGCAGCCGCGACGAAAGCCGACTGGTCGCGCACGAACTTCAGGCGCTATGCTTCGTCGCTCATGAACAGCGCGCTCCTCGCCCGCGTGTCGGCCCTCCTGCTCGGGTTCCTCGCCCTGCCGTTGGGCCTGGACTGGGCCTACTGGATCGCGTTGCTCGTGTTGCCGTTGAGCATCACGGGCTGGCTGCTGCTGCGCTTCGCGGAAGGCCGCTCTCCACGCCATGCAGCCAAGCCGCTGGAGCGGCGCCTGCACGTCGGCGCGGCGGTGAGCCTATGCTTGGCGTTCGTGGCCTCCGCGACCATGCTGGTGGTCATCATGGCCAGCAACTGATCGTCACGGCGCGCTTCCAAGACCAGCATGCAACTGCAAGTGGACGAACAACTGCTCAAGCGCAAGGCTCGCGCCAGTGCGCTACTCAGCGCCTTGTTCTTCGCCACCGTCTCGGCGGTGCTCGCCAAGCTCATCTTCGGCACGGAACCCTTCGCCGCCAGAAGCCTGCTGACTTCGATGGTCAGCGCCGTCCTCTTCGGAGTCTTCTGGTACTTCTACTACTTGCGTCAAGTCCGGGCTGCGCTGGCGCGCCGTGCGACCGAGCCCCGCGAGCAGTCGCACGACTGACGATCTCCCTGCTCCAGCGCCGACTTGCCCGCGAGTTCCCGCTCTGGCACCGAAGTGCGGTCGTCACGGAGTGCGCGCGACGCGGAAGCCCAGGTTCATCGGCGTTTGGATCGTGTAGCGTCGCGAAGCACGGCAGAAGCTGGCGTCGAACTCGTCGAAATAGCTGCCGCGCACGATGCGTTCGGTGCCGGTCGCCGGGCCGACGGGGTCGACTTGCGGTTGGCGCGTGTAGTCGGCGTACCAATCGCTCACCAATTCCCACGCGTTGCCAAGCATGTCGTGGAAGCCGAGGCCGTTCGCGGCCTTCTGGCCCACAGGATTGCGGCGCAGCGGCGAGTTGCCGCGGTGCCACGCGATGTCGTCCAGCTTGCCGTAGCGCGGTTGATCGACGCCGGCGCGGCACGCGCGCTCCCATTCGGCTTCGGTGGGCAAGCGCAACCCGCTGCGGCGCGCGAACTCGGCGATCTGCTGTCCGCTCGCGGCGACGGGCACATCCGGTCCTGCAGTCTGCGCCTCGCGGTCCTCGTTCGGATCGACGCCCGAGGTCGTGAAGGTGATCGTGCCGTCGTCGCCACGCGTGGTCGTCATGCTGGTCTTCACCACGTTGCCCTTCTGGTCGCGGAGCTCGACTCCGCCGACGACGACCAAGCCTGCGCCGATGGGAGCGGCTCCGCCTTCGTCGCGCAGGTCCTCGGCCTCGCCTGATTGCTGGCCCGCGGACTGGCGGTCCATCACCTTGGCCCATTGCGCGCGTGTCACTTCGTAGCGGCCGAGGTAGTAGGGCTTGGTCAAGGTCACGGTGTGCGCCGGCGCTTCGTTCGCCAGCGCGTCCACATCGCCGACGCTCTTGCCCATGAGGAAGCTGCCAGGCGGCACGAGCAGCATCTCGATGCCCGAGGTTCTGTCCTTCACGCGCCACGGCAGGCCGGTGGCGGCGATGGCGGCGCGCAGTGCCGGATCGACGACGATGTTCGCGTCGACGCCTTGCTCGAGCACCTCGCACCACGACAAGTCGGCGCCGCGAACCGGTCCAGCTTCGCTCGCCACCGACACCGGCAGGGCCTGCGCCGGCACGGCCAGCGCCTTGGGCGCGGAGGCCTCCACGCGCGGCGCGCTCGCGCCGCTCGCCGCCCCGATGATCGGCCGCGCCACGACGCCGGGCAACGGGCCCGACAGGGTGCGCGTCGAGGGACTGTTCTCCAGGAACTGCGCGTACCACACGCGGTCGAGATCGTCGATGCGCGCTTGCAGCTTGGCCCGCATCTGCCTCGGATCGGACTCGTTCTCGCCCATCAACATCATGCCGGTGCGACTCACCGGCAGGACGTCCTCGAGCA
>SXXH01000049.1 GCA_005789645.1 Planctomycetia bacterium
GCGCCGGTCTTGGAGTTCACGCAGGTCTGGCAGGGGACCACGCTCGAGCCCGTGGGGCACGCCTGGCGCGCAGCTGCGCAGCTTTGCATCACGAGCGCCGCTTGGCTCGCGCCCGCGCAGGGCTTCGTGCCAGCGTTCCTGTACCTGACCGTGGTGCTTGGCGGCATCGTCTTGCGCCGCAATCGGCATTACTTGCTGTTGTCGTTCACGCGCACCCAATTGGTCTTGGCGACCCTCGCTTGCGTCTTGCTGCTGGGAGTCGTGGCCGTGTTCCCCGATCCGCGCGTCCTGGCCTGCACGCTGAGCGTCGTTTGCTTGGCATGGATCGCGCGCCTGCGCGCCGATCTGGTCTTGGCGCGGCGCCACGCTCGCGAAGAAGCCGCCAAGGAGGTCGCGCTCCAGCGCTTGCAGAACCAAGGCGACCTCTTGGCCGCGGTGCTCGACGACCCTGCTTGCACCTTGCCGGAGATCGAGTTGGCGCAGATCGAGCGCCGCGTGGCCCAAGGCGCTGCGAACATCGCCGAGTCGGATCCCTGCGTCGTGCGCCGCTTCGGCCGCTACATGCGCGTCGGTAGCCTGCGCAAGGAGCGTTGTTCGATCGCCATGCAACGCCACCTGGCGGTCGATCGCAGCGTCGGGCTTTCGGCTGGCCGGCCCACGAGCCTGCCCTTCGGTGGCCGCGAGGTGCCGATGTGGGACGAGGAGCTGTTCCCGATCATCCCGCCCGAAGGCTATGTCGATCGCGAGGACAGCTTGTTGCTCGGCGCGGAGTGGAACGTGGTGCGCGTGTGTGCGCCGTGCGGTGGCTCGGGGTGGGTCGAGGAGACCGAGCACTACTACGAAACCGAGAACTACACCGACTATTCCACCGGCGAGGCGCGCAGTGCTTCGCGCCAAGTGCAACGGACGCGTCGCGTGCGGCGCACCTGCGCTTGTTGCGCGGGCGGTGGACGCTTGGAGCACGACCAGTACCTGATCACGCATTGGAAGCAACTGCGCGCCGCCAGCGTGCATCCGCCCATGCCGTTGACCACGCTGGTCGATGGCGCGGAAGAGGTGTGCCTGGCGCGCGCACCCTTGATGGAAGACCGGGCTCGCTTGCCCTTGGTCTTGCATGCGCGCGACTTCCGTTCGCCGTTGCGCCAACGCTTGCAAGGTGCCGCCGCGGAAGCCGACCGTTGCTTCGATGCGGAGACGGCGTCGGCGCACGCCCATCTCGGTGGCCGGATCTACCGCGCCGAGTACTCGGTGTGGGCCTTCCACACCCTCCAAGTGCGTTGTTCGGGGCTCGCCGGTCGCGTCGGTTGGTTCTTCGGCCGTCGTCCGGAGTACTACTTCCCAAGCCTGCCCATCGGTTGGAGCAACGTGAGCACGACGCTCTTCGCGCCGCCGTTGTTCGTGGCCCTCGTGTTGGTGCTGGCCTTGAGCGCGTGGCAGGCAGTGGGGCCGGCCTTCGGACTGCAGCCGTGACGGTGCAGGACGATGGTCGGACCGCAGGCGGCGACGCTTGCGCTCGCTAACGACCGCCGCCGCGCGCGCGCCTTCCCGCCCGCGCCATGCGCGACGCGCGCTCGATGCGCGCGTCGAGCCGCGCCTCGGGCGTGCACAGGAGTTCCGGCAGGGGCCGGATGCCCACGCGCGCCAGGTCGAGCCGATCCGCGTCCCAGCACGCCTGGATCGCCGGCTCGCCCTCGACGTGGCCGTCGCTGTGCAGGCGCATGGCCTCGCACAAGTGCTCGAACTCGCGCGGCGCGAGCTCGTTCAACACGCCTTCGCGCCGCAGGAGCGTCGCGCAATCGGCCGCGCGATCGCCATGCCGCGGATCATGCCCGTCGTTCCAGCGCTGGCTGTCGTGCAGGTACGCGAACCACGCCAGGACCGCCGGGTTGACCTCCAGCTCCACCGCCAAGCGCCGTCCGTGGTGCCACACCCGGCTCCAATGCCCGACGCCGTGGATCCCGTCGCGATACGCCAGCCGAAAGCGCGGCCGCACGTGGGCCAGGGCCTTGTTGATGATGGCGACATGGGACATGGGCGAGGACCCGCCACGAATGTGGCAGAGCTTTTCGTGGCGCGCAATCGCCGCCATTCGGCACCCTTGGGGGCGTGGCCATCTGCCCTGGCCCGCGCAGGTCCAGATTGGGCCGATATTCTCCCTATTCCGCCAAGAAAGCGTCCGTCCCCGTGGTGCTGGGCGCACACGACTGGAACCAGCCATGCACCCCACCGCCCTCCTCGTGCTTGCCTCGCTCGCCGTCGCCTCCTTGACCGCTTGCTTCGTCTAAGGTGCACCGCGGACAACCGACGCCCAAGAGGCCACGCTCACCGCTGCGCCGCCCGCTCCCGGCGCCCTGGCTCCGCAAGGAACCGACGGGCTGCAGCGCTTCCTCTCCGGCCGTCGCTTCACGCGGGTTGGAGGTGGCGACGAGTTCGCCTTCGCGAACGACGGGCGGCTGGAAGCACGGCTGCAGGGTGTCGAACTGCGTGCGCGCTTTATCGCCACGCTGGACACCCTGACCCTCACCCAAGTCGAGCGCCGGGTGGGCGACGCCTGGGTGCCCGCCCCGGCGCAGACGCACGCGCTGGGCTGGATGGATGGCAAGCTCAACGTCGCGATCGACGGCGAGAACTACCGCGACATGGAGTGGAGCCCCGTGCGCCGAGGTGGCGTAGGCTCGAGCGCGCTCGGCCGCCGTCAAGCCCGGTCGCCGCGAGTGCCTTGCGACCCCCGATGCACTCGCGCGGCATCGCTGGTCGTGACCGGCCGACCACCCGTCCTACTTCGCCACCGACATCGACTGCGGAATGCGCCCTTCGGCGATCCACTTGCTCGCGTCCACGAGCCAGTTCGCGCCGAACCTCGTCGCGACCACCTTCTCGATCTCCTCGGGGGGCAACTCCAGGTCGTCCGGCACCGGCGGCGTCGTCGCGCGCGCCAACGCCTCGCGCGCCCGGCGCAGGTCGTGCAGCAAGTCCGCCACGAGGTCCGGCTTCTGGTCCAAGAACCACGACGTCACGCCGAACGCGCGCCGCGAGCCGTCGCCGTTCCACTTGCCGCGCCGGCAGGCCGACAGCTCGATCGACAGGATCGGCGCCGGCTCGCGCTTGTCGCCTTCGGCTTCCGACACGCCGCCGAGCTTCATGCGCTTGGCGCATTCGCGCCGGATCTCGTTGCCCCACGCGCCGTGCTCGGCGCGCTGCACGGCGTCCATGCGGTTGGGGAAGCAATGGATCTCCGCGTCCATGCGCCATTCCGCGCACCAACCGACCCCGAGGCACAGCCAATCCGGCTGCGCCCCGAAGCGCCGTTCCACCAGCAACTGCGCCAGGCGGTTCGCCATGTCGTGTTCCGCGTTCCAGCGCACGGCCGACTTGGGCTTGAGCAGCACCGCGATCAACAGCGGCTCGTACAGGACGAACCCCGGCTTCTTGCGCGCCGTCTTGCTCCACTCCTTCAACGTCGTCTGCTTGGCCACGATCTGGTCGAGCAGCAACCCTTGCTCGCCCTCGTCGCGCACGATGTGCACGATGGCGCAGGCCAGATCCGCTTCCTTGGCCGCGTCCGCCTGCGAAGGCGCCGGCAAGCGCGCGTCGAACCAATTCGCCGTCTCCACCGCCGCCTCGTAGCGCCGCAGCGCCCGCTTGTCCTTCGGATCGACGACTAGGAGAAAGCGCCCCTTGCCATCCAACGCCGCCACCTTCCCCGCCCGCTCGCACCACGGCCGCGCCTGCTCGATGGCCGCCAAGGCCGCCTTGCCCACCGCCGCCGGCACCTTGTCGAAGGCCACCACCGCCCCGTCGATCAGCACGCCACGCGCATCCGCGGGGACCAGCGACGGGATGCCGTCCTCGGGGCCTTGGGCGGCGGGGATGCCGAGCAGGGGGAGGAGGGCGAGGAGGGTGGTGGCGAGCATCCTTGGTAGGGATAGCAAGTGGGGGTGGGGGATGTAACGGGCGGTCAGTGACCACTTGTCTTCTCTTCCCAGTGCCCCCCCACGGACATCCCCTTGTCCGATCCACGTTCAGCGGGGCCAACAACCGCCTACCCTGACAGCACTGGGATCCATTCACCCCGTTTGGCACCCTCCCTCCTGTCATGCCCCGCCCCAAGAAGCCCATAGCCTCGACAGCTTCCTCCGACGCGACCGCCAACCTCGGCTTTGAAGCCAAGCTCTGGGCCGCGGCGGACAAGCTGCGCAGCAACATGGACGCGGCCGAGTACAAGCACGTTGTGCTCGGCCTCATCTTCCTCAAGTACATCTCGGACAGCTTTGAGGAACACCGCGCCAAGCTGCTCGCTGGAAAGGGGACCTACGCTGGCGCGAACCCCGAGGACCCGGACGAATACCGCGCCGAGAACATCTTCTGGGTGCCGCAAGACGCTCGCTGGAGCCACCTCCAAGCCAACGGCAAGCAGCCCACCATCGGCAAGCTCGTCGACGATGCGATGGTCGCGATCGAGCGCGACAATGCTCGCCTCAAGGGCGTCCTGCCCAAGGACTACGCTCGCCCCGCGCTCGACAAGCACCGCCTCGGCGAGCTGATCGACCTGATCGGCACCATCGGCCTCGGCGATCGCGAAAACCGCGCCAAGGACATCCTCGGCCGCGTCTACGAGTACTTCCTCACTCAATTCGCTAGCGCCGAAGGCAAGAACGGCGGCCAGTTCTACACGCCCTCCTGCATAGTCAGGCTCCTCGTCGAGATGCTCGCGCCCTACAAA
>SXXH01000050.1 GCA_005789645.1 Planctomycetia bacterium
GCACGAGTCCGGTCACCTCGACCGACTCCTTGAAGAGCTGCGCTTGGCGAATGGCATTCTGGCCGTTGGTGGCGTCGACCACCAGCAAGGTCTCGTGCGGCGCGCCGGGCAGGCGCTTCTCGATCACGCGGCGCACCTTCCTCAACTCGTCCATCAGGTTCGATTGGGTGTGCAAGCGTCCGGCTGTGTCGATGATGACGACATCCGCGCCGCGCGCGATGCCGGCTTCCACCGCGTCCCATGCGACGCCCGCGGGGTCGGCGCCGTCCTTCTGCTGGCGCACGATCTCCGCGCCGTTCCTGCGCGCCCAGACCTCGAGCTGGTCCGCGGCCGCGGCGCGGAAGGTGTCGCCCGCTCCGAGCAGCACCTTCTTGCCTTGCTGCTGGAAGCGATGGGCGAGCTTGGCGATCGAAGTCGTCTTGCCCGAACCGTTGACGCCCACGACGAGCACCACCGTGGGCTTTTGGGACAGCGCGATCTCGCCCGAGCCAGGACCGAGGCGTTCGAGCAGCATGCGGCGCAGGGCGCCGCGCACATCGTCCTCGCCCTTGACCTCGCCGCGGCGGTGCAGGCGACCGAGCTCGGCGCACAGTTCGGACGCGAGCGGACCCACGTCGCTGGTCCAGAGCAGCTCCTCGAGTTCCTTCAGGAGGGCGTCGTCGATCGGGCGACCACCCTTGAAGAGCCCCGTGATGCGGTCGGAGATGGCCTCGCGCGTCTTGGCGAGGCGCTCCTTGAGTCGATCGAAGAGGCCCATCGCGCGCGCCTACATGTCTTCGGAGGAGAAGGTCGCCGCCCCGGGCAGGTTCTCTCCGGGCAGGTTCTCTCCGGGCAGGTTCTCTCCGGGCAGGTCTTCGTCGAGAGCGGGCGTCGCCGGTGCGGTGGCCGCGTCGGCGCCGGGCCGACGGGTGTTCATGATCTTGTCGAGGATGCCGTTGACGAAGGCGCCGCTGTTCTGCGTCGAATAGCGCTTGCCCAGCTCGATGGCCTCGTTCACCGCGACCTTGGGCGGGATGTCGCCGCAGTGCAGCAGCTCGTAGGCGGCGAGGCGCAGCACGTTGCGGTCGACCACCGCCATGCGCGAGATGTTCCAGTTCTGCGCCACCGACTGGATCTCGGCGTCGAGCTCGGATCGATGGCTGCGGACACCTTCGATCAAGGCCAGCGCGAAGCGCACGGTCTCGCCGTCCAGTTCCTCGGAGGCCACGAAGGAACGCGCCTCGGCGTGGTGCGCGTCGCCCAGCAGGTCGAGCTGGTACAGGAACTGGAGCGCGAGTTCGCGCGAACGGGTGCGGCGCTTCATGGGGATGTGCGGCGTGCGCGGATGGCGTCGAGGACGAGCAGCGTGCGCAGCGCAGCCAGCGCGACCTCCGCGCCCTTGTCCTGGCCGCCTTGTGCGCGCGGCAGCGCGCGCGCGCGCGCCTGGTCGATGGTGCGCACGGTCAGCACGCCCAGGTGGATGGGCACGTCCGTCTCGAGGCTCGCGCGCAGGATGCCTTCGACGGCGCCATGTGCGACCCAATGATCATGGGTCGTCTCGCCTTGGACGACGAGACCGAAGCACAGCACGCAGTCGTGCCCGGCGCGCGCCAGCGCTCGCGCCACGATGGGCAGCTCGAACGAACCGGGCACGAGGTGCACCGGGCAGCCGTCCGGGTCGGCGCCGAATTCGAGCAGCTTGCGGCGCGCGGACTCCGCCATGGCTCCCGTCAGCTCGTGGTGGAAGGTGGACACGACGATCGCGGCACGCGTGCCGGGGCGGCGCAAGTCCGCCTCGCTGTTCGCAGTCGTCTGGTGCATGGTGGGTCGCCGATTCGGTCGTCAAAGATCGGGGTGCAGAGTCTAGCCGCCGGGCGCGCGACGCGGCAAGCGCGCCTCACCGCGCCACGGGCGGGATCGCGCTCGCTCCCGGGCGCGCGGGGCGCAGGGCCCAGGCGCAGCGTGCGCGCAACGCGCGCGCCCAATCGTCGACGAGGGCGGAGGAAAGCGGCACGGCGACGAGCGTGAAGATGGTGGAGACGACCAGTCCACCCGCCACCGCGGTGGCCAGCGCGCGATAGTCGATGCTTTCGCCTTGCGGCTCGGTGGTCGCCAACGGCACCAGCCCGATGACCGAGGTGAGGGCCGTCATCAGCACCGGCCGCACGCGCATCGCGGTGCCTTCGAGGATGGCGCGCGTGCGCTCGAAGCCCTCCGAACGCAAGCGTGCGATGTTGTCGACCAGCACGATGCCGTTGTTCACCACGACGCCCACGAGGATGATGATCCCGATCCAGCCGACCGAGTCCATCCGCGTGCCCGTCAGGTACAGCGACCAATAGGCGCCGACCACGGCGAAGGGGATCGTGGCCAGCACCGACAGCGGCAGCAGCACGCTCTCGAACAGGATGCCCATCAGGAGGAAGACGAGCACGATGGACAAGAGCAGCGCCGCGCGCAGGTCGGCGAGCTCCTCCGCGGCGCGCTCGTCGGCGAGCTCGGCCCGCGCCAGTTCGTAGCCGCGCGGCAAGTCCAGCCCTTCGACCAGCGCGCGGCCGGCTTGGGAGACTTCGTTGCGTCGAGCCGGATCGGCGACGCGCGCCACCATGTCGAAGCTCGCGCGTCCATCCGTGCGGGCGATGCTGCGCGGCGCGGAGCCGAACTCGAAGCTGCCGATGGCCGCCAGCGGCACGGGCGCCGAGCGCTGCTGGACCTTCAGTTCGCGCAGCGTGGCGAGGCCCGCGGCCTGCTCGGAGTCGTACTCGACCAGGAGCGGCGTCTCGCGGCCTTCTTCCTGGTAGCGCGGCAGCAGGAAGCCGCGCAGCGACCACGAGATCGTCTGCAACGCGCCTTGCGGGGTGACGCCCAGCCGATTGGCGAGCTCCGAGTCGACCCGCACCTGCACTTGCGGCGGCGCGTCGGAGAGCGGCGTGCGCACTTCGGACACTCCCGGCAGTCCTTCGAGCTCGCGCGCAACCCGCACGCCGAAGTCTTGCAGGGTCTCCGAGTCGGGGCCGAGCAGGCGGAAGACGACCGACTCGCGATCGTTGGTGTCGGTCGCCTCGTCGAGGAAGCGCACCTTGTGCCCGGCGAGCCTGGGCAAGGTCTCCTTCAGCTCGCGCTGGACCGCGGCGAAGCGCTGCTCGCCTTGCGGTGCGTCCCAGTAGAGCGACAGTCGCCCGCCGGTGCGCGAGAAGCGGTTGGAGACGCGCGCGTGGCCCCACTCGGCCTTCTTCGCCTGCAACAGGTCCTCGTAGCGCCGCATCTCGTCGGCCGCCTGCGCCAGCGTGAAGTTGTCCTCCAGTTGCACGTAGACGTTGATGCGCGCGCGGCTTTGGTCTTGCGCGAAGGAGGCCACTTCCATGCGCGAAGCGGGGATCGCGATGGAGAGCGCGGCCAGCGCCAGCAGCGACAGGGCGGCTGCACGGCGCGCGAGCGACCACGACAACACGCGCGTGTTGATCGAAGCGAGCAGGTCCGGC
>SXXH01000051.1 GCA_005789645.1 Planctomycetia bacterium
CCTGCTCGATCGAACCGGACTCGCGCAGGTCGGCCAACTGAGGGCGCTTGTTGTCGCGCGATTCGACGGCGCGCGACAACTGCGACAAGGCGATCACCGGCACTTCGAGCTCGCGCGCCAGCTCCTTCAACGAACGCGAGATCTGGCTGATCTCCTGCTGGCGGCTCTCGGCCTTGGGATGCGTCATCAACTGCAGGTAGTCGACGACGATCATGTCGAGCCCGTGCTCGCTCTTCACGCGCTTGGAGCGGCTGCGCATGGTCGACACGGTGATGCCCGGCGTGTCGTCGATGAAGAGCTTCATGCGCCCGAGCTCGCCGGCCGCGCGGGTCAGCTCGGAGTAGTCCTCTCCGACCACGCGGCCGGTGCGCAACTTGTGGGCGTCGACGCGCGCGCGCGCGCACAACATGCGTCGCACGATCGACTGGTTGCCCATCTCGAGGCTGAAGAACAGCACGCTGGCCTGCCGCCCCAGCCAATCGGGGGCGTGCTCGGGGTCCGCGGCGTGGTCCATGCAGTTGAGGATGAAGGCCGTCTTGCCCATCGAGGGGCGCGCGGCGACCACGATCATCTCGCCGGCGTTGAACCCGCACAGCAGCTCGTCGAGGTCGTAGAAGCCGCTGGGCAGGCCGGTCAAGCCGGTGCGGTGCGTGCTCGAGTCGATGCGCTTGAAGGCCTCGACCACGGCGTTGCCGACGGAGACCACGGCGCTGGTCGTGCCGCCGGCGCCGACCTTGAACATGCGCGACTCCGACTCGGACACGAGCTCGCGCACCGCCTCGCCATCGGGCCGGGTCTCGTAGGCCTTGGAGATGATCTCGCCCGACTCGCGGATCAGGCGGCGCAGCAGCGCGGTCTCCTGCACGATCTTCGAGTTGTGCCTCAGGTGCGCCGCCGACGAGACCAGGCTCGAAAGCTCGGCGAGGAACGCCATGCCGCCCACCATGGCCTGCTTGCCGGCGGCCGCCAGTTGTTCGTTCAACGCCACCAGGTCGATGGCGACCCCGCGCATCGACAACGCGCACAGCGCCTCGTACACGACCGCGTGCCGCTGGTCGAACCAGTCCTCGGCCGAGAGCTTCTCCATCGCCTCCGGCACGCGGTCGGGCTCGGCCAGCAAGGCGGCCAGGACGGCGCGCTCGGCATCGAGGTTGTGCGGGGGGACGCGGTTGGTCATGGCGCGATGCGCAGGATACGCAGCACGCGCTCGAATCGCGAGGGCGACCAGACCATTGCCGGACATGCGCGCGGGCCGCGGCGGATGATCCGCCACGGCCCGCACTTGCGATCTCGGGGACCAACGCCCCGACGCTTGGCCTCCTCAGGAGGCCGCGGCCTCGACGACCACCTGGATCGTGGCTTCCATGTCGCCGTGGACATGGATGCGCACGGCGTGGGTGCCGACGGACTTGATCGGCGCCTCGAGACGCACGTCCTTCTCCTCCACCTTGCGGCCCTGCTTCTGCAGGAGCTCCGCGATCTGGCCGGCGTTGACCGAACCATACAGGTGGCCACCCTCGTCGGCGCGCTCGATCGTCTTGACCGAAGCGCCCTGCAGGGCGGCGACGCGCGCGGCGAGGTCGGCCGTGCGGGCCGCCTCCTCGGCGTCGAGGCGCGCGCGACGGCGAGCCATCACGCGCTTGTTGTCTTCGTTGGCCTCCACCGCGAGCTTGCGCGGCAGGAGGAAGTTGCGGGCGTAGCCCGAGGACACCTTGACGATGTCCCCGACCTTGCCGACGTTCGCGACCGACTCCCTCAGGAGCACTTCGACGTTTCGTGCCATGGTGCTTGTCTCCTTTCCTGTCAGCCCACGAAGGGCAGGAGCGCCATGTGGCGGGCGCGCTTGATGGCCAGCTTGAGGGCCTTTTGGCACTGCGTGCAGTATCCCGAGCGCTTGCGCGACACGATCTGCCCGTGGGCCGAAAGGAACTTCTTCAGATGCTCGACATCCTTGTAGTCGGGCATGTGGTCTTCGCAGTACTTGCCCGTGATGGGCGGCGTCGGTGCGCGGCGTTGTTGTGCCATGTGGTAGGGCTCCCTTGATCAGCCCTTGGCGGGCATGTCGATGTCGTTGAGGTCGGGCACCATGATCTCATCGGCGGGGGCCGCCTCGGCGACCGGCTCCTCCTCGACCATGTCGTCCGGCGGCGGCGCCGGCACCACGAAGTCCGCGCTGTCCTCGGCGGCGGCGAGCTCGTGCTCCTTGGCGGGCACCTCCTCGACGCGCAGGATCAGGCTGCGCAGCACCTTCTCGCTCAGCTCCCAGTCGCGGCGGATGTCCGCCATCGTCTCCTTCTCGAGCGTGAAGTAGCACATCACGAAGGTGCCGCGGTTCCGGCCCTTCACCGGGTAGGCCAGCTTCTTCTCGTCGAAGCGCCGGCAGGTGAGGACGGTCGCGCCATGCTTCGCCAGCGTGTCCGTCACGGCCGCCTTGGCCTTCTTCCAGTCCTCCCGCACCAAGGCGTTGTCCAGGAGCACCATCGTTTCGTAGGTCTTGGTCTTCATCAGGTCCTTCTTCTCCTTTGGGGCCGGTGCGGAGGCTTCACGCGAAGCTTCCTCAGTTCCAGCGGCTGTGGAACCGCGTCATGACGCGCTCCAGCGGCTCTCCGTCGAGCCACGCTTCGATGGCCTCGCTCGCTTCCACGATCGAGATCTCCACCTCCGCGCGTTCGCGCTCGGAGAACCGCGCGAGCACATGGCGCGCCGCGTCGGTCGGGGGCGGCCCGATCCCCACGCGCAAGCGCGGGAAGCGGTCGGTCCCCAGTCCAGTGACGATGGAGCGCATGCCGTTGTGCGTGCCGGGTCCGCCGTGCGCGCGGATGCGCAGCTTCCCGAGGTCGAGGTCGAAGTCGTCGTAGACGACCATGACCGACTCGCTCGACAAGCCGCCATGCCGCAGCAAGGCGGAGACGGCCTCGCCGGAGAGGTTCATCCAGGTCGTCGGCTTGGCGAGCAACGCATGCTTGCGCAGGCACCACTCGAAGCACTTCTTCCCGGCGTACCCTTCCAGTCGGGACGCGCTCGCAAAGATCGCTCCGCACCGCGTGGCCAGCTGGTCGAGCACCTGGAAGCCGACGTTGTGCCGAGTCCAGTCGTACTCGGGACCGGGATTGCCCAGTCCGACCACGATGCGCTCGATCACCACGCCTGCCTCCGTTCGCCTTCCCAAAGCTGTGCCATCCGGCACGAAGGGGGGAAGATCATAGCGAGCGCGCGGCCCGGCGGGGAGCAAACCCCGCAAGAACCGCGCGCAATTGCATGCCAAAGCAGGACTTGCGGCCGCCTCCGTCCCCGTCGTCACGCCGCGACGACCACAGCTGGAGGCGGCTGCATCGAATCAAGCGCCGGGCTTGGCCTCGGCGGCCGGCGCAGCGGCGTCGGTTGCCGGCGCGGCAGCCTTCTCCTCGACGGCGCCCACGACGACGGCGATCTTCTGCTCGGCCCCAACCAGGATCTCGACGCCCTTCTGCGCCTTGAGGTCCTTGCCGAGCACCGCGCCGCCGAGCTCGAGGCTGGCGACCGGCACTTCGATGCTGTCGGGGATGTCGAGCGGCAAGCAACGCACCGTGACGGTCGTCATGATGTGGTTCAGGATGCCGCCCTTGGGCTGGCCGACGAACACGAGTTCGACTTCCGACTCGGTGACGACATCGCGCTGCACGCGCTTGAAATCGACGTGGATGATCTTCTCGCCGAAGACGTCCCACGACAGCTCGCGCACGACGGCGAGGCTCTTCGCGCCGCCGCAGTCGAGCTCGTAGAGGTGGGCGTGTCGGCGACGGGCCGAGAGGAACTCGTGCTCGTCGATCGAGATGTCGGCGTGGACTTCCTGGCCGACTGCACCCAACGCGCAGGGGATCTTGCCGTTGGCGCGCAGGTTGCGCGCGTGGCGCGTGCCGACCTTGGCGCGCGTTTCGGCCTTCAGGGATGCGATTTCCTTGCTCATGATGTCGTCCTCGCCCGGATGGTTCTGTCGTCCGTCCCTCGAGCGGACCGATCGGGCGTCTGCCTTTCTGCTTGGTCTCAGGGTTCCAGGAAGAGGGAGCTCACCGATTCGTTGCGGTGGATGTTGGCGATGGCGCGCGCGAGCAGCGGCGCCACCGTCACGATCTCGATCTTCGCAGGCAGGTTCTGCTTCTGCGGCACCGAGTCGGTGATCAGGACCTTGTCGACCGGAGCAGCCTCGAGGCGCTCGACGGCCGGCCCGCACAAGACTCCGTGCGTGGCGGCGATGCAGATCGTCTTCGCCCCGTGGTCGCGCACGATGCGCGCGGCCTCCGAGATCGATCCGCCGGTGGAGATCATGTCGTCGACGATCAGGACGTTGCGACCCTCGACTTCGCCGATGACGTGCTCGACCGCGATCTGCGAACCGCTGATGCGGCGCTTGTCGACGATGGCGAGGTCGGCGTTGTCGAGCGACTTGGCGTAGGCGCGCGCCATCTTGATGCCGCCCACGTCGGGGCTGACGACCATCGGATGCTCGAGGCCCACGCGGCGCACGGCCTCGAGCAGCGGCGGCTTGGCGTAGAGGTGGTCGACCGGGATGTCGAAGAA
>SXXH01000052.1 GCA_005789645.1 Planctomycetia bacterium
GAACGAACGCGGCCCTCGACGCTTCGAAGCGCCGAGGGCCGCGGCAATAATTGGCGCCGTGGCTCGGGCCTCGCGGTTGGACGCGGCGCGCGAGTTGTCGCAGGCGCCGGTCGCTGGAGTCGCGATTCTCAACCGCCTCGTGCGCCGGCCGGCGTCGGCTGGGGCGTGGGTCGGCCAGCTGGCGCCGGACGCGGCGCACCGCCTCCTGTCGCGCCATCCGGGGTGGCTTCGGGAGCCGGCGCCGGCTCGACCTTCTCCGCCGACTTGGCACGCCTGCCTTGCCCTGCACCTCTGGCGGCCGGAGCAGCGTCGGTCGGAGCAGCGTCGGTCGGAGCAGCGTCGGTCGGAGCGATGTCGGTCGGAGCGATGTCAGGCGCGCGGGGGCTCGACCCGGCGGGTGCGGGCACCGGCGCAGGCGCCTCGCCGGCGACGCGTCCTTGGCCTGCGATCGGCTGCGCGGCGCTGGGGACCGAGCCGACAGCCGGGGCATTGGCTGCGCGACGGGCGCGAGTCACCAGCGTGGCGCGCAACTCGGTGAACTCGGCGCGCGTCACTTGGCCGGCGAGTGCCCGCTCCTCGAGGCGCGCCAAGGCGCGCTCGTAGTCCTGCTGCAGCTGCGTCGCGGCGCCGTCTTCTAGGCCCTCGGCCTTGGCCGTGCGACGCGCGCGGGCCGCCAGCATCTCCCGCACCGCGCCGAACTGCTCGCGCGTCGCTTGGCGAGCCAGCGCCTTCAGCTCGAGCTCGTCGAGCGCCTGCGCGAAGCGCGCCTCGAGGCTCGTCTCGCCCTCGGCCACCGGCGCGGCGGGCGCCCCGGCGGCGCGGGCACGCGTCAAGAGTGCTTGACGCAGCTGCGCGTACTCTTCGCGCGTCGCCTGCCCATCGCGAGCGCGCCGCTCGAGATCCTCGAGCGCGCGACCGACCTTCTGGCGCAGCGTGGCTTGCGCACCTTCGTCGCCGGCCGGCTGGGCCGCCGCGAGGCGCGCCTCCCAAGCTTGCCGTACGGCCCCGAAGTCGTCGCGCGTCGCTTGGCGCGCCAAGGCCTGCTTTTCCAAGTGGTCCAAGGCGCGCTGCAAGCGCGCCTCGAGCTCGACGACGGCTGGGTCCTGCGGCTCGGCCGCCGCGACCGGCGCGACCTTGGCGCGCTGCTGCGCCAGCAGGCGCGTGGCCTCGGCTTCGAGGTCGCCGCCCGGCTTCTGGCCGCTCTTGATCAGCAACCCGCGGTACCACAGCGTGAACTCGTCGCGATTCCAAGCACCGTTGGCGTCGAGGTCGCGCTGGCGGAACTCGTCGGCCGGCACGCGCAAGCGACCCGCCTCCAACTCGGCCAGTTCGATGCGCGAGTCGTTGTTCCTGTCGGCCGCCTGGAAGATGCGGCGCGCGCGATCCAGCGTGGCGGTGCTGGCAGTGGTGGCGGGCTTGTCGGCTTGCCGTGGCGCGGCAGGCTCCGTCTTGGCGCCGAGGCGCGCACCCGGGCCGCTCTCCTGTCCGTAGGCGATGGCGACGCAACCGAGCACGACGATGCAGAGGACGAACTTGTGCATGGGAGGCCTTCGGGGTCGGGCGCACTGTGCGTGCGCGGAGTCGGATCGCCTACGGGTGGTGCAGAAGCCGTGCCAGCCAAAGACGGCGCCGAATGACAACCGCAACTCCTTGGCCGAAATCGCCTTGTAGCCGATGCCCGCGACGGTGGCCAGTCTCCATTGGGCGGACTTTGGCTCCCGTGGAGGACACCCGCGACGCAGGACACCCACGACGCAGGGCGCAGCGCGACTCCCGCGGACGCAGGGAACGCTGGGAACGCTCGCGCGCACTTGCCCCCCGCGCCGCGGCGGACGATCCTCTGCGTGCATGCTGGTCCACACGAAGCGAGGAACGCCCGACGCCACGCGCGCGCCGTTGATCCTCGGCATCGAGAGCTCGTGCGACGAAACCGCCGCGGCCGTCGTGCGCGGTGGTCGGCACATCCTCTCTTCGGTGGTCCACAGCCAAGCGGAGATGCACGCGCGCCATGGCGGCGTGATCCCGGAGCTGGCTGGCCGCTCGCACCTGCAGAAGATCCTGCCGGTGATGGACGCGGCGCTCCACGAGGCGCGCGTGGCGCCAGAGGACATCGACGCCGTGGCCGTGACGACGCGGCCGGGCTTGATCGGCTCGTTGCTCGTGGGCTTGTCCGCCGCCAAGAGCTGGGCCTGGGTCCATGAGAAGCCGCTCGTGCCCGTGCACCACATCGAGGCGCACATCTGGGCCGCGACGATGGAGCACGAGGCCCCGAGCTGGCCATGTATCGCGCTGGTCGTGTCCGGCGGGCATTCGTCGATCTATCGTTGCGACTCCCCGCTCGCTTTCGTCGAGCTGGCGCGCACCAAGGACGACGCCGCGGGTGAAGCCTTCGACAAGGTGGCGCACATCTTGGGCTTGTCGTACCCGGGCGGTCCGTCCGTGTCGAAGCTGGCTGCCCAAGGCGATCCACGCGCGCACGACTTCCCGCGCCACCGGAACAAGGACGGATCGCTCGGCTTCTCGTTCAGCGGCATCAAGACCGCCGTCTTGTACAAGGTGCGCGGCAAGAGCCAAGGCGGACCGCTGCCGCTGCCGGAGGAGATCCCGGATCGCGCCGGTCTTGCGGCGAGCTTCGAGCAAGCGGTGTGCGACGTGCTGGTCGAGCAGACGCTCGAGGCCGCGCGGCGCGAGGCGCTCGACACCGTGCTGGTCGCGGGCGGCGTCGCCTGCAACCGGCGACTGCGCGAGCAGATGGCGCGCGAGGCGGCGCGCCGCGGCGTGCGCGCCTTGTTCCCCTCGCCGAGCTATTGCACCGACAACGCGGCCATGATCGCTGGTCACGGAGCACCGCTGTTCCTCGCCGGGCGCGTGGCGGGACTCGGGCTGGACGCGCAGGCGAGCTGAGGGCGCGCGCCGCGCGACGGGCGGGATTCGTGTCCGAGGGCGACGCACGCTAGAATCCGCGCCCGACTTGGACGGCATGAAGGAGCTGCTCGAGGCGGTGCGCGACCGCCGCCTCGGGATCGACGAGGGCGCGCGGCGCATGGCGGAGCTTTCGGTCGCCAATCCCGCCTTCGAGGCCTTGGGCCACGCGCATGTCGACCACCAGCGCGAAGCGCGCTGCGGGGAGTCCGAGGTGATCTACGCGGCCGGCAAGACTGCTCGGCAAGTCGTCGAGATCGCGCGGTCGATCGTGGCGCGCAGTCCGCGGTTGCTCGTGACGCGCGTCGATCCCGCCACCGCGGCCGAGGTGCTCGCCGCCATCCCCGGGGCGACGCACCACGAACGCGCGCGCTGCGTGTCGTGGAGTTCGCCCGACGCGCCGCAAGGCCGCGGCGATGTGGTCGTCGCGTGCGCCGGCACCTCCGACCTGCCGGTCGCCGAAGAGTGCCTGCTCGCCGCGCGCCACGGTGGCGCGGCGGTCGAGTTGGTGGCCGATGTGGGCGTGGCTGGACTGCACCGCCTGATGGCGCGCCTCGAACGGCTGCGCCGCGCCGAAGTGCTGGTCGTGGTGGCCGGCATGGAAGGCGCCCTGCCCTCGGTGGTGGGCGGATTGGTCGCCTGTCCGGTGATCGCCGTGCCGACCTCGGTCGGCTACGGAGCTTCGTTCGAAGGCTTGGCGGCGCTGCTCGGCATGCTCAACTCGTGCGCGGGCGGCGTCGTGGTGGTGAACATCGACAACGGCTACGGTGCAGGGTGCGCGGCAGCGCGCATCGCGCGCACCGTGCATGGACACGCGGTCCGCGAGGAGGCGAGATGAGCGAGCGCAAGGCTTGGTTGGCGCTGGAGAACGGCGTCGTGATGGAAGGTCGCGCCTGCGGCGCGGCGGGCGAAGCCGGTGGCGACCTCGTCTTCAACACCGCCATGACCGGCTACCACGAGATCCTGACGGATCCGTCCTACGCCGGACAGGCGGTGATCATGACCTACCCGCTGATGGGCAACTACGGCGTGGCCGAGGAGGACGCCGAAAGCGCGCGCGGTTGGGCCGAGGCCTTCATCCTGCGCGAGATGTCGACCATCCCGAGCAACCGGCGCGCGACCAGTTCCCTGCCCGAGTGGCTGGCCAAGCAGGGCATCGTCGCCATCGAGGGCGTGGACACGCGCCGCTTGACGCGCATCGTGCGCGAGGAAGGCTCGCTGCGCGTCGTCGTGTCGACCAAGGAGTCCGACCACGCGGCGCTGGTCGCCAAGGCCAAGGCCATGCCGGCGACCGACGGACGCGACCTCACCGTGGGCGTGACCTGCAAGGAGCCCTACTCCTGGAGCGAGGCCTACGAGCGCTCGTACCCCAACTGGATCGAGTCGGCCGCGCACAAGAAGCAGATCCGCGTGGTCGCCTACGACTTCGGCGCCAAGCGCAACATCTTGAAGAGCTTGGTGCACTGCGGTTTCGACGTGACGGTCGTGCCGGCGGGCACCAGCGCCGACGAAGTCCTCGGCATGGACCCCGAGGCGATCTTCCTCTCGAACGGCCCGGGGGACCCGGCCGCGGTCAAGCCGGCGATCGCCGCGATCGACAAGCTCGTCGGCCGGAAGCCGATGTTCGGCATCTGCCTCGGGCACCAGATCCTGTCGATCGTCTTCGGCGCGAAGACGCACAAGATGCCCTTCGGCCACCACGGCGCGAACCACCCGGTGCGCGACATGCTGACCGGCAAGGTCGAGATCACCTCGCAGAACCACAGCTACGCGGTCGATCCCTCCAGCATGCCCGCGGACATCGAGACGACGCACGTCAATCTCAACGACATGACGGTCGAAGGCATGCGCCACAAGAAGGCGCCGGTGTTCTCGGTCCAATACCACCCCGAGTCCGCGCCCGGGCCGTTGGACTCGGCGCACTTGTTCCACCGCTTCCGCGACATGGTCGCCAGCAAGGTGGCCGTGGCGGCGCGCTGAAGGCGCGGCGCGGCCACGCCGCGTCACAGCATCGAGACCGGATCGACGTCGACCACCGCGCGAGGACGCGCGTGGTCGGCGATCCACTGGCGCAGCGCGAGGCGGATGCGGGGGAGCCCTTCGCCCGCGCCGCGCGCCTTGACGAGGAGGTGCTGGCGGTGGCGGCCGCGCACCAGCGCGATCGGTGCTTCGTTGGGCCCGAGCACCACGAGGCCGCGTTCGCCCGCGGCGGCGCGCACGAGCGCCGCGCAGCACTCCGTCGCGCCTTGGCGCGCGACCTGCGCGTCCTCGTCCTCGAGCACGACGCGCACGAGCTTGCCGTGCGGCGGATAGCCCAGCTCCGCGCGGAGCAGGGATTCCGCGGTGGCGTAGCCTTCGTAGTCGTGGCGCGCGGCGGCGCGAATGACGGGCGCTTCGGGCATCGAGGTCTGCACCAGGATGCGCCCGGGACGATCGCCGCGACCCGCGCGGCCGGCGACTTGCGCGAGCAGCTGGAAGGTGCGCTCGGCCGCGCGGAAGTCCGGCATGTGCAATGCCGCATCCGCGTCGAGCACCCCCACCAAGGTCACCAACGGGAAGTCCAGGCCCTTGGCGATCATCTGGGTCCCCACGAGCACGTCGATCTCGCGCCGACCGAAGCGATCGAGCACGCGCTCGTAGTCCTCGCGACGCACCATCGTGTCCGAGTCCATGCGCGCCACGCGCGCCTCGGGCAGGAGAAGCTGCAGTTCGCCTTCCACGCGTTCGGCACCCGCGCCGAAGATGCGCAGCTTCGGCGCCGTGCAGGCCGGGCAGGCGGAAGGCGGCGCCATCTCCTCGCAGCAGCTGTGGCACACCACGCGTCCGATGCGGCGATGCAGCACCAAGGCGCTGTCGCACTGGCGGCAGCGCAGCGTCTCGCCGCAAGCCTGGCACCAAAGTGTCGGCGACCAGCCGCGCCGATTGATGAACAGGATGGACTGCTCGGCCTTGGCGAGCGTCTGCCTCAGCAGGAAGCCGAGCTTCGCCGAGAACAGCGCTGGTCGCCCGTCGACGCGCGGTTCCGCGCGCAGGTCCACCACCTCGACCGGCGGCAACTGGGCTCCGCCTGGCCGCGTCGACAACTTGAGCAGCGCATAGCGGCCCTCGCGCGCGTTGTGCCAGGTCTCCAGCGCCGGCGTCGCGCTGCCGAGGATGCAGGCGGCGCCAGCATCGCGCGCGCGCACCACGGCCACGTCGCGCGCGTGGTAGCGCGGCGTCTCGCCCTGCTTGTACGAAGGCTCGTGCTCCTCGTCGACCACGATCACGCCTAGGTCCGCCACCGGCGCGAACACCGCCGAACGCGCGCCGACGACGACGCGCGCGCGGCCTTGCTTGACGCGCAACCACATGTCGCGCCGCTGCGCCTCGGTCATGCCGCTGTGGAGCACCGCCACCTCGCCGAAGCGCGAGCGGAACCAACCGACCGTCTGCGGAGTGAGGGCGATCTCCGGCACGATGGCGATGGCGCCGCGGCCCAGCGCCAGCGCCGCTTCGATGGCTCGCAGGTAGACCTCGGTCTTGCCGCTGCCCGTCACGCCC
>SXXH01000053.1 GCA_005789645.1 Planctomycetia bacterium
GAGAGCTTCCAGTCCTTCTCGTCTTGGGTCTTGAGGGTGAAGTCGGGGGCCATCTGGCCGGTGGCGAGCGTCATGGCGGGTTCCTTCGCGGGTGGTGCGGTGTCGTGCGTGGTCGCAGGCGCGCACGAGTCTAGCCTCGCGCTCGACACGGGCACAACGCGCGAGGATGATGGCGGGCATGCTGCCGAGCAACCTGCCCGAGGCCCTGCGTGTCGACCTCGACTTCGCCATCGAAGCCGCGAGCGCGGCGGGGGCTCGCGTGCTCGCCCTGCGCGCCTCGAACCGTTGGCAGGGCGACATGCTCGCCGATGTCGGCGACCAGGCCGCCGACGGCTACCTGCAAGGCTTGATCCGCGGAGCGCGTCCAGACGACGGCATCCTGTCCGAGGAGACGGCCGACACTACCTACCGTCTTGCCAAGCGCCGCGTGTGGATCGTCGATCCGCTGGACGGCACGCGCGAATACAGCCAACTGCGCGAAGACTGGGCCGTCCATGTGGCGCTGGTCGTCGATGGCGCCTGCGCCCTGGGCGCGGTGGCCTTGCCCGCACAAGGCCGCGTGCTGTGGGGCGTCTGCGCGAGCGGGACTCAGGCTGGCGGCGTGGTCGAAGGCGGCAGGCTCGATGGCGGCGCCACGATCCATGGTTCGACGCCGGAGTCATCGCCGCTGCGCGTGGCCGTCTCGCGCAGCCACACGCCAAGTTGGATGCCCGCCTTCGCCGGGCGCATGGGCGCGGTCGAGGTCCGTTGCGGCAGCGTGGGCGCCAAGGTGGCGCTGCTCATGTTGGGCGAGGCCGATCTCTACGCCCATCGCAAGGGCCTCAAGGAATGGGACACCTGCGCGCCGGAATGCGTGGCGCGCGGACTGGGCTGGAATGTCACGCGCCTGGACGGGACGCCTCTGCGCTACAACTCGCCCGAACCCAAGGTCGACGAGTTCCTCGTCTGCCGACCGGCTTCGCGCGACGCTGTGCTCGCGGGGCTGCGCGACTGCGGCGCCTTGTCGCACCGGGAACCGAAGCCCTGAGGGGCGCGGCGCCATCCGGCGCCCTGTCAATTTTTTTTGACGCAACCGCGCGCGCGAACCGCTTCGGCGCCGACATCCCTTCCCACCGGAGCGACCAGCGCGTATCTTGGGGCCCTGCGGCGCGCACGACCCGCGCCGCCCCCCCACCAAGATGCGCGCATCCGAATCCACTGGCGCCTCGCGCCGCGTGTTCCTGCAAGCGGCGGCCGCCGCCGGCTCCTTCGCCATCCTGTCGCGCCCATCGACGGCGCAAGATGGACGCGCGCCGCTGAAGGTGGGCGTCATCGGCTGTGGCGGACGAGGCACCGGCGCCGCGGCCGACGCGCTCGCCGCCTCGCCGCGCGTGCGCATCCACTCGCTGGGCGACTTGTTCGCCGACCGCGTGCAGTCCTGCCGCAAGGCCCTGGCCGGCCACGGCGAGCGCGCCGCCGTGCGCGACGACAAGGTGCACGTGGGCTTCGACGCGCACCAGAAGGTGGTCGACTCGGGCGTCGACATCGTCATCCTCGCCACCGCGCCGTTCTTCCGACCGATGCACCTGGCGGCCGCCGTCAAGGCCGGCAAGCACGTGTTCATGGAGAAGCCCGTGGCCACCGATCCCGCGGGCGTGCGCTCCGTCATCGCCTCGGCGGAGGAGGCCGAGCGCCAAGGACTGTCCATCGTCGCCGGCACGCAGCGCCGCCACGAGCAGTGCTACCTCGAGGCCATGAAGCGCGTGCAGGACGGCATGATCGGCGAAGTCGTGTCCGCCCGGTGTTATTGGAACCAGGGCGGCTTGTGGGTCAAGCAGCGCGGAGCCGGCATGAGCGACATGGAGTGGCAGGTGCGCAACTGGCTGTACTTCACCTGGCTGTCGGGCGACCACATCGTCGAACAGCACGTCCACAACCTGGATGTGGTGAACTGGGCGATGGGCGGACCGCCCGTGCGCGCCACGGGGCTTGGCGGGCGCGAAGTGCGCCGCGGCTCGGAATACGGCCACATCTACGACCACTTCGCCGTCGAGTACGAATACAAGAACGGCGCCAGCGCCATGAGCTTCTGCCGCCAGATCGACGGCTGCGCCTCGCGCGTCGACGAGGTCGTGGTCGGCACCAAGGGCGTCCTGCACTCCTCCTCTGGTTCGGCGCGCATCGTCCTGCGCGACGGCACGAGCTGGGTGCACGAGGGCGAGAATCCGAACCCCTATGTCGAGGAGCACAAGCACCTCGTCGCCTCCATCGAGTCGGGCAAGCCCATCAACGAGGCTCGCCGCATCGCCGAGTCGACGCTGACGGCCATCATGGGCCGCATGAGCGCCTACACAGGCCAGCAGGTCTCGTGGAAGCAGGCGCTGGAGAGCAAGCTGGATCTCGCGCCGGCCAAGTACGAGTTCGGCCCGCTGCCCGCCGTCGAGGTGGCCGTGCCCGGACGCACTCCGCTCGTCTGAGCGGAGTGCGCGCGCGCAGAGGCAGCGTTCGGATCGCTCAAGGCGCCTGGTCCGGCACCGACTCCCAGTTGCCCAGGACGCGTCCGACCACGACCGTGTAGACGAGCGAGCCTTCGCGCTCGTCCACGCCCGGCAACAAGTCCTCGTCGAGCCGACGCAGCAGCGCTGGCACCTGGCGTTCGTCGATCTCCGAGTCCTCCAGCACCACCACCGTGCCCGCGACGGTTCCATCCGCCAGATGGTGCAGATCGACGGCCGCGAGGTCCTTGCCGTCGCTCGTCGCGAGGAAACGTTCCGAGTTGGCGGTGCGCAGCGTGCGCTTCCAGACGAGGTTCATGCGAAGAACTCCTTGATGGCATGCGTGGCGACCACGGCCGCGCCGGACAACGCGGCGACGAACAGCGCGCAGCTGCCGCGATGGCCGAGACCAGTGCCTGGGAGGCCAAAGCTCGTGTAGCGGCGCCCCGAGGCGCTGCGACCCACGCGAAAGCCGCGGCCGCCCACCGAGTAGCCGACGCCGCGGCTGCCGATGTTGACGCGGAACGGCCCGATGTTGATCGAGCGACGGTAGTGGAAGCCCATGGCGCAGCGAGGGTAGCGCGCCTGGAGGCGCCGCGGGAGTCCGGACAACCAGTGTCCCACCCCCCTGCATGGTCGGCGTGGCTCCGCCAGCGTTCCGCGCCGAGTGGCGGCGCGCTTGTGGCGCGACGCGGTGCCGTCGTCGACAATCTCCGCCGATGGACCAGGCAAGCGAGCTCGCACCGCTAGGCGACGACGACTACGCGCCGTCCTTCCGCGCCTGGACTCGCGGAGGACCCGCGCCGTCGCGCGAGCTCCTGCCGCGCGTGCATCAACTCGCGCTGCTTTCCCCCGAGGCTTGCGCGCGCCTCTTGCGCGAAGTGGATCGGCGACAAGAGTTCGGCGACCGCGGCGCGACTCCGCCCAACTCGATGCACGACCACGCCATCGACCTGCGGGCGCTGGGCTTCGGCACCCTGCTCGATGCGCTGCATGCGCGGGTCGCGCCCCTCGCCGAGCAGTTGCTGCCCGAGTTCGCCGCCCGTGGGCTCGACGCGCACCACAGCTACCTCGTCGACTACTCGCGCGGAGGCGACGAGGACCTCGGCTTCCATGTCGACGACGCGGAAGCGACCATCAACATCTGCCTCGGTGGCGATTTCCGCGGCGCGGAGCTCGTGATGATGGGCTTGCGCTGCGACCTGCACCGCCAGACGCCCGTGCGCGCCGAAGAGGAAGTCCAGATCGAGCACGCGGCCGGCATCGCCGTCGTGCATGCTGGACGACATCGCCATCGCGTGGAGCGCATCCGCTCCGGGCGACGGCGCAACCTGATCGTGTGGAGCCGCTCGAGCGCGCGTCGCGCCGGGCCGCGATCCTTGGAGTGCGCGCCGTGGTGCGCGTGGAGTTGAAGGAACGAACCATGGCCGAAATGCGCTACCGCCGCCTGGGCAAGTCCGGACTCAAGGTCTCCGAGCTGTCCTTCGGCTCGTGGGTCACCTTCCACAAGCAGATCGACCTCGCGACGTCGATGGCGCTCATGCACCAGGCGTACGAGGCGGGCGTCAACTTCTACGACAACGCCGAAGCCTACGCCTCCGGCGAATCCGAGCGCCTGATGGGCGAGGCGCTGCGCCAACTCGGCTGGCCGCGCAGCAGCTACATCGTCTCGACCAAGGTCTACTGGGGCGGCAAGCTCCCGACCCAGAAGGGCCTCTCGAAGAAGCACATCCGCGATGCGTGCGACAACGGCTTGAGGCGCTTGCAGGTCGACTACCTCGACTTGTACTTCTGCCACCGACCCGACCACGAGACGCCGCTCGAAGAGACCGTGCGCGCCATGGGCGAATTGGTGCAGCAGGGCAAGGTGCTGCACTGGGGCACCTCGGAATGGGAGACCGACCAGATCGCCGAAGCGCACGGCATCGCGCGCGAGTTGGGCCTGGCGCCGCCGACGATGGAGCAGCCGCAGTACAACCTGTTCGAACGCACGAAGGTCGAGCGCGACTACGCGCGCCTCTACGACTCGATCGGCCTCGGCACGACGATCTGGTCGCCGCTGGCCTCGGGCATCCTTGCAGGCAAGTACCAAGACGGCGTGCCGGAGGGTTCGCGCATGTCGCTCGCCGGCATGGAATGGCTGCGCGCCGAGCTGGAAAGCTCCGAAGGCCGCCGCAGGGTCGCCATGACGAGCGAACTCGCCCTGCTGGCGCGGGAGCTCGGCGCCAGCGTCGCCCAACTCGCCATCGCCTGGTGCCTGCTGAATCCGCGCGTCAGCACCGTCATCCTCGGCGCCACCAACACGCGGCAGTTGGCCGAGAACCTCGGCGCGTTGGATGTATTGCCCAAGCTTTCGCCCCAAGTCGTCGAACGCATCGAAGCGATCGTCGAGAGCAAGCCTCGACCGCGACCGACGTACTGAGGCCGGTTCGCGAGCTCGAATCGCAGGCTAGACTTCCCTGCGGTGGACTCTTCCCTTCCCACGCCTCCGCCCTCCCACGAGGAGCTCTACGATCGCGCCATCGACAGGGTGCTGCGCGGGGAACGCGTCGATCTCGCGGGGCTGCGCGACGAGCACCCGGACTTCCCGGACGAGTTGCTGGCCAAGCTCGAGAAGATGCAGCGCGTGGCGCGCGGCGGGGACGCTCCGCCGCAGCCCGCCTTGGAGTCGGTGGGGCCCTACAAGCTGGTCGAGCCGCTCGGCGAAGGCGGCATGGGCATGGTCTACCTGGCCGAACACCAGTTCCTGCGCCGCCGCGTCGCGCTCAAGCTCGTGCGGCCCGAACTGCGCCACTCGACCACGACCCGCGCGCGTTTCGAGCGTGAAGCGCTGGCGGTGGCGCGCCTCAAGCACCCGCACATCGTGGCCGTGCACGATGCGGGCGAGGAGCGCGGCCTGGCCTACCTCGCCATGGAGCTGGTCGATGGCGCGGGGCTGGACGAGGAACTGTCGCGGCTGTCCGCGCAGGGTTCGCGCATGGACCCGCGCCGGGCCGCGCGCATCGGGATCGAGATGGCTTCGGCGTTGCACGCGGCCCACGCCGCTGGCGTGCTGCACCGCGACGTCAAGCCGAGCAACATCCGCCTCGACCGCGAGGATCGCGCTCTGCTGCTCGACTTCGGCTTGGCGCAGGCCGAGGGCTCCGCCACCATCTCGGCGACCGGCATGTTCCGCGGCACGCCCGCCTACGCCGCGCCGGAGCAGATCGACGGCGCGGAGCTCGACGCGCGCTGCGATGTGTACTCGCTCGGCGCGACCTTGTACGAATGCCTCGCGGGCAAGCCGCCCTTCGAGGGGGCGACGACGCTGCAGCTGTTCCAGCGCATCTTGTCCGTTCCGCCCGCGCCGCTGCGCGAGTCCATGCCGGATCTCGATGCGCGGCTCGAGCGCATCGTGCTGCGCGCCTTGGCCAAGAAGCGCGACGAACGCCATGCCGACGCGGCCGAATTGGAACGCGACCTGCGCGACTGGCTGGCCCAGTCCGCCGGGTCGACCCAGTCCGCCGGGTCCGAGGGGACCGCGACCGCGGCCGCGAGGACGGACACCAAGCCGCTGTCGGCTCCGAGGGCCAAGCGTCCGATGGCGCCCGCGCTGGCGACCATGGGCTTGATGCTCGCTGGCGGAGCCTGGTTCGTGCTGGCCGGCGAAGGACGAACTGGCATCGACGAGGTTGCGCGAGGCGCAACCGCGACGGAGACCGCCAAGGCGCTCGCGGGTCCAGACGCGGCGCGCTTGCTCGGCCCCGCGAGTCCGGCTCGCCTCGTCGAGCTGCATGGCGGGCCCGACCTCCCCTTCGGCAAGCGCCTCGACGGGTGGGAGCGCACGCTGGGCCCGGGCACCTTCGGCGACGACGAGGAGTCCAGCGGCGCGGTGGGCTTGTGCCGCGAAGGCTTGGCGCTGAAGCCGTTGGCCTTGTCGACGCGCGCGAGCGGCGTGCGCGGCGTGCTCGAGCCCTTGTCGATCGCGCTGGATGCGCCTGAGCGCGAAGCACCGCCGCGCGCCGTGGGCGTGGCGCTGGAATGGGCCGACGGGCGCGTGCTCGCCGCGAGCCTCGCGCCCGAGGGCGGAATCGCGCGCCTCGCCTGGTGCGCGTTGGCTCGCAGCGACGCCGGCGCATGGTCGCGCTCGACCGTCGACCTCCCGCTCGAGGAGCGTCCTGCGCTGGCGCCATGGTCCTTTTGCCTGCGCTTCGACGACGAGATCGCGCAGCTCGAGTGGACCGACGCGCAAGGCAAGGCGCGCATCGAGCGCGCGCCCGCGCACCTGGTCGGCGCCGGCCATCCCGTGCGCTTCCACGCGTGGACCGAACAAGGCGCCGTGCGCTGCACGAGCTTCGTCTTGGAGGAGTCGTGATGCGGATCGGCATGGGCTTGTTGCTGGCGTGCGCGTTGGCGGGCTGCGCCCAACAGGGCGAACTGCGACGCCCGGACGGGACGATGCGCGCCAGCGGCCAGTTGCGAGGCGGCTTGCAGGAAGGCGTGTGGACCCACCGGCACCCCGATGGTTCCAAGCAGGCCGAAGGTCCGTGCAAGGGCGACGCGCAGCACGGTGAATGGACCTGGTGGCGCGCCGACGGCAGCGTCGAACAGCGCGGCTCCTTCGAACTCGGCATGAAGACCGGCGTCTGGAGCACGTGGCGCGTCGATGGCTCGCGTTCCTCGTCCGGAACCTGCCACGAGGGCCTCGAACACGGGCCATGGAGCTTCTGGCGGGTGGACGGATCGCTCGAACGAAGCGGCTGGTACCACCTGGGCTCGCCAGCGGGCCCGTGGACCATCCACGACGCCTCGGGCGCCGTCAAGGCGTTTGGACACTACCAAGGCGGCGTCATGGTCGGCGATTGGCTCGCTCGCGCAGGCGACGGATCGTGGACGCGCACGACCTATCCAGCGGCGGACGGAGTCGTGCTGGTCGTCGAGCGCGCCCGACAAGCCACCACGCACGCGGAGGAGGTCGATGCCCGCTGGTTGCGACGGACGGGCGCGCTGGCCTCCGGGACCAAGCAAGGCCTGTGGGTCGGGTGGCATGGCGGAGGTTCCGCGCGACTCGCCGCCAGCTTCGTCGACGATCGCGCGCACGGACTCGTGCAGGCCTGCGACTCCGATGGTCGCGTGATGGCGCAAGGCGCGGCGCGCGAAGGCGCCTTGGCCGGGACATGGCGCTACGCGCAGGGCGATGGTTGGCGCTTGGAGTCCTACGATCCGCCGCGCCCGCGGAGGGCCCACGACGGATCGTGGTCCGACGAAGCGGCGACGGTGCTCGACGCCTCGACCGTCGAACGCTGGCTCGCGGAGTTGTCTGCGCCAACGCAGCCTCCGCCGTCGCTCGTGGCGGCCCCGGTGGCCGATGCCGCCACGCGGGAGGGGCTCGAGGCCGAGGTTCCGCGGCCGCCGGCGGCACGCGCCCAGCCATGGACGGAGCACGAGCTGCACATCCTGCC
>SXXH01000054.1 GCA_005789645.1 Planctomycetia bacterium
GACGAGGTTGCCCGACCAGCTGTGCGCCAACTCGTGCGCCACCAAGGAGACCAACGACTTGTCGCCGGCCACGACGGTCGGGGTGGCGAAGGTCATGCACGGGTTTTCCATGCCTCCGAAGGGGAAGCTCGGAGGAAGCACGATCAGGTCGTAGCGTCCCCAGCGATAGGAGCCGAACAGGCGCTCGGCCGCGGCGACCATCGCCTCCATGTCGGAGAACTCCTCGTGCGCGCGCGCCAGCATGCCCGGCTCGGCCCACACGCCCGCGCGTTCGGACACGGGCCGGAACTCGATGCGCCCGGCGGCCAGGGCCACGAGGTAGGCCGGCACTGGACGCGAGAGCGAGAAGCGGAAGGCCCCGTCCGCATCGCGCCAACGGCGCTCGGCGCTCATCACGACCTCGACCCCCGGCGGAGCCTCCACGCGCGCCTCCCAAGTCGCGCGCACGCCGGGCGAGTCCTGCGTCGGGATCCAGGTGCGCGTCAAGACTGCTTGACCTTGCGTGTAGAGGAACGGCGCGACGCCGTCGCCGGTCTGCTCCGCCTCGAGCCACTGCAACGCGTCGGCGTGCTCGGTGGTGCGCCAAGCCACGCGCACGGCAGCGTCGCCGCGCTCGAGCTCGATGACCAGCGCCCCGCCGAGTCCGTCGTGCTCGGGCTCCAACCGGAACGAGCGCGGCGCGCCGTCGAGTCCGGCCACGGCCTCGATGCCCAAGCCTTGCGCGTCGAGCACGAGGGGCGCGGCGGGGTCCTTGCGCTCGAGATCGAGCCGCGCGACTCCACGCACCTCGCGTCGGTCGAAGTCCAGGCGCAGGTCCATGTCCAGATGGCGCACGACGACCTGGTCGGGACGCGAGTGGCTGTGTCGATCCATGGGAGCGGAAGCTTGGTCGTGCGTGGACGCGCAACCGCCAAGGACGGTCGCGAGCACCAGATGCGAAGAGAGGAGGGTGCGCAAGGCGTGGAGTGAGTCGGGGAAAACGGCTAGCCGCCCAATTGTGCGCTCATCCGCGGTCTGCTGGCAGGCTTGAACTGGTCCAGACCAATCAAGGAACACCGCCTCGGCGAGAAGAGCACACCAAGGCGCCTGCCAACAGGCGTAAATACCTTTAAGTAAAAGACATAACATCGAATTTTCGCGCAACAACTAAATGCGTTATTCTATCTCAGGCATTGCCAAAGACCTCTCTAGTAGCTGGTTGCGGGACTTGAATGAGCTCCAGGCTTGCATCCCGCGCGAGCCAAGCCACGCGGACATGAGCGCATCCTGACCGCGCAGGCCTGGAGAACGCAGATTGCAGGCATCGCATCGCCTTGACTCGCAGCGCCTTGGGCGTGTCCTCTAGGCAAGCCAGGTCGATGCCTTGCGGATCGGCAAGGGCATGATTCCGTTGTCTCCCCACACTCCCCTCTCCACGAAAGTTCGCGTGCTGCGCGCCGCAGCGCTGGGGGCGGTGCTGTTGCTGGCCGCGGAGTGGACCTTGCGCGGCATCGGCTTCGCGTGGCCCTGCGAGGAGTTGCGCTTCATCGTGCTCGACGCGACGGAGGACGCGCGCATCCGCTCCGGCACGAGCAACCTGAAGTTCGATCGCGCTTGCCTGTGGTTGCCGATCGAAGGCTCGCCAGCGGGCTGGCCGGGCGAGACGCACGGTCGCGATGGCCTCGTGGGCCCCGTGCCGGCGATCGAGCGCACGCCCGGCGTGTGGCGCATCCTCGTGCTCGGCAGCGACAGCACCTTGGCGCCGGGCGTCGAGCCGACGGCGCGCTGGCCCGAGCGCATGCGGGAGCAACTCGCCTCGCACGGCGTCGCCGCCGAGATCGTCAACGCGGCCGTGCCGCACCACTCGCTGCGCCAGGGGCTCGAGCGGCTGCGCCAACTGGGGCCGCGCTGGAAGCCCGATGTCGTGGTGGCCGCGTACTCCATGGCGAACTCGTGCCGCCCGGCGCCGATGGAGCTGTCCGACGAGGAACGCATGGAAGCGGTGCGCGCGAACCCCGATCTCCTGGCGGACTGGGACGCGCTCGCGCTGAAGGACAGCCTGCGCGTCTGCCACGCGCTGCGCTGGGTGGCCTCCGCCGGCTTCGACGAAGCGTATTGGGAGGGTCGCTACGCGTGGTTCGTCGGCCGGCGCTACCTGCAAAGGTGGCGGCAGGTCGAGTGGGGTGGCGAGCGACGCGTGATGCCCGACGAGTACGAAGCCGCCGCGCTCGCGATCGCCCGTGAAGCACGCGCCATGGGCGTGCAACCGATGTTCATCGTCCTGCCGAGCGCCAGCGGCTCGAGCGACGCTTCAATCAGGGACCGCTACTCGGAGATCCTCGCCGCCGTGGCGGCGACAAGCTCGACACGCCTGCTCGATGGCCGCGCGGCGATCTCGACGGCCGGGGATCCGCGCGCGCTGTTCGACGACGACGAGGACCTCAACGCCTGCGGACACGACCTGATCGGACTGCACGCGGCCTCCGAGGCGCTGCATCTGCTGGAGGAGCGGCGATGAGCGGCGGCTTCTCGGCCTCGCCCTCGTCCTGGCGCCAGACGCTGGCGGCGGCCTTGGCGATCCTCGCCACGCTGGCGATGTTCCTGCGCGATCCGCTGCTGCGCTGGGACGAAGTCCACTACGCGCCCGCGGACTTGACGCAGGCCTTCAGCCTCACGCGCATCGATCCGGGGCATCCGGCGGGCAACCAGCTGATGTCCGACGCGGTGACGCAGATGGAGCCATGGCTGATGTGGAACCGCGACGAGTTCGCGGCCGGCCGCGTGCCGTTGTGGAACCCGTCGAATGGCGCGGGCGCGCCGCACCTGGCGAATTACCAGTCGGCGGTCTTCTCGCCCTTCTCGCTGCCTTACTACTTCCTCTCGTTCAAGGCCGCGCTCGTCGTGTCGGCGGCCCTCAAGCTCTTCCTCATCGGCTTCTTCGCGTACCTGTACCTGCGCGTCGCGGGACTCGGCTTCGCGGGCGCGCTGCTGGGCGGAACGGGCTTCATGTACGGCGGCCACCCGGTGCTGCTGCTGTACTTCCCGCACGTGGGCTCGATGGTGTCGCTGCCGGCGACCTTGTGGTGCGTCGAACTGGCCGTGCAGCGCTTCCGGTCCGCGCGCCTCGCGGGAACCCGTCCGCGGCTCGCGCCGCCCTTGCTCGGCATCTCGCTCTCGCTGTGGACCGGGCTGCTCGCCGGGAATCCCGAGCCGTTCTTCTTCAACGTCCTGTTCATCGCGCCCTACACGACATGGAGGCTCGCGAGCCTCGTGCGCGAGTGCGGCTGGAAGCCTGTCTCGCTCCTCGGCGGCAAGCTCCTCGCCGCGGCGGGCTTCGCGATCGTGCTGGCGGCCTTCCAACTGCTGCCCTTCTTCGAGTACCTGCTGCAGAGCAGGGTGCTCGAGCAGCGCTCGGATCGACAGACACCGCTCGATTGGTCGTGGTGGCCGTTGATGCTGTTCCCGGACGCGCTGGGCAACCCGGCCAGTCCCTACAAGATCTCGATCGACATCCCCGCGCCCAACTACGAGCTGGTCAACATGGCTTGCATGGGCGGCGTGTGCACGCTGCTGGCGGCGGTAGGTGGCGCGCTGGCTTGGAAGGATCGCCTGGCGCGCGCGCACGCGCTGGCGGCCGCGCTCTGGCTCTTCTACGCCTACGACCTGTTCGGCGCCTACGACCTCTTCAGGCTCCTGCCGGGCCTCGAGATGGCGCCCATGAACCGCAGCCAGGGCCTGTGGAACTTCTTCGTCGCATGCTTGGCGGGCTTGGCGGTCGACAGGCTGCTGCGTGCCGAGGGACCGCGCAGGTTCGGCTCCGCGGCGCTGATCGTGGCCGGGGGCGCGGCGGCCTTGTTCGTCTGCCTGCTGGGCGTCGATCGGCTGATCGAGTCCCACTCGCACATCCCCACGCCGAACAACCATCTCTTCCTCGCCCATGTGCCAGCCCACCTGCGCGAGGCGAGCCTGCTGTTCGCCGGAGCCATCGCTTGCGTGGCGACCATGCTGGTGGTGCGCTCGCGCGTCGCGCGCGGCTCCCTCGCCGCGTTGCTGGCCGTCGGCGCGTACATGTCCACGGGCGACTTGTGGCGCGGCTACAACCCGGTCTGCGAAGACCGCCACTTCTTCCCGCGCACCGCGGCCATCGAAGAACTCTCGCGCCACGTCGGCAAGGACCGACTGGCCATCCTCGGCGAGGACATGATCCCGCCTTCGTCGAACCTCGCGTACGGGCTCGACAGCCCGCAGAACTACGATGGCATGTGGGTGCGCGACTACGACTTCCTCTATCGCGACCACTTCGGCGACTCGAACAACTGGCGCCCCATGCTCGAGGGCACCAAGCGCTCGCTGCAGATCTTCGGCGTCAAGTGGGTGCTGGCGAAGTGGGACTGGATCTTCCTCGACAATGGCCTGGCGAGCTTCGGCAAGGCCGCGGGCCAGCGACTGGTCCGCCACGAGATCGTGCCGCGGGCGATGATCGAACAGACCTTCCGCGCGCGCTCCGACGGATTGCAGCAGGTCATGTTCCTGCTGTCGGCTTGGCCCGAAGCGCGCGATTCGAAGCTGCGCTTCCGCCTGCAGGAGCTCGAGACCGGGAGGGTCGTCGACGACTACCAGGTGCGCATCGAAGACGTGGTCTCGACGGTGTACTCGAACAAGCATGTCGTCTGGCCCCACGAGCCGAAGATCGAGCCGCATGGCCGCCCGTTCGTGTTCCGCTTCGAGCCGCAATCGAAGAGCGATGGCAAGCTCTACCGCGCCGTGCTGTCCAGCTCGGACTCGAGCTCGGGCAACTGCGTGTACGCTTGGTCGCATCCCTTGTGGGGCTACGGGGAAGGAGAGTCGCGCCACGCCGGCCGCAAGCTCGCCGGCGAGTGCGCCTTCGACTTCTCCTACGATGGAGCCGACCAGTACGAAAAGGTGGCGGACATCGCGGAGTACGGGCTCTACCGCTTCGTCGACGCGCTCGACAAGTACACGCTGGTCGGCGGAGCGGTGCACGCGGACTCGCGCCAGGAGGAGATCGACCTGCTGCGCGTACCGACCTTCGATCCGCACAAGGTGGTCGTGCTGCCATCCGACGCGACGCGACGCGAGGCGCAGGCCTTCGATCCGTCCAAGCGGCGCCTGCTGCAGTTCCCCGACAAGGATTGGGTCTACATGCTGTCCGAGGATGGCAAGACGCTGGTCCACGTGGACGACGAAGTCACCTTCCTCGCCAACAAGTTCCGCTGGGAGCAGATCGAGCACCTGCCCATCGAGGACAAGGCCCGCTTCGTCGTCCACGACGACGGCGACCGCGAGGGCAAGCGACGCCACGGCTTGCGCATCGTCACGCCGCCCTCCCAGTTCGCCGTGCCGATCAAGGTGGTCGAAGAAGCGCCTGGTCGCGTGGTGCTGGACCTCGCGCGGCGCGAACCCGGTTGGCTGCTCGTCTCGCAGACTTGGTATCCGGGTTGGCGCGCGACCCTGAACGGCGAGCAGGCCGAGGTGCTGCGCGCCAACTACGCCTTCCAAGCCATCGAAGTGCCGCCGGGGCAGTGGCGCCTCGAGCTGTGGTACTCGCCGGACTCGTGGCGCCTTGGCGTGGCCCTGTTCTGGATCGGATTGGCGTTGGGATCGGCGCTCTTGGCTCGCGAGGCGCGCGGAGGCTGGCGCAAGCCCGCCTGAGGAGCTTGGCTGGCCGGTGCAAGCCCATGCTCCCGGACCTCTTGCGACCATGGGTGGCGCCCGGGACCGGAGCCGTGTTCTGGTATCCTCTCCGCCCCGCAAAGCGAGCCCAAAGCGATGCCCGACACGGCCCTACCTCCCGACGCCTCGTCCCTCTTGTTCGCCGAGGACCTCTACCTGCGCTGGCGCCACGACCCGCAGTCCGTGTCGCCAGACTGGCGCACCTACTTCGAGTCGCTGCCGTCCGACGGCTCCGAGCCGCGGCCCGAACCCGCGAGCGCGGGTCCTGCCGCCGGCGTGGACGCGCGCGGCCAGGAGAGCCTCGACCAGCTCGTGCGCGCCTACCGCGTGCGCGGGCACATGATCGCGAAGATCGATCCGCTCGAGCAGCCGCGGCCGCAGTTCCCCGAGCTCGACCCCGAGTACCACGGCTTCGGCGCGGCCGACATGGGCGAGCGCTTCTCGACCGAGCGCCTGTTCGGAGCGAGCTCGATGACCTTGTCCGAGATCCTGGACAAGCTGCGCACTACGTATTGCCGCTCGATCGGCGTGCAGTTCATGCACATCGACGACCTGCGCAAGGTCGAATGGCTGCAGCGGCGCATGGAGCAATGCGAGAACCGCCTGCAGATGTCGCGCGAGGAGCAGGTGCGCACTCTCGAGCGCCTGACCGACGCGGTGCTGTTCGAGGAGTTCGTCCAGAAGAAGTTCCTCGGCGCCAAGAGCTTCTCGCTGCAGGGTTCCGAGAGCTTGATCCCGCTGCTCGACAACCTCGTCGAGCGCGCCTCCGAGCACGGGGTCTCGGACATCGTGCTGGGCATGGCCCACCGCGGC
>SXXH01000055.1 GCA_005789645.1 Planctomycetia bacterium
ATCGCTCGAACTTGGTCGGCATGGGTGTGCTGCCGCTGCAGTTCGCCGATGGCGCGTCGGCCTCGTCGCTCGGCCTCGATGGCAGCGAAGAGATCAGCGTCAAGGGCATCGCGCAGGCGTTGGCGAACTTCAAGCCCGGCTTGCGCATCGAGGTCGAGGCCAGGAAGAAGGACGGAGCCGTCACGCGCTTCTCGACGATCTTGCGCATCGACACCGCCAACGAGACGCAGTACTACCGCCACGGCGGCATCCTGCAGTTCGTGCTGCGCCGGCTGGTGGCGCAGGGCTGACGACCACAGGGCTGACGACCACAGGGCAGGGACGCGGGCGCGACGACGCCCAAGGCCGAAGGACGGGAACCTCGCGCTACGCGGGGTTCCCGTCGTTGCTGGCGCCTCAGCGCGCGACCTTGACTTGCGGCTGGCCCGGACCGCCGACGGTCCAATCGACGAGCGCCACCGGCTGCGGACGCCACGGCACTTGGCCGGGGCCTTGGCTGCGGATCGCTCGCCACACGCCGACCGGCAGGACCAGCTCCAAGCGACCTTGGTCGTCGGTCGTCATCGACCGCGTGTGGATGTCGTGGCGGTCGACGAGTTGGAATGAGGTCTTCGCCAAAGGAGCGAGGCTGTCGGCGTCGACGAACTGCAGCGAGCCGCGGCCGACAAGGACATCGTGCTCGTGCTCGACGCGGCCGCCGGGTGGCACAGTCCATGGCGTGTCTGTCATGGTCTGCCAGGCGCCATCGGGCGCCTGCAAGAGCATGAGGTATTCACCCGGCGCGAGACTGGCTTGGAGGCGGCCGCTGTCGTCGAGCACCAGGTCCGTGTCGAACTGGATCGCGTCGTCGGGCACGAGGAAGCGCACGCCCGCGCGTGCCGCCGGCTGTCCTGACAAGGTGACGCGCAGGGCGATGGTGCCGGGCTTGGCGAGAGCCGCGTCGAAGTCCTGACGAGTGGTTTGGCCCGCGACGATGCGCGCGAGGCCGATCGACCGAGCTTGCCGCGAGTTCGAGGCCAGTTGGATGTCGAACTCGCCTTGCGGCAGCCATGGGGCCACGAACGAGCCGTCGGGTTCGACGGCGAGGGACGAGCCACGCCTTGTACGCTCGAACCAGCCGAAGTGCCGCAGGCTGAATTGGTCGACCTCGCTCGCCCCGTTCTGGACCGCTTCGATGGTGCAGCGCGCGAGTTCGTCCGGCGCGAGCCCAAGCACCCGACCTTCGAGCCTGCCGTTCAGGGGCAACTCCAGCGCGACCACCGCTTGCGCCGCGTCGCCTGCCACGACGAAGCGTTGATGCACGCGCACTTGCGGATGGACCTGCGCGAAGGCCACCCACTCGCCTGGCGCGATCGCGGCGAACTCGGCACTGCCCGTCGCATCGGTGACGCCGGTGCGGGCGCCATCCGCCGTCGCCGGCCGGATGTACTGGCCTTGGGTAGGAGCAGGGACGAAGCGGTCCGCGGGGCAGATGCCCAGCTGCGCATCGGCGACCGGCGTTCCGCGATTGGAGAGGTTCGCGCGCACCGTCGCGCCCTTGCCAAGCGCGATGCGCAAGCGCAGTTGCCCGCCAACCACCGGCTGCACGTCGAGGATCTCGCCACGCGAGCGGCCGGGAGCTTCGACGCGCAGGTCGCAGGCGAGGGGCACGATGGGAAGCGGCTCGCCCATCTCGCGAGGACCGAGCGGGTGCAGCTCGACCTCGACCGCCGAGCCGAGGCGTCCGTTGCCGGGCACGGGCACGTCCTCGGGCGCGTAGCTCGCCGTCACGCGATGTTCCCGGATGGGGTCGCCGTCTTCGGCGGTCACGACCTCGAGCACCAACCGGGCGTTCGGCACGAGCTGCGCGCGCACCGACGACCCCGTGGGGATGCCAGCTTGGTCCCAATCCTCGAACCACGGATGGCGCACGGACAACTCGTACGCACCCGGAGCGAGACCGGCGAACTCGACGCGGTCGATCGAAGGTGGGACGTGGACGCCTGCAAGCTCGATGCCTGCTCCGCGCAGCGTGGCGCGTGGGTTGTTCTCCTCTCCGAAGAGCAAGGATCGAAAGCGCTTGGCGTCGAGGCGTGCAATGATGCGATCGTCGAGCCTTGGTCCCGCATAGACGAGCTTGACGGTCGTCGTCTCGCCGACGCGCACCTCGATGGTCTTGGCTTGGGACGCGGCTTGGCTGGTGTGCCACGCCTGCAGTCGCAAGAATCCCACGGGAGCGTTGGGCAAGGTGAAGCGCCCGGTGGCCGGATCCAGCTTGACCTGCGCTCGATGAGGCTCGCGATCACCGTTGTCACGAGCTTGTTCGCGTGGATCGACCGCGCTCACGCTCCAATCGCCTGATGGCGGCACTCCAGCCGCGTCGACGAGCTCGCCCTCGATGGTTCCGCTCTCCGCCAAGAGGATGTCGCCAAGATCGACGACCTCTCCCGGTGCAAGTTCCGACCATCGCCAACACGCCTCGGGATGGGCAAGAGGCTTGATCGACAGAGCGTACTGGTAGGCGCGAGGCGGGACGAAGCGCAGCTCGAAACGCCCATCTGCATCGGTCTTCGTGACTGGATTCGTCCAATCGCGTGGCGCGCCGTGCAGGGTGAGTCGATTCCTGTTGGCCTCCCAACCAGCGAGATGCACGGCTACATCCGGCGCCACTGCGCTACCGGGAAGCAGCACGCGACCCCGCAACAAGCATGCATTCCGGCGTTGTTCGATCGCGTCAGTCGTGGCCTCCGCGTCGGTGATCGTGGTCTCGGCTGCGGCGCGCGAGACGGAAGTGGGAATCGGCGCCTCTAGTCGCGCAGATCCCGCGACCATGGGGTCCTCCGCGCCCACGGAAGGCCCGGCCCCCGCTTCGTCGATGTGCTGGGGGCGCGAGGCCCACCACGCCACGAAGGCAAGAGCCGCGATGGACGAGTACAGAATGGCATTGCGTCGCGGATTGCCCATGTTCGGATCATGCCTATGTGGCATGTGCCTCGCAGGGTAGTGCGACTAGCCGGGATAGTGTCTGAAAAACCTGACAAAGCGCGCCTGCCATTGGCGGGCGCGCCTAGGTGCTGTGTCAATTGGCGTCCTCCGTGGAGGACAGTTCAGGCGAAGACGCGCCGATGCGGCGCTCGTTTCATTGCCATTCGGTCAGCAGGCGCACTTCGACCGTGGCGATGCGCGGATCTTGCGGAATCTCCAGCGCGACTTGCGCGCGGTCCATGCCGCTCTTGGGCAGCGCGTCCCACGCGAGCGTGGCGACCGTGCGCGAGTCGGAGAGCACGGCGCCGTCCGCGGACAAGGCCAGCAGCTGCACGGTGCGGCGCTCCGGCGTGTCGAGGTAGCGGCCGTTGATGGATGCCACGACTTCGCTGGATTCGAGGCGCTGCACGACCTTGAGGTCGACGATGCGGCTGCCTTCGCGTTCGACGACCTTGACGTCGAAGGCGGGCGAGGACTCGAGGCTCATGCGCGTCGTCGATTGGCAGGCGACGGTCGGGATGGCGAGCAGGGCGAGGAAGGAAAGGCGATCGAGCATGTGGTGCTGGTTGGCGTGTGGGTCGAGGTTGCGGCACGGGTGAAGGCCCGCGTCGACCAACCCAGCCGCACCTGACGTGAGGCCGCACGCTCCGAACGCAACCAGCACGTGCTTCCCGCCCCATGGTCGGAAGGTCCTTCCAGGCCACGAGGCCTTCGGGCTGGTGCTTGAGCCTCCGAGGGGTCGTGGGCGAAACTCCTTCCATGTCGCAGCAGGAACTCCCGACCGGTGGCCCCGCCTTGGACGAGGCCGAGAAGCAGCGCGAGGCCCAGTGGGTCCGCACCTGGTCCTTGCGCTCGTTGCGCGCCGCCCCGCTGGCCGCGGCCGCCTCCTTCGTGGTCGGTTGGTTCGATCCGGAAGGCGGCGAGACGCTGCTCGCGGCGTTGGCCCTCGCCATCGCGTTCATGGCCGCCTTCTTCGGCCTCGCGGGCTTGTTCGGATTGCAGCAATCGAACGAGCGCTTGGCCGATCCCGCGCGTCCCGCTTGGGCGTTGCCTTGCGGCTTGTGCGGCATCTTCGGCGGCTTCCTTGGAGGACTCGTGGGGTTGATCACATGAGCGCGACGCAGCGCGTGCAGGAGACGCTCGAGGCCGAAGGGCACTTGATCGATTCGCAATTGTTGGCGCGCATCTTCGACAAGATCGTCGAGCGCGGTGGCGCCTACGAGGTCGAGGAGTTCCACATCGGCCGCACCAACGATGAATCGTCGCGAGCGCGGCTGGTCGTCTCGGCGCCGGACGAGCGCGTGCTGCGCGACTTGGTGGCCCAACTCGTGCCGCTGGGTTGCCGCATGGTGTCGGAGCGCGACGCGCGCCTGGAGGCCTGCGCCAAGGACGGCTGCGCGCCGCTGGACTTCTATTCGACCACCAACCACCGCACGCAGGTGCGACTCGCCGGGCGCTGGACCGAGGTCGAGCACCAGCGCATGGACGCGGCCATCGTCGTCGCCGACGGGCGGACCGCCTGCCGCAAGCTGCGCGACCTGCGCGCCGGAGAGCAGGTGCTCGTCGGGCACGACGGCGTGCGCGTGCTGCCCGAGCCGACGACGCGCGACAGGCACGGCTTCGCCTTCATGGCGAACGACATCAGCTCCGAGCGCCGCATCGAGGTCGCCGTGGCGCGCGTGGCCGAGATGATGCGCGAGGAGCGCGCGCGCGGCGGCCGCGTCGTGTTCGTCGCCGGTCCGGTGGTGGTCCACACGGGCGCCTCCGAGGCGTTCATCGAGCTCGTGCGCCGCGGCTGGGTCGACGCGCTGCTGTCGGGCAACGCGCTGGCCGTCCACGACGTCGAGGTGCAGTTCCACGGCACCTCGCTCGGCGTGTCGGCGCGCACCGGCGTCCCCGTCGAGGAGGGCCACAAGCACCACATGCGGGCCATCAACTCGATCCGCCACGCCGGATCGCTGCGCGCCGCGGTGGAGTCGGGCATGCTCAAGGGCGGCGTCATGCACGCCTGCATCGCGCATGGCGTGCCCTTCGTGCTGGCTGGTTCGATCCGCGACGATGGACCGCTGCCCGACACGCTGATGGACCTCGTCGAGGCCCAGGACGCCTACGCGCGCGAGCTCGAGGGCGCCGGCGTGGTGGTCATGCTGTCGTCGATGCTGCACGCCATCGGCGTCGGCAACATGCTGCCCTCGTGGACCAAGGTCGTGTGCATCGACATCAACCCGGCGGTGGTGACCAAGCTCTCCGACCGCGGCTCGGCCCAGACGGTGGGCATCGTCACCGACGTGGGCCTGTTCCTGCAGCAGCTCGCGCGCGAGCTCCCGGCGGACGACGACGTCGACGAGGAGTAGCTCGTCGACGTCGCGCCGCGCGCGCAGGGAATCAGCCGCGCGCCTTCAGGTACTCGGCGGGGTCGTGGTCGTCGACCTCGATGGCGAGGTCGGAGAGGCGCGCCGCCTCCAGCACCAGCGCCGCGTCGCGCTGGTCGATCACGCCCTGCGCCAGGCCTTGCGCGACGAGCGACTCGTCGCGTCCCTTGGCGAGCTTCCTCGCTCGCACCGCGTCCTTGAGCTTGCTGCGCGCGTTGGCGGCGGCGAGGCGCGCCGAGAGCGCCGCCTCCAACGTCGCGAGCCCCGGCCCTGCGCCGGTCGGCACGTGCACCAGCGACGAGTGCACCTCGCGCGCCACGCCGCCGTCGAGCACGCTGCGCGCCGCCGCGGACTGGAGCTTGTCGGAAGGCCCGCGGCGCCGCGCGCCGAAGGGGAAGCACACCGCGTTCCCGAGCCAGGCCGCGGGGCGGTTGGGCAGTTCGTCCAGGGCCTCGCGCAAGGCCTTCTCGACCTGGTGCAGCGCCTCCTCGGTCGCCCAGCCGAACAACGCCGCGTCGCGCGCGGGTTGGCCCGCCGCGTGGTGCCGGTTGCAGCAGGCGGCCGCGATGTAGCTCCACGCCAGCGCGTCGGCGAGGCGGCCCGTCAAGTTCTCCTTGCGCTTCAGGCTTCCGCCCAAGGTGCCCATGGCCAGTTCCGACACGAACGCGAAGCACGCCGACAAGCGTTCCAGTCGCCGCAGCACCGCGCCGACTTGGCCAGCCGCGGGCGCGCCGGCCAAGGCCGAGCCGGTCAACGACAGGATCGAGGCGCGCGTCGCGGTGCAGGCGACATGGCCCACGTGCGCGAAGAACGCCTCCTCGAGATCGGCCACGCGTCCTTCGGCTGCCGCGCGCATCTGCGCCAAGGCGTGCGGGTGGCAGCGGATCGCGCCTTGGCCGACGCCGATCATCGTGCGCGTCAGGCTGTTCGCGCCCTCGACCGTGATGCCGCTGGGCACCGCCTGCCAGGCGGACGACAGGAGGTTCCGCGGGCCCCGGCAGATGCCGGCGCCGCCGACCACGTCCATCGCGTCGCCCACTACGCGGCGCATCGCCTCGGTGGTCCACGCCTTGGCGATCGCCGACACCACCGCGGGCTTCTCGCCCGCGTCGACGGCGCCCGCGGTCGTCTCGCGCACGCAGTTCATCCAGTACGTCGTGCCGGCGATGCGGCCGATCGCAGCCTCCACGCCCTCGAAGCGTCCGATGGCGAGGTCGAACTGCTCGCGCACCGACGCGTAGGCGCCCACGACGCGCAGCGCCAGTTGCGCGCCGCCGACCGAATCGGCCGGCAGCGAGATGGAGCGTCCCGCCGACAAGCACTCCATCAGCATGCGCCAGCCTGGGCCGGCCATCTTCGGCCCGCCGATGATGGCGTCCAGCGGCACGAACACGTCGTGGCCTTCGACGGGGCCGTTCATGAACGGCACGCCCAGCGGATCGTGGCGCCGTCCGTGCACGACGCCCCTGGTCGAGGCGGGGACCAGCGCGCAGGTGATGCCGAGGTCCTCGTGCCCGCCGAGCAGGCCGTCGGGGTCGCGCAGGCGGAAGGCGAGGCCCACGAC
>SXXH01000056.1 GCA_005789645.1 Planctomycetia bacterium
CCCGACTGCAACGCGGACGGCACCATCGACGCGTGCGAGCCGGATTGCAACGCCGATGGCATCCCGGACGATTGCCAGACGCTTCCCGACTGCAACGCCAACGGCATCCCTGATCCGTGCGAACTCGCCGGTGGCGCCGGCGACTGCGATGGCGACGGCTTGCTCGACGCGTGCGAGGTCGATTGCGACAAGAACGGCGTGCCGGACCAGTGCGAGATCGCGTCGGCTCCGTACCTCGACGCCGACCTCGACGGGCAACTCGACAGCTGCACCTGCGTGCCGCGCGATCGCGGCGCTCCGGGCTCGCTGCTCGTGTACCCGCACTTCGACAACCGCGCGCCGGCCAAGACGCTCTACACGGTGACCAACATCGACACGCAGCGCACGATCGACGTGCACTTCGTGTTCCTCGATGCCCAGAACTGCTTGGAGGCGAACTTCACGCGGCGCCTCACGCCGCGCGACACGCTGAGCTTCCTGACCTCGGCCATGAATCCCAACATGGCCGAAGGTTGGTGCTTCGCCTACGCGCAGGACCCCGCCACCGGCGCCGCCGCCAAGCACGACTTCCTCGTCGGCCGCATGAGCCGCGTCGATGGCGTCGCGCAGGTCGACTACGACCTGAACGCGGTGGTGTTCCGCGCCGTGGCTGGTCCAGCCACCGACGTGGACGGCGACGGGCTGCGCGACCTCGACGGCGTGGAGTACGAGGAGGCCCCGGACGAGATCCTCATCCCGCGCTTCTTCGCGCAAGACGAGCAGTTCACCTCGGAGCTGATCCTCTTGGCCCTGGGCGGCAGCGGCGCGTTCTCCAACATCGTGGACCTGCGGATCTACAACGACAACGAGGAGATCTTCTCGCTGCAGACCCAGTTCACCTGCTGGAGCAAGACGCGCCTCGCCGACTTGAGCCCGCTGTTCACGCGCGACTACTTGTCGACGCGCACGAACTCGGATCCGAACGAAGTGCGTCACGCGCCGGGACTCGAGACCGGTTGGATGAGCCTCGATGGTCGCGTGGCGAGCTCCGGCTCGACGCGCATCGTCGATCCGGCCATCTACGCGGTGCTGGTCGAGTCCACGCCCGGTCGCGTGATCGCCGATCTGCCTTGGGAGCGCTGCTCCCAGGCCAATGGAGTCCTTCTGCCCGTCGGATCGACGGGCCAGTAGGGGAGAAGCGCATGGCCGAGCCCGCGTGAACTCGCGCGCGGGTGGCCGGCATGCCCCAACGCGGCGGAGTCCCTCGTGGGCTCCGCCGCGTCTTTCATGCCCGACGACGGCTTGGTGCGCCGGGCATCGACGATCGGGCATCGACGATCGGGCATCGACGCGGCGCGGCTGGATGTGGCGCCTTGGGCGGCGGCGCCGTCAGACGTGGTGCACCGGCCCGGAGCTCGACACGGCGGCTTCGATCGTGCGGCGCGCGTAGACCGGCACCATCTCGCGGCGCCACTCGTGGTCGCCTGGGATGTTCGGCATCGGATGGCAAAGCTTGCGCGCCATCGCGGCGCAAGCCTCGACGGCCGGACGCCATTCGTTCGAGGCGGTGTCGACCCCCACGAGCAGCTCCGAGCACTTCTTGAGGCGCAAGGGGCGCGCCTGCAGCGCGACGCAGCACAGCTCGGCGCGCGCCACCTTCGTCCCCTCGAGATCGAGGCGCACGGCGACGCCCCACAGGGGGAAGTCGATCGAGCCGCGCTCGCGCAGCTTGCCGTAGGCGCCGCGGTGCCCGGCGGGCGTGGGCGGCAGCTCGATCGCCACGAGGATCTCGTCGTGCGGCAGACTCTTGTTGCGGATGCCGTCGGCGAGCCACAACTCGTCGATGGGCACGATGCGCTCGCCGCGCGTGGACACGAAGCGCAGTTGCGCGTCCAGGCTCATCAAGGTGGGGGCCGTGTCGTTGCTGGCCGCGGCGACGCACTTGGATCCGCCTTCGACCACATGGCACTTGGTTCCGTCCTTCTTGAGGCAGAAACCCAAGGATTGCCGCCAAAAATGGCTCTGGTTGATCCACTGGCAACGCGTGTCGAGCAGCACATTGCCGCCAAGCGTCCCCATGTCGCGTAGCTGCGGGCCGGCGACGAGCGAGGCGGCCTGCGCCAACGCGGGGTGCGAGCGGCGCAATCGCTCGTCGGCGGCGATCGCCGACAGGCGCGTCATCGCGCCGATCTGGATGCGACCGTCGGCCATGGGGCGCACGCCTTGGATCTCGGCCACGCGTTCGAGCGAGACGAGCACGGGCGGCGTCTCGATCTCGTGCTTCATGTTGACCAAGAGATCCGTGCCGCCGGCGACGACGCGCGCGCCCTCGTGCTCGACGAGCAGGCGCGCGGCTTCTTCGATGGTGCGCGGCTCGAGCAGTTCGAACTTCGGCAGTCGCAGCATCTCAGCTCGCCTCCGTCGCGACGCCACGCGTCGCGCGCTGTTCGCGCAGCGCGGCCAACACGCGCGCCGGCGTGAACGGCAGCTTCTTGAGCCGCACGCCCACGGCGTCGAACACGGCGTTGCTGATGGCGGGCAGCACCGGATGCAGCGGACCTTCGCCCGCCTCCTTGGCGCCGTAGGGACCTTCGGGGTCGATGCTCTCGACCACCAGCGCGTGGAAGTCGGGCGCGTCGAGCGCCGTCGGCAGGCGATAGTCGAGCAAGCTCGGCGCGCGCACGAGCCCGTGCTGGTTCACGCCGTGCTCCTCGAACAGCGCCTCGGCGGCTCCCATGTAGGCCGAACCTTCCATCTGTCCGGCGACGATCATCGGATTCAAGGCGCGGCCGCAGTCGTGCGCCACCCAGACCTGGTCGATGGTGATCCTGCCGGTCTCCTCGTCGACCTCGAGCTCGACGACATGCGCGGTGAAGGAGTACGCGGGCGAGGCGCCGATGGTGCCGCCGCGGTAGTCGCCTCCGAGCTTGGGCGTGTTGTAGCTGCCGGTCGAGCCCAGCGTGTCGAACTGCTCCTCGGCGAGGTGGAAGGCCTCCGCGGTCGAGAGCGACTTGGCCGGATCGCCCAGATCGACCACGGCGCCTTCGAGCATGCGCACGCGTGCTTCGTCGACTTGCCAGGTCTTCGCCACCGCGGCGACGACTTGCTTCCTCAACTTGCGCGCCGCGTCGATGCAGGCGTTGCCGACCATGAACGTCACGCGCGAGCTGTACGCGCCCAGATCCACCGGGCACAAGTCCGTGTCGGCCGCGACGACGCGCACGTCCTCGACCCGCATGCCCAGCTCCTCGGCCACCAGGTAGGCGGCCATGGAGTTCGAGCCTTGGCCGATGTCGTTGCCGCCGGTGAAGATCGTCACGAGGCCCGAGCGGTCGACCTTCAGCTGCACGCCGGCCTGGGGCATGTTGTTCGGGTACACGGGGTAGTTCGTGCCCGAGATGTACATCGAGCCCGCGACGCCGAGACCGCGGCCGCGCGGCAGGCGGCCCTTGCGCTCCCTCCAGCGCGAGGCGCGCTCGACCTCGTCGAGGCAACCCATGAAGCCGTTCGAGGTGATGCGCTGGCCGTTGACGGTCTTCGTCCCGGCGCCGATGTAGTTGCGCCGACGGATCTCGATCGGATCGAGGCCGAGCTTCTCGGCGACCTGGTCGAGCTGCACCTCGAAGGCGAAGCGCGGCTGCACGGAGCCGTGGCCGCGCTTGGGCCCGCACGGGGGCTTGTTGGTGAAGACGCGCGTCGAGTCGAAGCGGTAGTTCGGGAACTCGTACGGTCCGGTCAGCAGCTGGCCCGCGTAGTAGGTCGTGACCAGCCCGAAGCTCGAGTAGCTGCCGCCGTCGATCAAGATGCGCGCATCGACGCCGGTCACCTTGCCGTCCCGCTGGTACGAGGTGCGGTACGACAACTGCATCGGATGGCGACCGCGGTGCGCGTAGTAGACCTCCTCGCGCGTCCACAGCATCTTGACCGGGCGCCGCGTGACCTGCGCCAGCTTGGCGACGCAGAACTCGAGGCTGAAGGGGTCCGACTTGCCGCCGAACGCGCCGCCCAAAGCGGGTTGCACCACGCGGATCCGCGCCGGCGGCATCCCGAGCACCTTCGACAACGCGCGGTGCACATAGTGCGTGATCTGCGTCGAGGACCACACGGTCAGCACGCCGTCCGGCGCGACTTGCGCCACCGCGCAGTGCGGCTCGATGGCGGCGTGCGTCGTGCCGTGGAACTCGTACTCGTCCTCGACCACGCCGTCGGAGGCCTTGCTCGCCGCGTCAACGTCGCCGAAGGACAGCACGACGTTCTTCGAGACGTTGCCTTCCTTGCGCCCCTCGTGGATGGCTGGCTCGTGGCGCGCGAGCGACTCGCGCGGGTCGAAGTAGGCGTGCAGCGCCTCGTACTCGACCTCGATCAGCTTGAGCGCGGCGTTGGCCGTGTCCTCGTCGATGGCCGCCACCGCCGCCACCGGATCGCCGATGAAGCGCACCTTGTCGACGGCGAGGGCGGTCTCGTCCTGGGTCCAGGGGATGACGCCGTACTTGACCGGCAAGTCCGCGCCGGTGATCACGGCATGGACCCCCGGCAGGGCGAGCGCCCTCGTGGCGTCGATCGAGAGGATCTTCGCGTGCGCATGCGGGCTGCGCAGCGTCTTGGCGTGCAGCATCCCCGGCAGCGCGATGTCGTCGGCGTAGATCGCGGCTCCAGTGGCCTTGGCGAGGCCGTCGATCTTGCGCTTGGGCTTGCCCACCACCTTGAAGTCGTCCGGCGCGCCACCGGGCGTCTTCGACCACGGCGAGTGCGGTCCGTGCTGGTCGCGCGCGGCCATCAGCAGCAACCTCCGCGCGTGCGCTGGTGTTCGAGGGCGTGCGCGGCGCGGCGCGCGCGCTCTTGTGCTTCTTCCGGGGCCATGTGCTGTCGCTCCCAAGCGCGCGGAGCGGGTTCCACCCCGAGCGACTCCGCCACCGCCAACTCGACGGCCTCGAGGATCTGCGTGTAGCCGGTGCAGCGGCACAGGTTCCCCGACAGCGCCTGCCGGATCTCGCCGCGCGTGGGGCAGGCGTTGCGCGCCAAGAGCGCCTTGGCCGACAGGATCATGCCCGGTTGGCAGAAGCCGCACTGCAGCGCGCCGCAGCGGTCGAAGGCCGCCTGCACCGGGTCGGCGCCATCCGCGCCACCGGCCTTGGCGTGCGCCGGAGCGAGGCCTTCGATGGTCGTGACGACGCGCCCTTCGGCGTGCTTGGCGAGCGTCAGGCACGACAGCACGGGCTTGCCTTCGACGAGCACGGTGCAGGCGCCGCAGTCGCCCTTGTCGCAGCCTTGCTTGGTGCCGACGAGTCCGAGCTTGTAGCGCAGGACTTCGAGCAAGGTCCAATGCGCGGGGGCGGCCGTCGAGAGGTGGTCGCCGTTCACATCCAGCTTGAGTTCGACCATGGGAGCGCGGGGCATTGTCGCCGCGCCGATGGCGGTGGCGCAAGCGCGGCAGTCGACTCCGACCTCCGTTCCGCCTCCGCGGGCACCCTCAGGTCCCGGCGATGGCGGCGAGGAAGGCGGGCCCGAGGTCGCGCGCCTTGGCCTCGCCCACGCCCTTGACGGCGAGCAATCCGGCCTCGTCGCCCGGCCGCAGGCGCGCCATTTCGCGCAAGGTCTTGTCGTTGAAGATCAAGTAGGGGGGCACGCCGCGCTCGCGCGCCATGTCGCGGCGCAGGGCGCGCAAGCGCTCGAAGAGGTCCGCGTCGGCGCCGGAGAGTTCGACCTCGGCGTCCGCGACGGAGCCGCTTTCCAGCGACTTGCGGCGCGCGCGCGACGGAGCTGCGGCTGGAGCGTGCAGCAGCACGTCGAGCCCGCCCTTGAGCACCTCGGCTCCGCTCCTCGTCAGCACCAGCACGGGGTACTCGCCCTCGGTGACGCGCAGGTGCCCGTGGCCGACGAGTTGGTCGATCCAGTTGCGCAGCTTGGGCGCGGGGTGCTCCTTCAAGAGCCCGAAGGTCGACAAGCGGTCGTGCGCGTAGCGCCGCACCCGCTCGGTCGAGGCGCCGCGCAGCACGTCGCAGACGTGCGCGGCGCCGAAGCGCTGTTCGCAACGCACGACGCACGAGAGGATCTTCTGCGCCACGATGCGCGAGTCGGGTTCGACGGCGAGCTCGGAGAGGCACACGTCGCAGGCGCCGCAACCTCCGGGCGGGACCGCGAAGGCTTGCCCGAAATGCTCGCACAGCCCCTTGTGGCGGCACGTGGCGCCGGTGGCGAAGCGCCACATGTCCGACAACCGCTCGAGCGCGTCGTCGACGTCCTGCATGGCGCCTTCGACTCCGGAGGCGAGCGCCTCCTTGGCCGAAGCGACGATCAGGTTCTTCCAGCCATGGAAGTCCGCGCCGCCGTAGTACATCACGCACTCGGCCGGATCGCCGTCGCGGCCGGCGCGACCGGTCTCCTGGCTGTACTGCTCGACGCCCTTGGGCAACGAGGCGTGCACGACGAAGCGCACATCGGAGCGATCGATGCCCATGCCGAACGCCACCGTGGCGACGACGAGGTCGAGCTCCTCGGCGAGGAAGCGTTCCTGCGTGGACTCGCGAGCGGAGGGATCCATCCCGGCGTGGTATGCGGCGGCGCGCACGCCGCGCTCCTTCAGGCGCGCGGCGAGGTCGTCGGCGTCGGCGCGACGCTGGACGTAGACGATGCCGGCGCGATCGGCGTGGCGCGCAACCACCTCGAGCACCTGTTGCAGGATGTCGCCGCGCGGCTTGACGCGGTAGCACAGGTTCGGCCGGTCGAAGCCGCCCACCAGGATGGTCGGCTCCTTCAAGCCCAGCTGCGCCGCCACGTCTTCGCGCACGCGCGGCGTCGCCGTGGCGGTCAGCGCGATCACGGGCAGGTCTGGACGCGCGCGGCGCAGCTCGCCGATCATGCGGTAGTCAGGCCGGACGTCGTGCCCCCAGTGGCTGATGCAGTGCGCCTCGTCGATGGCGAGGCGGGCCACGTTCCAGCGCTCGAGTCGCGCCAGGAACCCGTCGCCCACCAGCCGCTCGGGCGAGCAATACAAGAGCTTCAGCTCGCCGCGCTCGAGCTGCGACTCGACGCGCCTCTTCTTGTCCCGATCCAGCGCGCTGGTCAGCGCCGCGGCCGGCACACCGTCCTCGAGCAAGCCCGCGACCTGGTCCTGCATCAAGGAGATCAACGGCGACACGACCAGCGTCACGCCCGGGAGCACCAAGGCGGGCGCCTGGTAGCACAAGCTCTTGCCGCCACCGGTGGGGAGGACGACCAGCGCATCGCGCCCCGCGAGCACGCAGCCGATGGCCTCCTCTTGCAGCGGCCGCAAGCCATCGAAGCCGAAATGCGCCTTGACCGCGGCGCGCACGCGCTGCAACGCGTCGAGGGAACTGGCGGCTTCGACCATGGGGCCGCTTGGTCGTACCAATTGAGCCGCGAGCTTGCCATCGCCGCGCCTCTCCGCGGCGCCAAGTCCTCGGCGCAACCATGCAGACTGGCGCGGGTTGCGCGACCCGTCCGCGCCTGTTCGACGCGCGCAGCGACATGGCCGTGGCGGTCGGCGCTTCACCGGCCCGCCCGCACCGCCGCGGCCAGCCTCGCCTCGGCGCGGGCCTCAGCGCCGGCCTTGCTCGCCACCAGGGACGCGCTTGGCGTCCTGTTCGACTGGCTTGGCTGGCACCTCGGCCGGCGCGCGCTTGCGCAGGCCGCGCGCGCGCGCGTACGTGGATTCCGTGGGATCCACCGCCGCGTACTTCACGACTTCGAGATCCGGCTCGTACTTCCAGTTCAAGGCCGCCTGGATCGCGCGCGGGCCCTGTTGCACCGCGAACAACTCGTCCTCGTGGACCAGCGTGCGCCAACTGTCGAGCGTCAGGCACCACAAGGCCAAGGCGCCGTGGAAGGTCGTGTGCAACTGGTCCGCTTGCAGCACCGGCGGTCCACCCTTGGTCGGGAAGCGATGGCCGAAGGCGACGATCTCCTCGCCGGCGTGCATCGCCGCGGCCGCCTTCCTGAGCGGCACGAGCGCCACATGGTCCTTGCCGCGCGCCCAGGCCTTCAGGCGCGCTTCGAAGGCGTCGACGGACGCGAGCGACGGGATCATGTCGCGCCTAAGCATCGGCCCTTCCTGGAGCATGGGAATGTCGCCGAGCACCAGCGGCGCCTTGACGCCGTCGAAGAGCGCCAAGCCGCGCTCGAACAGCTCCATGCGCTGCTCCTCGGGTCGCGCGCCGTAGGCGAACCAGAACAGCGCATCGATTCCGATCAGCGTGGTGGCCTCCGCCGCGGCGGCTTTGTCAAGTTGTTTGGACAGAGAGCCCAACGGATCCATGAACACCAGCCCGCCCGCCAGCATCAAGGTCTCGTGGTCGCCGATGATCGAGCCGTCGACGAGCATGTTCCAGCCGCGCGGCAGCGCGTGCTTGGGCGCCGTGGGGTCCTTGAGCCCGAAATCGGCGCTGATGCTGGCGCCCACCACCGCGACCTTCCTCGCGTAGGCGGGCATGGGGGTGTGAGCCAGCCCGCCCTTGGCGGGAAGGCCGGCGGGATCGGCGGGCTTGGGCTCCTCCTTCTTGGTGTCGAGGATCGGCTGCGCGCTGGTCGCGGGGGCGAGGAGCACCAGTCCGAGGCCAAGCAGTCGGGCGGCGCGTTGGCAGGTCGTCAGGGCGTGCATGGTGATTGGAATGGGTGGTGGAAGTTGATGCGGATGTGGATGCGGATGTGGACGAGCTGGCCGCGTCGGCGGTTCAAGGAGCCGCGACGAAGCGATGGATCCGGCCGTCGAAGCTGCACGCGTGCAGTTCGCCGCGCCAATCGAGGCCGAAGCTGGCGATGCCGCCGAGCTCGGCTTCGCGGCGCGGCACGCCGGGCGATGCTTCGTCGGCGGCGATGCTCCAAACGCGTCCGCTCTGGTAGTCGGCGTATACATAGCGGTCCTTCAGGGCACCCACGCGTTCCCCGCGGTAGATGAAGCCGCCGGTGATGCTCTGGCCTTCGTCGTGCTTGTACTCGACCAGCGGCGCGACGAACTCGCCGGGCCCGCGCACCTTGCGCTTCGTGTCGAAGTCGTGGAAGCCCTCCTTGAACGGCCAGCCGTGGTTCTCGCCCTTGCGCACGACGCACACCTCCTCCCACGAGTTCTGGCCCACGTCGCCGGTCCACAAGGCGCCGTCGGAGCCGAAGCAGAAGCGCCACGGGTTGCGCAAGCCGATGGCCCACAGCTCCGGTCGCGCGCCGGCCACCTCGAGGTAGGGGTTGTCGGCCGGGATGCCGTAGGGCCTGCCTTCCGCTCGCGCGTCGACATCGAGGCGCACGATCTTGCCCAGCAAGGAACGCACGTCCTGCGCGTGGTTCTTCGGATCGTTGGCGGCGCCGCCGTCGCCGATGCCGAGGTACAACATCCCGTCGGGTCCGAAGGCGAGGTCGCCGCCGTTGTGGTTGTCCCACGGCTGCGGCACCTCGAGCAGCACGCGCTCCGAGGCTGGATCGCACGCGAGCACGCCCCCGGCGCGCCGCACCTCGTACTCGCACAGGACCTTGGCGTCGCGCTCCGCCATGCACCAGTACGCGAAGAGCCGGCCGGCGTGCGGCGAACCCTCGCGCGCGAACTGGGGATGGAAGGCCAGCGCCAAGAGGCCTTCCTCGTTGCCGCTGGTCGTGACGCGCTCCTCGATGTCGAGCAGCACGCGCGTGGCGCCCGCGCGCCCGTCGTCGTCGATGTCGAACACGGTCACGACGCCGCGTTGCTCGACGACCGCATGCGTGCGTCGCGTGCCAGGCACATGGCCGAACCAGAGCGGACGCAGGTACTTCTGCTCGGGGAAGGCGACGACGAGCGCGACGGCGGAGGACTTGTCCTGCACCTTCGCTTCATCGGAGCAGGCGACGAGGGGGGGTGCGAGCAGCAGCAGGAGGAAGGGGTGCATGGGCAGACCCCGATTCTAGGCGCGATGCCCGACGCGGTCGGCCCCCAAATGCGCCCCGAAATGCTCGCCTGCAGCTGCTTCGCGGGAGCATCGGCGGGTCTGCATCGCAGGGAGCCGACCCGACCGCGTTCAGGGCCCCTCGACCACATCCAGCCCGACCACCTTGCCGCCGTCCCAGCGCAGTTCGAGGAGGTCCACCGCGCCCGGCTCGTCCACCATGGCGCGCACGGTCTGCTTGCCGAGCCGTTCGAGGATCTGCACGCGGCGCACCCCGGCGGCGTCGCAGATCGAGGCCATGGCCTTGCCCTTCTCGCCTTTGGCGCGACCCAGGAGGCGCGTGCGGCCGACCGCGCGTGGCAAGGCTCGCGCGGGCTTGGCGAGCAGCAGGCCGCAATAGGGCAGCGACCGCAGGTCGAGCCCGAGGCGCTTGGAGGCGAAGGTGAAGTGCGCCGTGGTGAAGGCCTCTTGCGGAGGGCGCGCGAAGCGGTGGCACCACTCGTGCGCGTTCGCTTCGAGGAGCGCGCCGCAAGCTTCGCGGTGCGTGCAGGGCAGCAGCGGCTCGAACTCGTCGAGCAACTCCTCGCGCACGCGCTGCAGCGCGCGCGAAGTGCTCTTGGCGCCGCCTTCCAGCCACAACACGACGCTGGCGCCGCGGGCGAGGCGCAGCGCGGCGCGCCAACCATCGTCCGACAGTTCATCGACGAGGTGCGAGGCGAGGAGAATGTCGAACGCCGGCGGCGCCTCGGACAAGGCCGAGAGGTCTGTCGCGCTCGAGGTGATGGCGACCATGGGGGCGTCGCGCGCGACGAGGCGCGCGCCCACCTTGGTGGCGGCGACGCTCTTGTCCACGAGGTGCACGGCCTCGATCCCCGCGGGAGGTGCGTGGCGCAGCAAGGCGCGCGACGCCACGGCGGTGCCGCAACCTAGATCCAGCACGCGCGCGCCGTGCGGCGGCGCCACGCGACGCAGGGCGTCGACGAGGAAGGCATCCCACTTCCAGCCGATGCGCGCGCCATAGACGGCGTCGTACAGCTCGAGGTCGCGTTCGCCCTCCCAGGCCGAGGGGCGCGCGTCCGGCTGGCCCTCCTGCGCCGCGAGGAACTGGCGGCGCAGCTCCTCGAGGCGGCGCCAGTCGGCCTCCACCAGCCGCGGCGCGTCCGCACCGGCCTGCCGCGGGCCGTGCGCGCCCCTGTCGTCAATTGTATTTGACATGCTGGCCGCCTTCCTCAGCCCGACTCCAATTGGCGCCGCGCGTCGACCTCGTCGCGGTCGATCGCCTCCATGGCGGCGCCCAGCTGCTCCCACAGGTCCCAGTCGGGATCGATGGCATGGCGCACCTGGCGCATCAACTGCACCGCCATGCGGAAGGCGCGCACGATGTCGCCGGGCGTGGCGTCGACGCGCGCCTCGATCTCCGCCAAGGTGGCCCCGCGGTACCAATCGTCCAGGGCCTCGGTCAGGCCCCAGTCGGGCGTGCGGATCGATTCCTCGAGGCCTTCCTCGGAGGCGGCGTGCACCAGCCGGCGGATGGCGCGCTCGACATCGTCGCGCAGCGCACCGAGGAAGCGCCCAGCGCCGCGCGAGTCGACGAAGCGCCGCCGCTCCTCCCACACCAGCGCGAGGAACACGCAAGCCAAGGCGCGCGGCGGCTGGTTCTCGATGGCGCCCGAGAAGAGCAATTCGGTCGTCTCGAGCTCCCAACCGTTGATGAGCTTCGCCACGCGTCCGCGCGTCGTCAGGCGGTCGCCGTCGAGGTAGGCGAGCTGGTCGAGCACCGCCAAGCGCGCTTCCACCACGCGCTTGTTGGCCTTGCGCGACTTGTCCTCCTTCTTCTTCGCGTCTCCCTTGTGCAACCAACGATCGAAGCTCTTCTCCCAAGCCTCGTGCACGCGCGCGCGACCGACGCGCTCGACGAGGTGCAGGATCGAGCCGTAGGACAAGTTGAAGCGGCTGGTGACCGCCTCGGGTGCGCCCGACAGGATCCGCCGCAGCGGCGCCTCGACCAGGTCCTTCTTCGACAGCATCAGGAACACGAGGCCTTCGACGTCGTGCCCTTGGCGTCCGGCACGGCCGGCCATCTGCAGGAAGTCGCGCGTCGAGACGTAGTCGAAGGTGACGCCGTCGAACTTGCGCAGCCCGGCGAACACCACGCTGCGCGCCGGGGCGTTGATGCCCAGCGCGAAGGTCTCGGTGGTGAACAAGAGGCGGATCACGCCTGCGGTGAACAGGCGCTCGATCACTTCCTTGTGGATCGGCAGCATCCCCGCGTGGTGCCAGGCGATGCCTTCGCGCGCGGCGCGCATCAGTTCGTCGTCGAGGAAGGAGTCCTCGAGGCGGTAGGCCTCGACCAGATCCTCTTGGAGGCGCAGGATGCGGCGACGCTCCTCGGAGGAGACGAGCTCGAGTCCCGCCGTCCGCCGCGCCAGCCGCTCGCAGTCCTTGCGCGAGAAGCTGAACACCAAGGCCGGCAGGTCGCCGCGCGCGGCGAGCTCCTCGATCAGGGGCAGCGGGTCGGGCGCCTCCATGGCCTCGCGCGGCAGGCGCCGGCCGCCGCCGCGCTGACGCTCGCGCGGCAAGTGCGCAGTCTCGCGCTTCCTGACCGCCTCGAGCTGCCCGAGGTCGAAGGCGCCCGACTCGGGCGTGTAGAGGTTCCAATGCAGCGGCACGGGACGGCGCGTCGAGCGCACGACGCGCATCTCGCGGCCGCGGATCTCCGACAGCCAAGCGCCCAAATCGTCGAGGTTCGGCACCGTCGCCGACAAGCACACGAAGCGCATGTGGGCCGGCGCGAAGATCAGGGACTCCTCCCACACCGAGCCGCGCTCGAGGTCGTCCATGTAGTGGACCTCGTCGAACACGACCCACGCCACGTCGGACAACGAGCGCGGATCCTCGAGGATCGAGTTGCGCAGGATCTCGGTCGTCATGACCAACACCTGCGCCGCGGGGGCGATGGTCACGTCGCCCGTCATGAGGCCCGTGTCCAGGCCCTGCGCGCGGAAGTCGCGGAACTTCTGGTTGGAGAGCGCCTTGATGGGGGCCGTGTAGATGGCGCGCCGTCCGCGCGCCACGGCATCGTGGATGGCGTACTCCGCCACCAAGGTCTTGCCGGCGCCCGTGGGGGCGGACACGAGCGCATCCGAGCCCGAGTCGATGGCCTCCACCGCCTCGAGCTGGAAGTCATTCAGCGTGTAGCCGCGCCAGCGCCGGCCGCCCGTCGGCTCGGGCCCCCGGGACGAGTCTAGCCGCGCCTCGTCGCGCTCGACCGGCGCATGCCCTCCGTCCGACCGCCGACCGGGTTCGGGTCCGCGTTCCTTGCGACCAGCACGAGTTCCCCCGGGGGAATCACCACGCTCGGCGGGCTTGCCCTCCGAGGAGTGTGCACCGCGCGCATCGCGCGACGATGAACCGGAGCCCTGTCCTTCGTCGCGGTGTTCGCGAGCGGCCTCGCGGGCGGGCGAGCGAGCTGCCGCGTCAGGCCCGTGCTTGCTGCGCTGGCGACGCCGCCGAGCGGGTCCGCGCGCGGACGCGCCTTCCCCCCGACCGTCGCGCGGTCGCTCGAGCCCGGGTTCGTCCGGCTCGCGGGAGGGTCCGTCGTCGTGTTGCTTCTCTGCCAAGGACTTCTCTGCCAAGGAATCGCGCCTGCTCGGGCCAGCCCCCTTGAGTGCCGCGCGCTGAGCAGGTATGTACCAAGTCGGCCACAGCAGCGCGACGGCGCTTTCGCGGCACTTCGCGCGCGCCGCGAGTTCCGGGAGGTCGTCCGCGGTCGCCGAGCGCGTCTCGGCCAGGCTGCCTGCGGCTCTCCAGGCCCGCGCCTCGACGACCCGCTCCACGACCCTTCAAAGGCCGTTGGTGCACGCGCGCCGACCACCGACCGCCATCCAAGCAGCCACCGCCCGCCGGCAGATCGACACCACCATGGAAGTTCAAGACAAGAAGCACGCTTCGGCCGCCCTGCAGCGCCATCTCGCCACCCTGAAGCTCGTCTCGCGCCTCTTGGGCCATGAACTGCACGCGCAGTCCGGCGCCAAGGCCATCGCGCTTTCGCGCGAGGAAGTGGTCGAGATCCAGACGACCATCGACCTCTACATCGAGGAGGCTACGCGCAAGGGCGCGACCGCCGCCGCGCCCGAGACGACGCTGGTCGCAGCCGGCTCGCGCAACTGAGGCCGTGTCCGCGTGGGCTGAGTTCGTTCGCCGCGCCGCGCCTGTTCGGCGTGGAACGCCGCTCCCGCACACGCGTGTCGCGCCCACACCCGTCGCGTACACGATGCACCGCGCCTCGACCGCGCCCGTGAAACGCGCCGCGCAACCCGCGCTGCGCGGGCGCGTGCCCGTTTGGATTCCGCCGGTCGTGTGCGTGGGGCTGGCTTGGTGGGCGATGGCGTTGGTGGCCTCCGATGCGCCGCAGGCGGGCTACACGACCGTGCATCCGGCACAGGCCGCCTTGCGCTTCGACAAGCCGTGCGACCCGCGTTGGAACCAGCTCTTGCAGGCGGCCTTGGCCCAACTGCCTCCCGCCGATGTCGAGGATCGCGGCGCCCTCGAGCGCATCGGCGACGAGATCGCGCTGCTGCCCTTCGTCGAGGAGGTGGGAGAGGTGCGGGTCCTGTGGCCCGACAGCCTCGACATCCCATTGCGCTTGAAGACGCCCGTGGCTTGCGTGCGCGTGCGTAAAGAGCTCTTGACAGTAGCCGAGGACGGCACGCTGCTGCCCGGCGCGCACGACATGCCGCCGATCGACGAGCATGGATTCCTGCCGGTGCTCGGGCCCAATGGCGCGGAGCTCGATCGGTTGGTGCCGGGCGACAAGGTGCCGGCGGGAGCGCAGCTCGACGCGCTCGCGCTCGCGCTGGCGTTGCGAGCGGAGCTCGATCCGGAGGCTTCGCTCCTGCTGGGGCCGATCCTCGTGGACGCCTCCGAGGCGATGCAGGGCGGCGTCGACCATCCGGGTGTGGTGCTGCGGCTCGAGGAACGCCGCACGGTGTGGTTCGGGCGGCTGCCGGGCGCTTCCAGCGGCGAGACGCCGCTCAAGATCAAGGTCGACAACCTCGAGCGCGCCGCGCGGCTACTGCGCCCCGCCGACGGCTCGGGCGCCGAACAGAAGTCGTGGTTGTTCCTCGACCTGCGCTGGGACAACCCCGACATCCAGTACCGCGACGCGCCGCGCAAGGACGAGCCGCCGTCCGGCGCGAGCAAGTCCGGCGCTGGTTCCGCCAAGCAGCCGTAGGCGGCCTGGGCCCGAAGGCACGACGCCGTGGGAGACGTATTCAGGCGAGAACCACCCAGACGCGCCCCGGACATGGGAGGTGCAGCCAAGGGAGATCCATCGGAGGCGGATGCAGCCAGCGGAGAGGTTGTCTCCGTGCTCGCCGCCGCGAGCATGCTTCAGCCGGCGTCTCGTCGCTTGCCGCTGACGCGCGCCAGCCTCGCACTCGCGGCGGGTGCGCTCGTCATGCTGTGCGCGTGGCGGGGTGTCTGGTGGACGGATACGGAGCTGCGTCTCGCGCCGGCCTTGGCGCTTGTGTGGTGCGCCTTGGCGCTCGAGCCGTGGAGGCTTTGCGAGTCCGCGACTGGGGGTGGCGCGCCTGCGCGTGGTTCGGGGCGCGCGTCGGTCTTCCTTGGCGCGACAGTGGCGATCGCCGCCGGTTTGCCACTGCATGCGGCCGCGCTCGTGCACGATGCGCGCCTAGGTCCGCTCTCCACGCTGCAGGTCCTCGGCCCGCTCGCGCTCGCCTGGCTCGCGTGGGCAGCCGCTGGCCTCGCCGCGCGCGCCGCGCAGGGTGCCGCGTGGCACCGCGTCGCGGCCGCGTTGGCGTTGAGCCTGCCTTTGCTGGAGCTGTCCTTGGCGCTTGGGGGAGCACCCCAAACCGGTGGCGCCAGCGCGTGGTTGCAGTGGTTGGCGGCTTGCTCTCCGGTCCAGGCACTGTGCACCCTCGCCCGCGGCGCCAACGCCGAGGCGACCGTGGTGTCGAGCGTGCTGTGCGCGAGCTTGCTCGTCGCGCGGCAGTCCCTGGCGCCCTCGATGCGAGCTTCAGCCGCGCCGGAGTCGCGGTGAGTTGGGCTTTGGATAGGCCGCGGCCTCCGATGCCGAGCGCAGCGTCGCGCGCGGGTCGACGCTGCGGCTGGACCTGCGTTTCGTCGGCCATCGCCAGCGGTGCGTTGCTCGCGCTGGCGAGCGGCGCACCATCCAGCGCGGGCCTCTTGGTCGCCGCGCAGCAGGTGCCCATTCCCTCTGGCGTCGTGCGTGCGGCACGCGTCGAGTTGGTTGGGCCGCTCGACGCGGCGCGCCTCGCTACGAGCGTGGGGGAGCTGCAGCTCGAAAGAAGCTTGGCGGCCGGCGAGACCCTCGAGGCTTGGGTGCCCATTCCCGCCGATTCCGGCGCGGCCGCGCGCGAGGCGCGTTGGCGACTCGAGGGGCCGCGCGACGAAGGCGGGTTGACCCTCGGGCGCGCGCGTACGCTGCTCGTGCTCGATCCACACCCCGCCTATGGCGAGCTCGATCCGGCGCTCGCCGCCAGAGCCTTGCCACAGGTCGCGCGCGCCGCGCCGCTGGGCGCCGCGGTTCTCGCCGTGGCGTGCTTCGCGGCCGCGCTGGCCCTCGCTTTGGCTGTGCGGGTCCGCGGGGTGCTCGGCGCCGCCCTCGCGCTCGTCGTGGGTCTAGCCGGCGCGGGTCTTGCGTGGAGCCTGCGCGGCGCGATCGAACCCGCGCAGGTGCGCGTGCTCGAGGCGCTCGACGCAGCCCCCGTGTGGCTGCTGCGTCGCGCGGGGGCGAAGAACCTCGAGTTGGAGGAGGTCGAAGGACCGCTGCGCGTGCTGGCGCCCGAAGCCCGCTCTGCCTTGCGCATCTGGAGCGATGGCGAGCGCCACCGTGTGCGGGGCGAGGGGCCCTTGGTCGTCGAGACACCGTGGGTGGCGACCCTCGAGCGCCTCGATCCGACGAGGAACGAGTTCGAGCCCCTGACTCTCGTCCAGCGCCGCCAAGCGGGCGTGTGGAGCGTGCATGGGAATTGGGCTTTGGGCGCGCCCTTGCCGCAGCAGGCTGCCAACGGCGAGTCCCCGACGGCCCCGCCGTGGCTCATGGCGGGGCTGCCCCCGGGCGTCGAGGTCTGGTTGGCGCGCCGCGCTGATGGCAGTTGGCTACGCTGGGTCGGGCGGGGGATCTAGACCCCGCCGCGGGCTTGTCGGCAGGCCTGCGACCGGGTGCCCCCTTGGCCGGAGCATGGGGGTGGGACGGATTTTGATTGCCCCTCGATCCGGGCTCCGCTACCTTCTTCGGCCCGGATTTTCGCTGTCCAGCTCCCTCGCATGGGTCTGCGGCGTCGAGAGTTCGTCCAACTGCGCTGAAGTCCGCTTTCCGCGGCTCGCAGCGAGGGGTTGGGACACGACCGGTACTCGGTAACGATCAGCCGACCAAAGATCAGCCGACCAAAGACCAGCACACAGCACAGCCCGACAGTCCGGTCCAGAGAACAGACATGCGCGCCACCTCCCACGTCCGCTCCGCCACGCTCCCCGAGCGCTGGCTCGTCGTCGACGCCTCGCAACACTCGCTCGGACGCCTCGCCTCCGCGGTCGCGATGGCCCTGATGGGCAAGGACACGCCCAACTACACGCCTAGCGAGATGAATGGCGCCTTCGTGGTCGTCATCAACGCGGACAAGGTCAAGACGACCGGAACCAAGTCGGACACGAAGATGTACGACTACTACACGGGCTATCCGGGCGGCAACCGCAACGTCCCGTTCGCGCGCAAGCTCGAGCGCGACCCGGGCGACATCGTGCGCCTCGCCGTCAAGCGCATGCTTCCGAAGAGCGTCCTCGGCCGCGACATGCAGCGCCGCTTGAAGATCTACGCCGGCGCGGACCATCCGCACGCCGCGCAGAAGCCCCAGCCCCTGACCCAGATGCGCAAGTGACCTGCAGGGTCCGCGTAGTCACCCGATCCGCCGCACTCGAGTTCCGTCCACGATCCACATGAGCACCACGAACTTCACCTGGGGCCTCGGCCGCCGCAAGACCGCCACCGCGCGCGTGCGCGTGATGCCGGGCGCCGGAGGCTTCCTCGTCAACGGCCGCGACATGAAGGAGTTCTTCTGCACGGTCGACGCGCAGAACACCGCCATCGAGCCGCTGAAGGCGACCTTGACCGAAGGCCAGTACGACGTGCACGCCCAAGTCGAAGGTGGCGGTCCGATCGGCCAAGCCGGCGCCATCACGCTGGGCCTTGCGCGCGCGCTGAAGAAGATCAACCCCGGCTTCGACTCCGTGCTGCGCCAGCACGGCCTCCTCACGCGCGACAGCCGCATGAAGGAGCGCAAGAAGTACGGCCGTCGCGGTGCTCGCCGCGGCTTCCAGTTCAGCAAGCGCTGATTGTCGGCCGGTCCGCGGGCTGCGCGCCCGCGGAACCGCCACGCAGGCCGCTCGCTCGCCTCCGCGTCCACGCAGCGCAAGCTGCGTGGATTGTTGTTTCCACCCCAGCCAAGAACGCAGGGTCGGCCGATGTCCTTCTCGTCCCTTGCCGCGAGTGCTCCCGCCGCGAGCTTTTCCGGGGCGAGGTCCCTCGCAGCGCCGAGCAGCCGGTCCCTCGCTCATGCCGACCGCGGCGGACGGATGCAGCAACGCGCGCCGGCTCGCTGCGCTGGCAAAACGGGCGGTGGGCCGCGATCATCGGACGCCGGCGCCCGAAGCGCTCGCGAGGCACTCGACGCTCTGACGCGCCTACCAAAGTCAGCTCATGGCCGGCCACTCACACTCCGCCAACATCGCCGCGCGCAAGGGCGCGGTCGACAAGAAGCGCTCGAAGAACTTCAACAAGCTCAGCGTCGCCATCATGTCCGCCGTGCGGCAAGCCGGGCCGGATCCCGACGCCAACTTGAAGCTGCGCTACGCCATCGAGAAGGCGCGCGCGGGCAACATGCCCAAGGAGAACATCGAACGCGTCATCAAGCGCGCTTCGGGCGAAGCTGCCGGCGACGCGATCGAGGAACTCGTGTACGAGGGCTACGCGCCTGGCGGCGTCGCGCTGGTGATCGCCTGCATGACGGACAACCGCCATCGCACGGCGCCCGACATCAAGCACATCCTCGAGAAGAACGGCGGCAACCTCGCCGCGCCGGGTTCGGTCTCGTTCCAGTTCGCCTTCCACGCGATCGTCGGCTGCGAGCGCGGCGGGCAGGGCGAGGATTGGTGGATGGATGCGGCGCTCGAGTGCGGTTTCGACGATGTGCGCGTGGAAGGCGAGTACGCGACGCTGTTGGGCCCGGCGACCGCCTTCCTCTCCCTGAAGACCGCCATCGAGGCGCGCGTGGCGGGCATCGACGCCAAGCTGGTGTCGGCCGAAGTCGGTTGGGTCCCGACCACGAGCGTCCCGATCGCCGACAAGGACGAGGCGCGGCGCGTGCTGCAAGTGATCGAGCTGCTCGAGGACAACGACGACGTGCAAAA
>SXXH01000057.1 GCA_005789645.1 Planctomycetia bacterium
CCGCGTGGCCAAGATGTACGCCGAGGTCTTCGCCGGTCGCGCGCAGGATCCGGCCCGGCACCTCGAACGCACCTTCGAAGTCGGCGACAGCGGCCTCGTGGTGTTGAAGGACATCCGCTTCGCCAGCATGTGCGAGCACCTCCTGCTGCCGTTCATCGGGCGCGCGCACGTGGCCTACTTGCCCAAGGGACGCGTCGTGGGCTTGTCGAAGCTCGCGCGCGTGGTCGAGGTCTACGCCCGCCGTCCGCAGGTGCAGGAGCGCATGACGAACCAGATCGCCGAGGCGCTGGCGCGCCACGTCGACGCCGACGCCGTGCTCGTGCTGGTCGAGGCGCAGCACTACTGCATGAAGATGCGCGGCACCAACCAACCGGGAAGCACCATGGTCACCATGGCGGCGCTGGGGCGTTGGGAGCACGACCACGAAGCGCGCCGCGAGGTGCTCTCGCTCGTCAAGGGCCAGATGACCTGAGTCGGTCGCCAGAGGGCGATCACCCGGCGGAGCGGCGCAAGGACGTCGCACCACGCGGCGCAGGCCATCCAGACGCCTTGCAGGGCCTCAGCGGTGCTCGCGCGCTGACGAAGCACGAGAGCGCTGCTAGACTGTTCGCCCTTCGCGACGAACCAAGGACGACCATGCACGCCCTCCCCTACCTGAAGAGCCTCTCCCCCGAACGCTTCGTCGAGATCTATTCCGGGCTGGAGGTCGAGGGCTACGGGCCGCTGGACCGCGAAGTGGCGCAGTCGCTCAAGTTCCGCCCGCAGGCCATCGGCAAGCTGCCCATGGCCCAGCGCGCCAAGCGCGCCAGGCAGATCATCGAGAAGAGCGGCAACGAGGAGCTGGCGTACGAGATCCTTGGAGCGTGGCTGCTGCGCCACAAGAAGGCGCTGGTCACGGGCTTCCTCGACGCCACGGGCGTCGCGCACCAGGACGGCATGATCGAGGACATCGGCAGCGCCGAGCCCGACGCCAAGAAGGTCGCCGACGCCGTCGCCGTGCTCGACCAGAGCTTCGGCGAGGAACCGACGACGATGTACCTCGTCTTGTGCAAGGCCATGTGGCCGTCGAACGAGGGCGTGGAGGCGGCGCTGGCCGGCCGCTGAGCGCGGCGCGGCCCCCCGGCCCGAGCTGCGTCAATTTTTTTTGACAGACCGCCCACGCGGCGGCGGCTGGCAACGCGGGCACACGTGCGTGCCGCGCTGGCCGACGACGAACTTCCTGATCGGGGCGCCGCAGCTCCGGCACGGCTCGCCCTCGCGACCGTAGACTTGGAACTGGTCCTGGTACGAGCCGGGGTTGCCCTCCGGCGTGCGGTAGAACGCGTCGAAGGAGCTGCCCTCGCGCTCGATGGCGGCCGCGAGCACGCGCTTGATCGCGGCCGCCAACCGCTCGGCCTGCTCGCGCGTCGTGCGCGAGCTGTCGGCGAGCGGGTGCAAGCCGACGGCGTGCAGCGACTCGTCGACGTAGATGTTGCCGAGCCCGGCGAGGAAGGCCTGCTCGAGCAGCAACGGCTTCAACGCGCGGCGACGCGCGCGGAGCGCCGCGTGCAGCCAGGCGCCGTCGAACTCGTCGGAAAGCGGCTCGGGCCCGAGTTCGTCGAACTCCGCCGGGCGCGGACCGCGCGCGTGCACGCGGCCGAACTTGCGCACGTCGAGGAACCACAGCGCGCGGCCATCGTCGAGGTGCAGCGCCACCTTCCACCACTGCGGCGCCGCGCCCTTCGACGGTTCGACGACGAGGCGCCCGGTCATCCGCAGGTGCACCAGGATGTGGCGCGCCGCGCCCTTGGCGCCGCCTTCGAGGTCGAACACCACCCACTTGGCGCGGCGCCACGCGCGCACCATGCGCGTGCCGCGCACGGCGCGCGCGAACGCCTCGGCGTCGCCGCCCACGGTGCGCGGCCAGCACGTCTCGACGCGCTGGATGACGCGTCCGACGACGTGCGGCCGCACGAGTCGCATCGTCGTCTCGACCTCCGGCAGCTCGGGCATGGCGCGCGGCTAGCAGGCGCGCTCGGGAGCGGACTCGAGCGCGGATTCGGGGCCGGAACCAGGGCGCCGCGCGACGGCCGCGTACTGCTGCGGCCCGCGCCCTTCGCGGCGGTAGCTGTGGTAGAGGTGCGCGCCGCTTCCGTCGACGGCGCAGCGCGTGCACGGGGCGAGCACGTCGATGCGTTCCACTCCGGCGCGACGCAGCTGGTGCGCAGCGAGGGCCGCGAGGTCGAGGCGCCGGTGCGCGGGCACGGCGACGCCGGGGCCCGCTTCGGCGAACTCGCGCGCGAAGTCGGCGGCGAGGTCCTCGGACACCTCGTAGCAGCACTTGCCGATCGCCGGCCCGATGGCGGCGACGTAGCGCGACGGATCCTCGCCCGCGGCGCGCAGGCGCGCGAAGAGCGCTTCCAGGATGCGCGCGCGCGTGCCGCGCCAGCCGGAGTGCACCGCCCCCACGACTGCGCCGTCCTCGCGCGCGACGAGGATCGGCGTGCAATCGGCGCCGATCACCGCGATCGGCAGGTCCGCGCCGCGCGTCCACAGCGCGTCGCACTCGCCCGCCTCCTGGCGCGGCGCCACCACCTCGACCGCGTGCGCGCCGTGCACCTGCTTCCAGCGCGGGAAGTCGCGCGGAAACCGCGCCGCGAACGGCGCGGGCATCCCTTCCCGGGCGCCGCCGAAGCCGTGCAGCACGCCGGGCACGGCGGCGAGGAGCGGACTCGTCAGGTGCATGCGGCGCGCACTCTAGCGCGTCGCGGCCGCGCACGCAGCAGGCGCGCGGCTCAGCGGCCGACGCCGAGCAGCTTGTACAGGTGCGCTTCCTTCTCGGCCCAGCCCGGAGTCGCGCTGCCGCGCGGATGCGGCAGGCGCACCTCGACGATCTCCTGGATGCGGCCCGGCCGCGGGCTCATGACCACGATGCGGTCGGCGAGCTGCAAGGCTTCCTCCACGTCGTGCGTGACGAACAGGATCGTCATGCCCTCCTTTTTCCACAGGCGGTGGATCTCGGCGCGCAATTGCAGGCGCGTCAGCGAGTCGAGCGCGCCCATCGGCTCGTCCATGAAGACGAAGTCGGGCGAGACGGCGAGGGCGCGCGCCACG
>SXXH01000058.1 GCA_005789645.1 Planctomycetia bacterium
CTACAACCTGCCAAGCCGCGTTCCTCGTCGAGGCGACTGTCCCGCCCGAGCGATCGGACGCGCATCGGATGCCGTGTCGCATCGCCCCTACCTGCCGTGGTCCCTCGCGGTCGTCGGCCTCGTCGCCTGCGCCGCCCTGCTCGTCGCCTTCCGTCCGGTCGAGGAGAAGCCGCCTCTGCGCTTCAGCGGCATCCCGAACCAGAACACGACCGAGCTGAACGAGAAGTACAAGCCCCTGGCCGAGCATCTGGCCAAGGAGCTGGGAGTCAAGGTCGAGTACGTGCCTTCGGTCGACTACAACGCCTCGGTCGACGCCTTCAAGAACGGCGACCTGCAACTGTGCTGGTTCGGCGGCTACACCGGCGTGCAGGCGCGCGAGGCGGTCAAGGGCGCCAAGGCGATCGCGTGCGGCAAGCGCGACCCGGCGTTCAAGAGCTACTTCATCGCGCACAAGGACTCCGGGCTCCAGAAGTCGGCCGAGTTCCCGCTGGCGATGAAGGGCAAGACCTTCACCTTCGGGTCGGCCCAATCGACCTCGGGACGGCTCATGCCCGAGTACCACATCCGCAAGCACACGAAGCTCTCCCCGAAGGACTTCTTCGGCGCCGAGCCGAACTACTCGGGCTCGCACGACAAGACGATCGAGCTGGTCGCCGCCAAGTCCTTCGACTACGGCGTGGTCGACTACACCGTCTACGAGAAGCGCGTCGCGGAGAAGAAGATCGATCCGGCCCAGGTCGTGGTCGTGTGGGAGACGCCGCCGTACGCCGACTACAACTTCACCGCGCACCCCGTGCTCGAGGATCGCTACGGCAAGGGCTTCACGGAGCGGCTCCAGAAGGCGCTGGTGGCGATCACCGACGAGAAGCTGCTGGCCGCCATGGACCGCAAGGACGGCTTGATCACCTGCGACGACAAGTTGTTCGACGACTTGAAGAAGACCGCCAAGGAAATCGGGCTCCTGCGTTGAGCCCGTCCCCACCTTGACCGGCTGCACCTTCGAACTGCGCGACGCGACGCTCGCCCATCCGGGGATCGTCGCGCTCGCCGGCGCGCGACTCTTCATCGCCGCCGGCGAGCGCGTGGCGCTCGTGGGACCGTCGGGTGCGGGCAAGACCAGCTTGCTGCGCCTGCTCGGCGCAGCGGCGCGCGCCAGCTCGGGTTCCGTGCTGGTCGATGGCCGCGACTTGGCCGCGCTGCCACCCGAGGACTTGCGGGCGGTGCGCGCACGCTTGGGCTTCGTGCACCAGGACCACGCCTTGGTGCCCAACCTGCGCGCGATCTCCAACACCCTGCTCGGGCGCGTGGGCTCTCAAGGGCTGTTGGCATCCCTCAAGAGCGTCTGGTGGCCCTCGCGCGCCGAGGAAGAGTCGGTGCACGCGCTCTTCGTGCGCGTGGGCATCGGCGATCGACTCTTCCAGCGCGTGGACACGCTCTCCGGAGGCGAACGCCAACGCGTGGCCATCGCGCGCGCACTGCACCAGGCTCCGGGCGCCTTGCTCTGCGACGAACCGGTCGCCTCGGTCGATCCGGCGCGCGCGCGGGACACCTTGGCCCTGTTGCGTTCGCTCTCGCTCGAACGCGGCTTGACCTTGGTGGCCTCGCTGCACGACTTGTCGTTGGCCAAGGAGCACTTCGATCGACTCGTCGGGTTGCGTCGCGGCCGCATCGTCTTCGACGCCCCGGTCGCGTCGGTGCGCGAAGGCGACCTCGCCACGCTGTATCAGCTCGACGCGGACGAAAGGTCCGATCTTGCCTCCGTCGGCGCGTGAAGTGCCGCGCCGACGGCCCGGCTTGCGCGCGGGCTTGGCGCTGCTGCTCCTGGTGCTGGGCCTCGCCGCCGCCGCCGCGTTGGATCTGTCACCCGCGGGACTGGCACCCAAGGAAGGCGGACTGCGACTCCTCGGCGAGTTCCTCGCGCATGCGTGGGCGCCGGCCCTCGACTACGAGGCCACTCCGCCCGAAGGCGCTCCACCCATCCTCGCCAAGACCTTGGAGGCGGCGCGCCGCACGATCGTGTTCGCCGCGGCGGGCATGAGCCTCGCGCTCGTCATCGGCTTGGTGCTGGGCTACTTCTCCTGCGCCGCATGGTGGTCCGACGATCTCGCGGGCGGTCGATGCGGAACGACGAGGAGGCTGCGGCGGCTCGTCGGCCCTGCTCTGTGGACCACGGCGCGCACGCTGGTCGTCGTGTTGCGCAGCGTGCACGAGTTGCTGTGGGCGGTCCTGTTCCTCGCCGCGCTGGGCCTGAACAGCGCCACGGCCGTGCTCGCCATCGCCCTGCCCTATGGCGGGACGCTGGCGAAGGTCTTCGGCGAACTCGTGGATGAGGCGCCGCGCGACGCCTCGAACGCCTTGCGCCAGATGGGCGCGCGCGGCGCCCAGACCTTCCTGCTGGGCCTCGTGCCGCGCGCCTTGCCCGACATGTGCGCCTACGCCTTCTACCGCTTCGAATGCGCGATCCGCAGCTCGGCGGTGCTGGGCTTCTTCGGCTTCGAGACCCTGGGCTTCGCCATCAAGCAGAGCTTCGAGAACCTGCACTACGGCGAGGTCTGGCTCTACTTGTGGACCTTGTTCGCGCTGGTGGCGGCGGTCGAATTGTGGAGCTCGCGCGTGCGCCGGAGGTTCGTGGCGTGAAGACGC
>SXXH01000059.1 GCA_005789645.1 Planctomycetia bacterium
GGAGGTGTGCGCCGCGGCGCGCGCGGTGCTGGACGGCGTGGGCTCGATCGGCGCCATCGCGGAACGCGGAGCCGAGCCGCTCGCCGGCGCGCTGTCGCTGGGCGTCATCCCCTCCTTGGCGCCCTACTTGCTGCCATGGCTGCTGCCCGCGCTGCGACGACGCTTTCCGCGCCTGAAGCTCGTCTTCCGCGAGTTGAAGACGCAAGAGTTGCTGGCCCAGCTCTCCGCGCACGAGGTCGATGCGGGGATCCTCGCCTTGCCCGTGCACGAGGCGTCCATCGCCAAGAGCCCGATCTTCGACGAGCCCTTCCTGCTGCTCGTGCCCGAGGACCACGCGCTCGCCAGGAAGAAGAGCGTCAAGGAGTCCGATCTCGAAGGCGAGCGCATCCTGCTGCTCGATGAGGGCCACTGCTTGCGCGACCAGGCGTTGGAGGTCTGCCGCCGCGCTGGCGCCGACACGACGCACGAAGACTTCCGCGCCACGAGCCTCGAGACGCTGCGCCACATGGTGGCGGCCGGGATGGGCGTCACCTTCCTGCCCGCCTTGGCGCAAAAAGGCTCGCGCGCGCGCACGGTGGCGCTCCCCTTCGCTCCGCCAGCGCCGGTACGCCGCATGGCGCTTTGTTGGCGCAAGTCGCACCCCCGACCGGCGGACCATCTGGCCTTGGCGCGCTTCCTGCGCGACGAAGCTCCCGAAGGCGTCAAGCCTGCGGGGCGCGGAGCCTAGCCTCGGGTTCCACGCGGCACGCGCGTGAACTCGGGCACTCCCCAAGCACAGGCAACCGCCAAGCACGAGCGCCTTCCGGGCAAGCACGCCTCGTCCATGTCGGGACGAGGCGCCTCATTCACTCGCGCGCAAGCGGGCGACCAACTGCGAAGCGTCACTTCCTACTTGGCGGCGAGCAGCATCGTCATGCGCTTGCCCATGAGCTTGGGCATCATCTCGACCTTCGAGATGTCCCCCAAGGTCTCGGCCACCTTCTGCATGACTTGGTAGCCGTGCTCGGGGTGCGCCATCTGGCGTCCACGGAAGATGCACACGACCTGCACCTTGTGGCCTTCCTTGAGGAACTTGCGGCCTTGGTCGAGCCGGTACGACAAGTCGTGCTCGTCGATGGCGGGACGCACGCGCAGCTCCTTCAAGCCGCTGGCCTTGGCGTGCGAGCCCTTCTCCTTCTTGCGCTGCGCGTACTTGAACTTGCCGAAGTCGAGGATGCGGCACACCGGCGGACGCGCCGTCGGGGACACCTCGACGAGATCGAGCCCGGCCTGGTCGGCCATGCGCTGGGCCTCGGCGGTCGGCAGGATGCCCACCTGTCCGCCGTTCTGGTCGATCAAACGGACCTCGGGGATCCGGATCTGGCGATTCACGCGATAGTCGGTCGAGCTCAAGAGTCTCCTTGGTACGGGAAGCGTGCGGTTCGATTGCGGCGGAAGTCGCGCGCCGGTCCGGGCGCGGGACGGATGGTGTCGGCCACGATGCCGGCGGCGTGGTGGTCCGATCCTCGGCGCCAAGCACTGGCGCGCGTCCTGGTCGTGCGCGACGGCGAGGATGGGCGCGCCGTGGGAGCGGCGTCGAGCGTGGAGGATACGCCATGGCAAGCCCCGACGCCACCCGCCCCAGGACCCACATTCCCGCCGCGACCGGCGCTGCTGGATCCGGGGACCGCAGGGCCACGCGCGCGGCGAACGCGGGCCACGCGGACAGGCCGCACTCGACCGCGCGCGACACCGACCCGCAGCCGGAGTGCACGCGGCCCAGAACGCGGCCCAGAACGCGCACCTGCCGGGATCACTTCGAGGGCGGCAGCACCGAACGCACGTGGACTTCCTCCAATTGGCGCGCCTCGACCTGCGACGGAGCGCCGCACATCAAGTCGGTGGCCGAAGCCGTCTTGGGGAAGGCCAGCACGTCGCGGATGTTGTCGAGGCCCAACGTCAGGGCGCTGAGGCGATCGAGTCCGACGGCGAAGCCGGCGTGCGGCGGAGCGCCGAAGCTGAGCGCCTCGAGCAGGAAGCTGAACTTCTTCTGTTGCTCCTCGGGACCGATCCCGAGCAGCGTGAAGATGCGCTGCTGCACGTCGCTGCGGTGGATCCGCACCGAGCCGGAGCCCAGCTCCCAGCCGTTCATGACGAGGTCGTAGGCGCGCGACAAGAGCGCCTCGAGCTTGGCCTTGTCGGCGTCCTGGCCTCCGAGGCTCCAGTCGATGGGCGCGGTGAACGGGTGGTGCGCCGAGAAGAAGCGGGCGCTCTCGTCGTCCCACTCGAGCAGCGGGAACTCGGTCACCCACGCGAAGCGGAACTCGCCGGGCTTGGCCGGGAAGAAGCGCTTGCCGAGCGCATTGCGCAGCTCGCCCAGCGCGCGCCACACGACCTTCTGGCGATCGGCCACGAACACGGCCAGGTCGCCTTCCTCGGCGCCGAGTTGGCGCATGAGCGCTTCGGCTTGCTCGCCCGCGGCGAAGCGCGCCAACGGACCGACGCCACCATCCTTGCCGCAGCGCCACCAGGCGAGGCCCTTGGCGCCCGCCGACTTGGCCAGAGGTTCGAGGCCGCTCTCGATGTCCTTCCTCGACAACTCGAGCGCCTTCGGCACGACCAGCGCCTTGACGCGCCCGCCGTTCGCCACGCAATCGGCGAACACCTTGAACGAGGACTGCGCGGCCCACGGACCGCACTCGACGAGCTCCAGCCCGAAGCGCAGGTCGGGTTTGTCGACGCCGTAGCGCTCCATGGCCTCGGTCCACGACAGGCGCTGGAACGGCACCTGGATCTCGATGCCCATCGCTTCGCGGAAGGTCTCCTGCAGCACCTTCTCCCAAGTGGCGAAGATGTCCGACTCCTCGACGAAGCTCATCTCCATGTCGAGCTGCGTGAACTCGGGCTGGCGGAACATATGGATACATTCCAAGTGGAGTTGTATTGACAATAAGCAAGTGAGATTGCATCATCTCTTTGTCAATTTCATGATAGGCGATTTCACCTGCGGCCTCAGGATTTCTGCTCA
>SXXH01000006.1 GCA_005789645.1 Planctomycetia bacterium
CGGCGCGGCGCGACGCTCGAGCCCGTGCAGCGCGGCCACGGCGCGTTCCTGCCGCGCACCTGGGTTGAGCGCGGCCACGGCGCGGCCATCAAGCTCGCGCGGGGCCGCGAGGCGCGGCAAACCGCGCAAGGCCGCGACGGCCTGCCGACGGCGCGCCATGGCGTGCGCGCAGGTGGCGCAATGCGACAGGTGGGCGCGCAGCTCGAGCGAGCCGCCGTCGACGAGGGCGGATACGAACTCGTCGCGCCAAGCTTGGCAAGGGCCGCTCACGCTTCGCCCTCCAGTTGGTGGCGATCGAGCACCGGCGTCAGTTCGTGCTCGAGCGCGTCGTGCGCCCGCGACAGGCGCGACTTGACCGTGCCCAACGAAATGCCCAGCACCACGCTGATCTCCTCGTAGCTCAGGTCCTCGACGTAGCGCAGCACCGTGATGGCGCGCATCTTCGGGCTCAAGCGATCGATGGCGCGCTGGACCTCGTCCTCGAGCTCGTGGCGCGTCGCGTGCGCGGTCGGCGACTCTTCCTTCTCGTCGCGCAGCTCGCGCGGCCGACCTTCCTCGTCCTCGATGTCGAACGCGGCCACCTTGCGCGTGCCGGCGCGACGCTTCTGGTCGATCGCGGCGTTGACCGCGATGCGGTAGACCCACGAGCTGAAGCGGCTCTCGAAGCGAAAGTCGCCGACCTTCCTGAACAGGATGCCGAAGGTCTCCTGCGACGAATCCAGCGCGTCGGCAGCGTTGCCCGTGATGCGGAAGCACACGTTGTAGACGCGATCCTTGTACTCGTCGTACAGCGTGCGGAAAGCACCCTCGAGCCCGTCAGGCGCAGTGGCCTGGCAGGCTTCCACGAGGATGCGATCGGGATCGTAGTTCACGCTCGTTGGACTGGGTGGGAATCGGATCGGGTCCTGCTCGACCGCGCAGGGCACGAGAGGATGCTCAAGGGACGCAATCGAGAGCCGCTTGGTTCCTACGAGTCTTGATTATCGCAGGAGCAGGTCCAGCGGGGAACCTTGGACCAGCCAAAGAGTTGTGTCGACCGGCAGCGGCGCTTGGGAAGGACAATGACACGGTCAGGCGACACTGCGGGGCCGCCCTGCACTTGCGGGCAGAAGGCGGCCCCGCCAAGGGTGGTGAAGACGGTCGTTTCAGCCGCCGATCAACACCAGTGGATCGAGTTCTTGAGTCGTGCTGCCCACGAAATTGGCGCAATGCGGCGGGCAGAAGGCGGCGAAGCCCTCGACACAGTCGGCCGCGATCACCTCGAGGGTCACGAACGATCCGCTGGCCCCGACCACCTGGGTGCGTTGCAAGCAGGTCTCGTTCGGGATCCAACCCACGGCGCTCGAGCCGCCGCTGACGGGCAGCGGCGTGTAGATGCTGCCGGCGCCGGGCGTCGTCTGCGCCATCTGAGCTGTGATCGGGTAGGCGTTCTGGGGATCCAAGGGGTCGGGCCGCACCCAGCAGATCCTGCCCCCGATGGTGGCGAAGCGCACTTGGGTCGCCGCCTGAATGGTGGTCGTGCCGGGTTGACCGGCTGCGGCCCAGATGGAGAAGTTCTGGTGGCTGGCGATCACGCTGCCGGGCACCCACAAGTCGAGGACCGCCGTCATGCCGCCATTGCCGGAGGGCACGTAACGCACGGCCGTGCGGTTGCCGAAGGCGGACAACGGCAGGGTGCCCATCTGGCCGTTGGCGGCCCAGCCCAGCGTCAAGCTCTTGCGCCGCGGCTGCCCGTCGGCCGCGTACAGGGCAAGGCTGACGTGGATGCGCGAGCCTTCCGAATAGGCGGCGGCGCCGAGGCGCAGCACATCACCCGACAAGGGCGTCGCAGCGGCGAGGAAGGGCGACGATAGGCGCGCGAGTTCCTCGCCATCCCTGAAGCCATCGCCATCCGTGTCGGGGTTCGACGGCGAGGTGCCAAGCAGCGCTTCTTGGTAGGCGTGCAAACCGTCGTGGTCGAGATCGAGGTCGGTCTGCACCGCGGCTTGCAGGCCGGTTTCAGCGCCGAAGTACGGCGTGAGCAGCAGGCCGGTCGCGGCCAGCAACGCCAAGCCCGCGAGCGTCATTCCGCTCGATGCGTAGGGGCGAAAGCCAAACCTGCGCAGGGCGGACATTTCAGCTCGAGACCCGGACTCGGGCCGGAAGTCCCAAGCACGCACCTGACGCAACTTGCTGTTGATCATGGTTTCCGCGGCGCGCGGTTGAGAGGCCTGAGGGGGCAAGCCTGCGCGTCGTTGTCATCGTAGACCCAACCCGCAAAAACGGTCAAGGTAACCAGAATTCGGAAAACGCATCCCTTCGGCTATGATCCGCCCCCCCTAGGGCGCGCCCGTAGCTCAGCTGGATAGAGCGGAAGCCTCCGAAGCTTCAGGCCAGAGGTTCGAATCCTCTCGGGCGTACCAATCCAATACTCGCCGCTGCACACGACCGTGGCGCTGCTTCAAGCCCGCTGGCTGGTCCCGAATAGCCTCCGCAGCCGCGCCGCCAGCCGCTTGGGCCGGGCCAATTCGCATTCCTAGACCACGACGACGCGCCAACCCGCGGCGCGCAGGTCGCGCTGATTCCCGGCGTCGCGGCGCACATTGGCGCGGAACTTGCGCTGCCAGAAGCCACGGTTCGTCTTTGGGGTCGTCGCTCCGCGACAGGCCGCATGCCGATGCCAGAAACAGAGGTGCACGAACACGACCGTGCCGTGCCGTCGCAGCACGATGTCGGGCCGCCCCGGCAAGGCGGCCTGATGCAGGCGGAAGCGCAGTCCCAAACTGTGCAGCAACGAGCGCACGCGGCGCTCCGGCTGGGTGTGCGCGCCGCGAATCTTGGCCATGTGGGCGCTGCGCGCTTTTGGGCTGAAGGGGTCGGTACGCCTGCGTGTGCTCAAGACAACCAGAGAGCCTAGTGCCGATTCCCCAATTCGACCCACGCCTCGGCGCGCTCGGCCACCAGATCGGCCCTTGGGCGGCGGCTAGCGCTGCCTAGACTCGCTCCCATGCCCACCCAAAGCCTGCGTCTCGATGGTCGCGTCGCGCTCGTCACTGGTTCTTCCAAGGGCCTCGGCAAGGCCATCGCCATGGCGCTTGGGGCGGCGGGGGCGAAGGTGGCCCTGAACTACAGGAACGACGAGGCGGCGGCGCGCGCGGCGTTCGAGGAGTTCCGTGCCGCGGGGCATGCCGGGGGCCTCTACCGGGCCAGCGCCATCGACGAAGGTGAAGTGAGCGCCATGGTGGCGCAGGTCGAGCGCGAGTTGGGGCCGGTCGACATCGTGGTGGTCAACGCCACGCCGGCCCAACCTCTGAAGCCCATCGAGGAGTACGACTGGGCCTTCCACCAAGCGATGCTCGACTACTTCGTCAAGAGCCCTTTCCTCCTGGCGCGCGCGGTGCTGCCGGGGATGAAGGCGCGCCGTCGCGGACGGATCGTCAACATCGGGTCGGAGGTCTTGGCGCGCGGAGTCGCTCCGTTCTCGGCCTATGTCGCGGCCAAGGGCGCGCAGAACGGCTGGACGCGCTCGATGGCGCGCGAGCTGGCGCCGTTTGGCATCACGGTGAACATGGTGTCGCCCGGCTGGATCCCGGTCGAGCGGCACAAGGACGATCCGGCGGAGATGAAGGAAGAGTACTTGCGCGGCATCCCGGTCGGCAGGTGGGGCGTGCCGGAGGACGTGGCGGGCGCGGTGCTCTACCTCGCTTCCGACGAGGCGAGCTTCGTCGCTGGCGTCGATCTGCATGTCAATGGCGGCGTGACGGTGGGCTGAGGCGGACAAAAGTGGTATTTCAAATGCTGCTTTTTTGGCGCACGACTTTCGTCGGCGCGCTGTGCGGCTTGTTCGCGGGTTGCGCGGCCAGTCCGGCGCTGGTCGTCGTGCTGCACGGCAAGTCCGAGCCGACGCTGGAGACGTGCCTGCAAGCGCTGGAGCGCGAGTTGGAACGCGAACTGGCGGTGCTGGGCGGTCCGCCCGGCGAGGCGAACGAGCCGCGCGTGGTCGTCCAGCGCATCGTCGTCGCGGCATCCGATCCCGAACTCGCCGAGCGACTGCGCGAAGTGGACGCGCAAGCACCAGCGGCAGTGGTGGCGTGCGGCACGCCGCTCGTCGCCGCCGCTCATCGAGCGTTGCGCGCACCGTTGGTGGCGGCCTACTGCTACGACCCGCGCGTGGCGGGCGTCGGCCGAGTCGAGCGCGAGTTGGGCGGCGCCGCGGGCGCGACCGGAGTCGGCTCGCCACCACCTCGGGCGGCCGTGGCCGAGCTGTTGCGCGAGTTGGCCCCGCCCAGGACGCGCGTGGGCGTGGTGCTGGACGAGTCCGAGGCTGGCCCCATGGCGCAAGTCGGGCGCTTGCGCTCGTTGCTGGAACAAGGTCCGCACCCGTTGGAAGTGGTGCAGGCGAACTTGGAGCGCGATCTGCCGGTGCCCGAGGCCTTGGAGCGCGCCATCGAAGACCTCGTCGAACGCCAAGGCGTCGTCGCCGCGTGGAAGGTGGGCGACGCCACCTTGGTGCGGCATGTGCCCGCCTACGCCGCGCTGTGGCGCGCGCGCGGCCTGCCGTGGGTCGGCGACCATCCGACGCAACTGACGCTGGGCGCCAGCGCCGTGGCGTGGATCGACTTCGAGGCGGCGGGCCGCGCGGCCGGACGCTTGGTGGCGCAGGTGGTCGCGGGTCGCGCGCCGCGCGAGTTGCCGATCGTGGAGCTCTCCGCCGGCAAGGTCGCGCGCGCCGCACGCGCGAGCAGCCGCTAGACTCCTCCGCCATGTCCGAGGTGTCTCCCATCATCGCGATCGACGCGCGCGTGCCTGCCTGCGCCGTGGTGACGCCGCCAGCGCGACTCGCCACGGGCACGGTGGAGGGCTTGCTCGAGGCTGTGGTGCGGGAGCGTGCGCCCGCGTGGCGTTCCGTGGTGCTGGACATGTCGCGTGTGGAATCCATGTCCAGTTCGGGCGTGCGCTTCGTGCTGCAACTCGACCAATGGTGCCGTCGCCAAGGCTTGTGGTTCGAGATGCGCGCGCCATCCGCGGAAGCGCGGCGAGTGTGCGACCTGGCCGGGTTGCAGGCGATCCTCGATGCGCAGACGCGCGAAGTGGGCCGTGGCGTCGAGTTCGACATGCCCGCCGAACGCGAGGTGGTCGGACCTCAACTGGACGAGATCGAAGCCGAGCTGGAACGCCAAGGACAACCTGTCGAGACCATCCTCCGCGCGCGCCTCGTGCTGGAGGAGCTGCTGCTCAACGTGGTCGACCATGGCCGTCCGTGTTCGGGACGCGTCGAGATCCACTTGGCGCGCGCCGCGAGCATGCTGCGCCTGCGGATCATCGACGACGGAGCGCCCTTCGATCCCTTTGCCGCGCCCTTGGAGGAGCACCCGGCCGACATCGCGACGCGCCGCATCGGCGGCTTGGGCATGGTGCTGGTGCGCCAGAGCTGCGATTGGGCGCGCTATGAACGACGCGGCGACGCGAACGTGGTCGAGGTGGGCTTCCTGCCTCCGCACCAAACCCGGACTTGAGGCACGGCACGAGACCCATGCAGATCCACGACCAAGGCGGCGATCCCCGCACATTGAACCTCGCAGGACGGCTCGACACCGAGTCGGCCCCGCTGTTGGAAGCGGCCGTCGTCAAGGCCTTGGAAGCCGCGCCCAAGGAGTTGAGGCTCGAGATGGAGTCGGTCGACTACCTCAGTTCTGCCGGCTTGCGCGAGCTCGTGCGCGCCCACAAGTTGGCGGCGGCCAAGGCGGCGCGCTTCGGCGTGGCGCGAGCGAGCGACCGCGTGCGTTCCGTGCTGAGGGTCGCGGGCCTCGCGCACTTGTTGCTCGATTGAGGCGGCCGGCGCGTGGCGATGCCGCGCGGCGCAGGCGATGATGGCGCGCCTTCCCACATGATGCAGAGCCTGCGCACCTTGGCCTTGGGCTTCGGCCTGATCGCGCTCGCCGCGGGGATCCTGCTGTACGGCGATCGTGGCGCGCGCCACCGCGCGGCGAAGCAGGCGACCGCGCACAAGCCGCGCGTGGCGCTGATCGTGCCCAACTCGCAGTCCACGCTCGAGGATGCGCAGGCGGGCTTCCTCGCGGCGCTGGCGGAAGGCGGTTGGCGCGCGGGCGTGGAGTACGAGCTCGAGCTGCGCAACGCCCAAGGCGACGCGGGCGCGTTGGCGCTGATCGCGCGCGAGGCGACGGCGGGACGCCACGATCTCGTGGCGACCTTGACCACCAACGCCTTGATCGGCGTGGCGCGCGCCAACGAACAAGGCGCGCGCACGCGGCATGTGTTCGGCCAGGTGGTCGATCCGTGGAGCGCAGGCGTGGGCCTCGAGAAGGGAGCGCCGCCGGTCCAACCAGCGTGGATGACGGGCGTCGCCTCGCCGCCGCCGGTCGCCGACACGCTGCGGTTGGCGCGGCGCTTGCGACCCGAGCTGGCGCGCGTGGGACTGGTGTGGAACGCGGGCGAGGCCAACTCGCGCCACCAGACGGCGACGGCGCGCGCGACCTGCGCCGAACTGGGAATCGAGCTGCTGGAGGCCGACGCGTCGAACAGCGTCGAGGTCGGCGAGGCGGCGGCCTCGCTGGTCTCGCGCGGCGCGCAAGCCCTGCTCTTGTCGGGCGATCTGACCGCCATCGTCGCCTTCGACGCGCTGCTTGGAGCGGCGCGCCGCGGCGGGATCCCCGTGCTCAGCTGCATCCCACCGATGACCGAGCGCGGAGCGCTGTACGATCTCGGCTGCGACTACGTGGACGTGGGCCGCGAGGCGGGCAAGCTCGCCGTGCGCGTGCTCGCGGGCGAACGCCCCGGCGACATCGCCGTGCACGAGTACGCGCCGCAGGAGCTGCGCCTCAACCTCGCCGCCCTCGAAGGGCTGAAGGAGCGCTGGGACGTGCCCGCCGACGTGCAGGCGCAAGCCACGCTGGTCGTGGCGCGCGACGGGACGCGCAGCGGTCCGCGCGCGACGAAGCCAGCGACGACGACGGCGGCGCCGGCCAAGAAGCGCATCGCCATCGCCTACTTCGGTCCGGAACAGACCGTCGACGAGTGCATCGAAGGCCTGCTGGGCGGCTTGAAGGCCGCGGGGTACGAGGAAGGACGCAACCTCGAGGTGCGCAAGTCCCACGCGCAGGGCGAGATCGTCAACATCGGCCCGATGCTGCAGGCGCTCGACGCCGAGGGCTACGACGCGCTCGTGACGTTGTCGACCCCGGTGCTCGCCTCCGCCTGCGGCGTCGTCAAGCGCACCAAGGTCGTGCTGACCTACTGCTTCGATCCAGTGGCGGCGGGCGCGGGCAAGTCGCTGGAGGACCACCTGCCGTTCCTGACAGGCATCGGTTCGTCGCCGCCGCTCGAGCGGCTGGTGGCGGCGCTGCGCGAGCTGCAGCCGCGGCCGAAGAAGGTCGGCGTCGTCTACAACGCGTCCGAAGCCAACTCGAGCCGCCGCGTCGCGCAGGCGCGCAGCTTGCTCGAGGGCACGGGCATCGCGCTCGACGCGGCGACCATCGGTGCGAGCAGCGAGGTGCTGCTGGCCGCGCAGGCGCTCGTCGCGCGCGGCGTCGACGCGTTCTGGGCGGTGGGCGACAACACGGCGGTGCAGGCGATCGACGCGCTCATGAAGGTCGCGCGCGACGCGCGTGTGCCGGTGCTGGCCGACGATCCGACGCATGTCGACCGCGGCGCGGTGGCGGGGCTCGGCGTGGCCTTCCACGAAGTCGGCAAGCGCACGGCGCCGATCCTGGCGCGCGTGCTGCGCGGCGAGGACCCGGCGAGGATCCCCATCGACCAGATCATGGTGCTCGACGTGGCCGTCGATCCCGCCGCGGCGCGGCAGCTGGGCGTTGCCTTGCCGGAGTCGCTGCTGCGCGAGGCCAACCGCGGGCCGTACGTGCGCGTGCCGCGCCCGCCGAAGAAGCGCGTCGTCGACGTCGTCCTGTACACCGAGAACCCCACGGTCGAGCAGGCGCTCGCCGGCGTGCGCGCCGGCTTCCGCGACGAGGGTTGGCTCGCGGAGGATTGGGAGCTGCGCGTGCGCCAGGCCCAGGGCGACATCGCCGCCTTGTCGAGCATCGCCGACGCCTGCAGCCAAGGCGACGCGGACCTCGTGCTGCCGCTGACCACGCCGGCGACGCAGGCGATGCTGCGGCGCGTGCGCGGCAAGCCGATCGTCTACGGCCTCGTCGCCGACGGCGTGGTGGCGGGCGCCGGGCGCACGGCGAGCGACCACGAACCGTTCGTCACCGGCGTCGATGTGCCGGCCCCCACGCAAGAAGGCCTGGATCTCCTGCTGCGCTGCCTGCCGCGCGCCAAGCGGCTCGGGACGTTGTACGCGCCGGGCGAGGTGAACTCGGTGCTGTACAAGGACCAGTTGGACGCGGCCTGCCGGGCGCGCGGCATCGAACTCGTCGCCGTGGGCGTCAACTCGCCCTCCGAGATCGCCGACGCCGCGTTGGCGTTGTGCGGTCGCGGCATCGACGCGGTCGCGCAGATCATCGACAACTGCAGCGCGGGAGGCTTCCCGTCGATCGCCGCGGCCGCGGAGCGCGCGCGCCTGCCGGCGATGAGCTGGTCCTCGAGCGCCATCCACAACGGCGCCTTCCTGACCGTGTCGCGCGACTTCGAGCGCAACGGCGCCGACACGGCGCGGCTCGCCATGCGCGTGCTCGCCGGCGAAGACCCCGCGCGCATCCCCTTCGGCCGCACGCTGGAGACCAGCGTGCAGGTCGACGTCGCGCGCGCGCGCCAGTTCGGCATCGAAGTGCCGCAGGACGTGCGCAAGCAGGCGAAGATCGTGGACGAGGGAGGCCGCTGACCTCGTGGAGATCCGCCGCGAAGCTCGCGAATCGACGGCACGGCTGGTGCTGGCCGGCCGGCTGGACGCCAGCTGGGCCGACCACCTCGTCGACACCGTCGCCGCGGAGGTGCGCGAGGGCCGGCACGCCATCGAGCTGGAGATGTCGGGCGTCGAGTTCCTCAGCTCCGCCGGCATCCGGGCACTGCTGCGCTCGCAGCGCCAAGTCGCGGCGGTGCGCGGCTCGTTCGCGCTGCTCGCTCCGAGCGCCATGGTGCGCGGCGTGCTGAAGACCGCCGGCTTGTCGGCGCTCGTGCGGGTGGATGCCGCGCCTGTCGAGTCGCCCAAGGCCGAAGCGAGGGATGCCAAGGCGGCCGCGAGCACGCGCGCCATCGCGCACCGAGGACCGAACTGCGACTGGAGCGGCGCGTTGGACGTCGACGCTCCGCTCGCGCGCCTCGCGCCGCGCGGCGAGCCTGATCGTCCCGACGCGCCGGCGCTGGCCATCGACTGCGGGCCCGAGGACCTCGTGGTCGGCATCGGCGCCTTGGGTTCCGACGAGCGCGCCGCGGCCCGCGCGGGCGAGTTCCTCGCCGCGGTCGGACTGGCGGCCGCGATGCCCACCGACGGCGCGCGCTTGCCCGACTACGTGCTCGCCCCCGCCGGGACCGCCGTCGAGGCGCGGCTCGTGCACGCGCTGCGCGCGCGCGGCGGACTGTCGCGGCCCTTGCGCTTCGAATCGCGCGACGGGCGGCCCGTGCCACTGTCGGAGCTCTTGTCCAGCATTCTGGACATCGTCGGCGGCGAGGCGGCGGCGTGCGTGCTGCTCGTCGAATGCGCGGAGCTCGTCGGCGCCACGCTGCTCAAGTCGCCGGGCGCGGCCGGAGCCGAACCGCACGGTTGGCCGCAGGTGCGCGACAACTACTCGTGCACCACCGAGAAGCTGGGCGAGCCGCGCACCGCGCTGGTGGTGGTCGTGGCGGCGCGCGCGGGAGGCGCCAGCGCCGCGAAGCTCTCCGCGCAACTGCGCGCGCATGGCAGGGACGGCATCCTGGCCCACGCGCACGCCTTGGTGTTCCCCTACCGGCCCTTGCCCAAGCTGCAAGGCGCCGCGCGCACCTCGCTCGAGGAACAACTGGCGGCCAGCCAACCGCTCTCGCTGCTGCACCTGCTGCACGACGATCGCGAGGACGGCTTGGGCGAGAGCCTGTTCCTGCGCGGAACGGCGTGGGTCGCGCGCGCCGCTGCGGAGGAAGCGCCGTGACGCTGCTCGTCGGCGCATTGACCATCGGTCTGGCGCTGGCGCTGCTGGCGCTGGGCGTCTACCTCGCCTTCCGCGTGCTCGACTTCCCGGACATCACGCCGGACGGGTCGATCACGCTGGGCGCGGCGGTGTCGGCGCAGCTGGTGGTGTCTGGCTGGAATCCGGCGCTGGCGACCTGCGCGGGCTTCCTCGCCGGCTGCGTCGCGGGCGCGGTCACGGGCCTCTTGCACACGCGTCTCGCCATCAACGGCTTGCTGAGCGGCATCCTAGTGATGACGGCGCTCTACTCGGTCAACCTGCACGTGATGGGCCGCAGCAACATCCCGCTGTTGGGCGCGCGCACCGTGCCCGACCAATTGGCGGAGCTCTGCGCGCCGCTGGTCGGGCGAAGCGAGCTGAACGTGTTCGGCTGGAGCGTCCCGGCGCACGACGCGGCCGTGCTGCTCGGCTTCCTGGGACTCGCGGTGGCCACCGCGCTCGTCCTGTTGTGGTTCCTGCGCACGCGCCGCGGCACCGCGCTGCGGGCCTGCGGCGGCAACGCGGGGATGATGCGCGCGCTGGGCGTCGACGTCGATCGCCAGATCGTGCTGGGATTGGCGCTGGCCAACGGGCTGGCGGCGACGGCGGGCGCGCTGCTGGCGCAGTACCAAGGCTTCGCCGACGTGCAGATGGGCATCGGCATGGTGGTCTGGGGCCTCGCCAGCGTGATCATCGGCGAGGCGCTGGTCGGCGGCGCGAGCCTCGGGTCGCTCTTGGCGGGCGCGCTGATGGGCTCGGTGCTCTTCCGACTCATGGTCGCCATCGCACTGCGCTTCGGTCTGGATCCGAACGACTTGAAGATCGTCACCGCGACCTTCGTGCTGCTGGCGCTGGTCGCGCCGCGCTGGATGCGAAGTTGGAAGGCGGCGCGCGGCGCCAGGGGAGCGGGCTGATGCTCGTCTTGACCGGCCTGAGGAAGACCTTCCACGCGGGCACGCCCAACGAGGTGCGCGCGCTCGACGGAGTCTCGCTGCGGCTTGCCGATGGCGAGTTCGCCACCGTCATCGGCACGAACGGCTCGGGCAAGTCGACGCTCTTGAACGCGGTCGCCGGCACCTTCCTGTGCGACGAGGGCCGCATCGAGCTCGACGGCGCCCAGATGGGGCGCTGGCCGGAGCACAAGCGCGCCGCGCTGGTGGGACGCGTGTTCCAGAACCCGCTCGGGGGCACGGCGCCGCAGATGTCGATCGCAGAGAACATGGCGCTGGCCGCGCGCCGCGGCCTGTCGCGCGGCTTGGCGCCGGCCTTGACCAAGGCGTTGCGCGCCGAGATCGCCGAGCGCGTCGCGAGCTTGCGCATGAACCTCGAGTCGCGCCTCGACACGCCCATCGGCACCTTGTCGGGGGGCCAGCGGCAGGCGTTGACCTTGCTCATGGCGACCTGGCTCAAGCCGCGGCTGTTGCTGCTGGACGAGCACACGGCCGCCCTCGATCCCAAGAGCGCCGACCAGATCGTGCGCATCACGGCGGAGATCGTGGCGCGCGACCGGCTGACGACCTTGATGGTCACGCATTCGATGCAGCAGGCCGCGCAGCTCGGCACGCGCATCCTGATGATGCATCGCGGACGCCTGGCGCACGACCTGTCGGGCGACGAGCGGGCGCGCACGCGCTCCGACGACTTGCTGGCGCGCTTCGACGCGCTGCGACGCAGGGACCAGATGGACGAGGGCGTGGCCGCGATGCTGCGCAAGCAACATGTCTGAACGAGGCGGCGAGGCGGGCGACGTGCGTCGCAAGGTGCTGGCGTGGTTCGTGCTGGTGGCCGTCTTCGTCGGCGCCGCCGCGGCCTTCGGTTGGTGGCGCATGCAAGGCGAGATTCGCGTGCGCGCGGAGGCCGGCGCCTCGCGCGCCGTGGAACTGGTGCGCGCCCAGTTGAGCGCGGCCGAGGGCGTCTACGGCAAGTTGGCCCTCGCGGCGGTGGGCGTGCTGAAGTCCAAGGCGCTGGCCTCGGGTCCGGCTTCGCTCGGAGGGGAAGTCGAAGTCGCCGGCCGGCGCGTGGGAGAGCTGCGCTTCGGCGATGTCGCCATCGGCGACTCCCACGAGCTCGTGGATTCGACCGTGGCCGTGTTCGGGGGCACGGCCACGCTGTTCGCCAAGGCCGGCGACGACTTCGTGCGCGTCAGCACGAACGTCAAGCGCGACGACGGCTCCCGCGCCATCGGCACCGTCCTCGACCGCGCTGGCAAGGCCTGGGCGGCCATGCGCGAAGGCCGCGAATTCACCGGCCTGGTGGACATCCTGGGACGGTCCTACTACACGCACTACGCCCCCATCTTCGACGAGGCGCGGGCCGTGGTGGGTGTGTACTACGCGGGCTTCCCGGTGGAGTCGCTGAAGGAGGTCGAGAGCTACGTGCGCAGCGTGCGCATCGTCGATCGCGGCTTCGCCGTGGTCTTCGGCCCGCACGACGAGATCCTGTACGCATCCGACAACCTCGAACCGGCGCTGCGCGCGCGCATGGGGGAGGTCTTGGCGAAGTTGGAGGCGGCGAACGGCGGACGCGTCGAAATCGACGGCCACGAGTACTCCCTCGACATGTACGAGCCGTGGCAGTTCCACATCGTCGCCAGCCGGTACAAGCCCGACCTCGTGCGTCGCACCTTCGCGCTGGTGCGCGAGTCGCTGGGGTTGATGCTGGTCGTCATCGTGCTCGTGCTGGCGGTCTCGTGGGGTCTCGCCGGGCGCTTGACGAACGCCCTCGGCGAGGCGCGTCGCAGCCGCGAGGAGGCCGAGGAGGCGCGCCAGAGGGCGGAGGAGGCGCGGATCGCGGCCGAGGAGGCGCGCGTGGCGGCCGAGCAGGCAAGTCGCACCAAGAGCGCCTTCCTCGCCAACATGAGC
>SXXH01000060.1 GCA_005789645.1 Planctomycetia bacterium
GGAAGGCGCGCGCCTGACGGCGTTGCAGGGCGCGGAGATCCTCTTCTATCCGACCGCCATCGGCTGGCATCCAAGCGAGAAGGCCGAATACGGCAAGGCCCAGCACGAAAGTTGGGAGTTGATCCAACGCTCGCACGCGGTGGCCAACGGCTGCTATGTCGTGGCGCCCAACCGCATCGGCCACGAGCACGTCATGGGCCTCGACAAGAAGCCCGTGAACGCCGACGGCATCCAGTTCTGGGGCCAGTCCTTCATGGCCGAGCCCAACGGGCGGATCGTCCATCGCGCCAGCATCGACAAGGAGGAAGTGGTCGTGCTGCCCGCCGACCTCGACAAGGTCGAGTTCGCGCGCACGCACTGGCCATTCCTGCGCGACCGGCGCATCGACGCGTACGGCGGCATCACGCAGCGCTTCGGCGTGTGACGATGGCGACCAAGCGACCCAAGATCCTGCCGGGCACGCCGCGCGAGGCGGGCTGGAGCTTCCCCGCCGAGTGGGAGCGGCACAGCGGCACCTGGTTCAGCTGGCCGCGGCCCGAGGGCATCTCCTTCCCCGACAAGTACCACACGGTGCCGGCGAACATCGCCGCGATCGTCAAGGAGATCGCGCCGCGCGAGTTGGTGCACATCAACGTGCCCAACGGCAACTACGAGCGCATCGTGGGCGAGCAACTGCTGGCCGGCGGCGTCAAGAAAGGCGATCTGGGCCAGCGCGTGCGCTTCCACCACATCCCGACGAACGAGGCGTGGTGTCGCGACCATGGTCCAGCGTTCTTGACGCGCAAGGCGCGCGGCAAGACGCAGCTGTCCATCGTCGATTGGGGCTTCAACGCTTGGGGCGGCAAGTACCCGCCGTGGGACGCCGACGACGCCGTGCCGACTCGCATCGCCGAGTTGATGGCGGCGGGCGATGCGTCCATCGAAGGCAAGTGCGAAGGCCTGTGGCTGCCGCGCGTCGATGGCGCGCCGGTGGTGATGGAAGGCGGTTCGGTCGAGTTCGACGGACGCGGCACCGTGCTGACGAGCGAGGCGTGCCTGTTGCACAAGAACCGCAATTCGCGCTTGTCGAAGCGGCAGATCGAGCGCGCGCTGTGCGATTGGTACGGGCAAGAGCGCGTGCTGTGGCTCGGCGAAGGAATCGTCGGCGACGACACCGACGGCCACATCGACGACTTGGCGCGCTTTCTCGACGCGCGCACGATCGCGACCACCGTCGAACCGGATACGCGCGACGCGAACCACGAGATCCTGGCCGACAACCTGCGACGCTTGCGCCTGATGAAGGACGCCGACGGTCGTCCCTACGACATCGTCGAATTGCCCATGCCGGGTCGCGTGGTGCACGACGGGCAACGCTTGCCGGCCACCTACGCGAACTTCCTGTACGTGAATGGCGCGCTGCTCGTGCCGACCTACCGCGACAAGCGCAACGACGCGGCCACGCTCGCGATCCTGCAGAGGTTCCATGGCAAGACGCGCAAGGTCGTCGGCATCGACTGCTTCGAGCTGATCTGGGGCTTGGGCTCCATCCACTGCTTGACGCAACAACAACCAGCCAGCGGTTGAGGCCTTCGAAGGCGAGGTCCTCGTGGCGCTCCGCGCGATTTGCGGCCAACCCGTGGGAGCGTCGACCCACGTCGCCGCGTTGGCGTCGGAGTTGCTTGGCGTGCAAGATGCGCGCGCCAGCCGTGCAGCCCTTGGAGGTCGACCCCGCCAATGCAAAGGTGCGTCGGGAGGTCTGATGCCACGCAACTAGACGCGTTGATTCGAAGCCGTGGCGCCTAGGTACCGTGCGGCGCCTCGCTTGCGTTGGTCGCCACACCGCTCGGACGCCCCGAGAGGCCCGTGGTGCTGCCAGCGACCGTGGCGGGCGGCCACAGGCCACATGACTGGGTTTGACGGCGTCCGCGGGCTACCATGACGCTGCGTCGCCATGTCGCACGGTCCGCCCGCGTCGCGCGTGGTGGGCGAGCCGAGGTGGCGCAGCCCCGACCCAGACATGACGCTCACCGCCAGCAACCCGCAACAAGCCTCGCGATCCATGGCGTCCGCGGCCGCCACGCCCGAAGCCGCCCAGCTTCCCTCCCCCGCGGAGTGGCGGGCGATGATCGCGCCCTACCAACAAGCCGACCACGGCAAGGCCCTTTGGCAGGTGATCAACTCGCACGGGTCGTATGTGCTCGTGTGGCTGGCGATGATCGCCTTGTGGCAAGTCGCCTGGTGGCTGGCGCTGCCCCTGGCCTTCGTCGCGGCGGGACTCTTGGTGCGCATCTTCATCGTGTCGCACGACTGCGGCCACGGCTCGTTTTCGCGCTCGCGCACGGTCAACTCGGTGCTGGGCTTCGTGTCGGGCGTCCTGACCTTCGTGCCGTTCCGGCATTGGACCAGCGAGCACGCCGAGCACCACCGCACCTCCGGCGACCTCGACCGGCGCGGCGTGGGCGACATCTGGACGATGACGCTCGACGAGTACGTGCATGCCTCGCGCACGCGGCGCGTCTTGTACCGGCTGAGCCGCAACCCGTTCGTCCTGTTCGTGCTGGCGCCGCTGCCGATCTTCCTCGTCTACCAACGCTTCGCCACCAAGGGCGTGCCTTGGCGCGATCGGGTGTCGGTGTGGGCCACGAATGTCGCCATCGTGGCGATGATCGCCGGCATGATCTGGGCCGTGGGCCTGGTGCCGTACCTGGTCCTGCAGGGCACGGCCACGCTCGTGTCGTGCGCAGCCGGCATGTGGCTCTTCTACGTGCAGCACCAACACGAAGACGCCTATTGGCGTCGCACGGGCGAGTGGAACTACACGGCGGCGGCCTTGGTGGGCAGCTCGTTCTACCGGCTGCCGCGCCTGTTGCAGTGGTTCACCGGCAACATCGGCTTCCATCACATCCACCACCTCGACTCGCGCATCCCGAACTACCACCTCGAGGAGTGCCACCGATCCCAACCGTTGTTCCAGCGCGTCAAGTCGATGGGCTTGCGCCAAAGCTGGCGCGCAGCCTCGCTCGTCCTGTGGGACGAAGCGCGCGGCAAGTTGGTCGACTTCCGCGAAGCGCGGCGCATTCGACTGCAGCGCGCGGCCGCGGCCTGAACGGCCTCGGCGGGTCCTTGACCGCCGCGAGGACGAATCCGCCTAGCCGGGATCGGCGGGGTGCGCTTCGTGAGCCAGCCGCTTGGCTTCGTCGCGGCCCAGCCATCCGACGACCATTCCGCGCACGAGATACAGGATTGGCGTCAACAGCACGGCGATGGCGAACTTGTAGATGTAGTTCGTCAGCGAAACGCGCCCCGCCTCCGCCGCGCTCATGTGCGGATCGCCGACCAGCATGGGCAGGACGTAGAACGCCAGGTAGATCACGATCAGCGTGTCGATCAGCTGGCTGACGATCGTGCTGCCTTGGGCGCGCAGCCAGATCATCCGCCCGCCCGTGCGACGGCGCAGCCAACTGAACACGCCCACGTCGATCAACTGGCCCAGCGCAAATGCGGCCAGGCTCGCCAGCGTGATCGTCCAGGTCGAGGCGAAGGCCAGTTCATAGGCCGCATGCGCGGTCCGCGAGTCGATGCCGGGCGTGAAGCTGACGGTGGGCGCGGCGGCTGCGCCAAGCGCGATGGGTTGCAACACGAGATTCACAGCGATGGCGAGCCAGGTGAAGGTGCGCACCACGCGCCGGCCGAAGTACTCGTTGACGATGTCCGTCAGGACGAAGGTCAGCGGAAAGGCCAGGATGCCCGCCGTGGCGACGAAGGTCTCGCCTGGGAGGCCGATGTCGATCGGCCGCAAGCCGAACAACGTGAACTCCCACAGCTTGGCGCCGAACAGGTTCGCCGCCACGAAGAAGCCCACGAAGAGCGCCAAGCAGGCGAGCAGCAGCGACTCTCGCTTGGATCCGGCTCGGGAAGCGTCCATGCACGATCGACTCTAGCGCTCCTTGCAGCTTGGCGCCACCGTGGCGCCTGGACAGGCTCGAGTTGCGTCAAGTATTTTTGACGCCACTGCGCGACCTGCGGAAGCAGGGACGCTCAGAACACCGGCGGAGGCGGCAACGGCACTGCGCCTTTCAAGACCTCGGCCGCGCCGGCGTGGCGGCCCTCGCCGGCATGGGCCGGCTTGGCGAGCGGCGCCGGGATCGAGTCGGGATCCAAGGTGCCCGAAGTCGCCTCGGCGCCGGGCGACTGGATCGACGCGTCGGCCGCGTCGAACAAGTTGTCCCAATTGGAGCCGGCGTTGGATTCCTCGACGGAGTCGCCCAAGGCGGCCTTCATCTCGCCGGTCAGGACCTTCTCGATCCAGCGACGGTTGGTCTGCACGCTGCCCACGACCGGCAGGATGGTCAGGTCGGTCATCGCCGCCATCTCGCCGAGCACATCGGCCGACACCATGCCTGGCATCGACACGGTCAACACCGAGTTGCAGCGCATGAGCGGCACGAGGCCGTGTTGGGCCAGGAACTGCAGGTCGAGTCCCTTGCGCGCAAGCGGGTCGGGATCCACCAAGTCGACAGTCAGGAAAGGAAGCGCGTAGATCTCGGCCACGAGCCGCGACAGTTCCCAATCCGAGACCGTGCTCGAGTTCACCAGCACCTCGGGCAGGCTGCCATGGCCCTGTTCCGCGATGTGCATGGCCTCTTGGACTTGCTTCTGGTCGCACACGCCGCGTTCCACGAGGGCCGAGGCGAGTCGTTGGTAGTCGAGGCGTTGGCTGGGCTTCACGACGTACGGGCCGCGCCGGAACCGACCGGTGGGGAGCCGCTGGGTGTGAATCGGCTCGAATGGCCCCCGGACTGAATCAGCCGCGCGGGAATCGCCAAGCAGGCCCGGGGACGAGCCGTGGACGCCGACCACCACCCCCCGTGCGAGGGGCACGGAGGCGGTGGCGGTCCGATCGCCGAGCGCTACACGTCCAGGTTGGTCACTTCGAGGGCGTGGTCCTCGATGTACTTGCGACGATCCTCGACATCCTCCGACATCAGCGTCGTGAAGATGCGGTCGGCCTGGATCGCGTCCTCGACGCGCACGAGATAGAGCTTGCGACGCGACGGGTCCATGGTGGACTCCCACAGCTGGTCGGCATCCATCTCGCCCAGGCCTTTGTAGCGTTGCACGTCGATGTCGCCTTGCGCGCTCTTGCGCATGGCGAGCGACAGCTGCACCGGGCTCGAGCAGGACACGGCTTCCTTGCCGCCCACGACCTGCCAAGCGATGCCATCGCGGACCGAGACGCCCTTGGCTTCGAGGCTGGCGAGCGCGCGGGCGATGTCCTCGGCGTGCGCGGCGTGGGCCACGACCACGTCGGCTTCGTCGCGGCCGATCGGGCATTGGGGGCCGTCGTGCAGCTTGAACTCGCCGCCGTGCAGCCCGCGTTGCAACTCGACGAAGTTCTGCTGCTCGGAAAGCGAATCGAACCAGTGGTCCTTGCCGTCGACGCGCGCCCAATGCGTCGGCAGGCGCGCGCCATCGAAGCGGGTCAACCATTCGTCGGCTGAGATGCGCGCCCACGCCGGGAAGGCGTCGCGAGAGAGGTCCTCGACGCGCCGCAGGTCCTCGCCGATCTGGCGCAGCGGCGCGCCCTCGAAGGCCTTGCCGCCCTTCTCGTCGACCAGCGACAACGCCTCGACGCCGCGCTCGATCATGATCTTCTTGAGCTCGGCGTCGGTCGTGACATACCGCGAGCCTTTCTTCGTCGTCAACTTGTAGAGCGGCGGCTGCGCGATGTAGAGGCGCCCCGCGTCGATGATCTGCGACATGTGGCGGAAGAAGAACGTGAGCAACAGCGTGCGGATGTGGCTGCCGTCCACATCGGCGTCGGTCATGATGATCGTCTTGCCGTAGCGCAGCTTCCATCGGCTCTACTCAGAGTAAAGTGTTTTTCGATGACACTTGCACCAAGTGCCACACTTGCGACCGACACCCCAATTCCCATGGTATGGTCCGACAGA
>SXXH01000061.1 GCA_005789645.1 Planctomycetia bacterium
CCAACGTCGAACTGATGGTGCCGTTCGTGCGCACCTTGTCCGAGGCCCAGCGCGCCGTCGCCCTGCTGGCGCGCCACGGACTGGCGCGCGGCGGCGGAGCGCGGCCCGACGGATCCGGCGGTCTGCGCCTCGTGATGATGTGCGAGGTGCCGTCGAACGCGCTGCTCGCCGACCGCTTCCTCGACCACTTCGACGGGTTCAGCATCGGCAGCAACGACCTGACCCAGCTGTGCCTCGGACTCGACCGCGACTCGGGGCTGGTCGCCTCCAGCTTCGACGAACGCGATCCCGCCGTGCGCGCCCTGATCGCCATGGCGGTCGAGGCGTGCCGCCGCCGCGGCCGCTACATCGGCATCTGCGGCCAAGGGCCGTCCGACTTCCCCGACTTCGCCGAATGGCTGGTCGACCTGGGCATCGGCTCGATCTCGCTCAACCCCGACACGGTGGTGGACACCTGGCGGCGCCTGGCGCGTCGCGGCGCGCAGGCGGCTTGAGCCGCCGGGCCCCGCGCCGGGCGCTCGGCCTAGTGCCAGTTCCAACCGAGGCGCCCCTCGTCCAGCCACATCTCGTAGTAGTCCGAGTCGGAGCCCCAGCAGGCCAGTTCGGCCCCGGTGTTGTCGACCCACAGCCGCCCCGGATGGTCCCCGCGCAGCACGAACTGGGCGCTGATCTAGCAACCGAGGTGGCAGACCAGGATCGTGCCGTCGAGCGGGTGCGAGCCCAGCGACAAGGCCGCCTCGACCGCGCTCCAAGCGACATGGCGCCTGCCGGAGTGGCGTGGCAGGTGGTTCCACTTGCGCAGGCGCTCGTCCAGCAAGTCCTCCTCGCGATCGACGACCAACGCAGCGCCGTAGGTGGGACCCGCGCCACCGTTGACGATCTCGGCGAGGAACCGGCGGAAGTCGGTCGGCAGCGCCAGCTCCAGCGCCTCCTCGAAGGCGCGCAGTTCGGCCGCGGGGCACGCGGCGCGCAGGCGGTAGACGTGGTGCTTGGCGCCGAACACGTGGCGGTCGCGGTCGATGGAGGCCAGCTTGCGCAGCTTGGCGTCGATACGCTGGATCTGGTCGGGGAAGTCACGGTGGAACTCGCGCAGTTCCGCCTCGACCAGGTTCTCTTCGGAAAGGAGTGGCTTCTTGCGCGCCAGGGCTCGTGCTCTTCGGGGGCGCGTGCGCCGCGATCTGGGTTGGCAGGAGTACAGGTGATGGTCCACGCCGCGTTCGACGTGGGGGAGGTTCTTGTGGTTGTCGGCACCCACCACACGGGTCCGCGGCGGCCGCGCAAGATGTCGCCGGGCCAGTCGCACCAACCCAAAACGCGGTCGAGCACCGCGCTGTTCGAGGAGGCGACGACGGCCCGCGAGTCGACCAGCACATCGACCGATTCGGGCCCGAGCGCCGCGATGGTCTCGCACGCGGCATGGAGGGCTGGCGCCGTCTCCGCCACGGGACGCCAGCGCGCGGCGGAGGCGAGATCGCGCGTGGAGCCGTCGCGTGCGGCGAGCACCACGGCGCCGCCCAGTCCGCATTCGAGCGTGATCGCCACGTTGAAGCCGTCGACGATCACGCGTCGGCCTCGCCATTCGTCCACGCGTCGGCGCGCGCGCGCGTCGCGCTCCAGGTCGGAGCAGGCAAGGCGCAGCAGGGCGGCGCGTTCGCGCGACACGAACCGCCACCTGTCGGCGACGAGGCCGGCGGCGGTGCCTCGGCCGTAGCCGCGCTCCAGCAGCAACGCCAAGTCGGACACCGCCGAGCGCCAGGTTCGCCGCTCGCGCGGGCGCGAAGGCGCGCGCATCCTCCGGATCGGGGTGCCCATGCTTGGCGTGGTCTTCGGCTGGCGTGTGCATGTGGTGGCTTTCGGGCTTCCTGGCTGCGTGGCGTGGCGCGCGGTTGGCCGCCGAACTCGCCGCGCGCGTCGCGCGTGGACTCGCGCGACGGCGCGCAGCACGCCGTGGTCGGCGGAGAGGGAGGGATTCGAACCCTCGGCGGTCCGCGGACATGCCGGGGCCGCACTGGGGTAGCCAGCCAGTCCATTGAGCCGCTCTGGCACCTCTCCAAATGGGGGAGACACGGTGCGGCGCGCGGGCGCGCGAGGGCGGCAAGTCGGAGCCGGCGACGTGGACGTCGAGACCGCTGCTGGCGCGGCCGGAGGGGGATTGGCGAGTCATCGAGGCCGCGGCGCGCACGCGGGGGCGACTGCGGCGCGGGTCTGCCAAGGGGGCCTCGTCGTGGGCGCGCCGACCTGCCGTGCAGAGCCGAAAAGCGCAGCCGCCGACGGCGAGGAGAACTGCTGGGCAAGGCTGCCACGGCGGCGGTGCGGCGCATGGGCCGGGCGGTCGGCGGCGCCCGGCCAGCGGATGGAAATCGCAATTTGGCTGTGGCCTCGCCCTGCCTCCGCTCGATGCATAGGTCGCGTCGCAGGGCAGCGCGACGCAGCCGCCGGGCGTTCCGGCGGGATCGTCTCGCCATCCCCCTGCATGCAACTCTCCCCATCCCTGCGTCGGCTGTGCGCCGGCATCCTGTGCGCCGTGGTCCTTGTCGCTGGCGCTTCCAAGGTCGAAGCGCACGCGATCGAAGCGCATCAGACGCGAGTGGGCGCCAAGACGCGGCCCGCGGCTGCTCCGGCGCGCGCGTTGAGCTGGAACGAGTTCCGCCAGCTCACGCCGCCCGAGCGCGGCGCGCGCAAGCGCTTGATCGAAGCGCAGGAGCAGGACGAGTGGCGTCTCGATCCACCGGAGGGTTGGCGCGCGTTGCAGTTGAAGGGCTGGTGCGTGCTGGCGCGCGAGGACTCTTCCAGCGTGCGCGGCCTGGTCGAGGAGCTGCAGCAGCAGTGGAGCTGGATGGAGCGGACCTTCGGCTGGATGGCGCCCGCGGAGCACGCGCGGCCGCCGATCGTGCTGGTGCATGGACACGGCGACGATCTCCCGGCCTCGTTCCGCGGCGACTTTGCTCCCAGGGCGGGCGTCTCGACGGCGCGTCTGGCGTGCGCCAAGGAGCGCGAGCATCGCGCGGCCGCTCGCGAGGCGCTGCTGTCCTTGTGGTTCCAGGAGAAGGACCGCGAGTCGTGGAACGCGATGCCCGCGTGGCTGAAGAACGCCTTGCGCGACTGGCTCGCCGACGCGCGCGCCAAGAGCGCGGGCTTCGATCCGGGCTGCGGCGAGTCGCTCGACCGCGCGTGGCGCTCGATGGCCAAGGACGGCGAACTGCTGCCGCTGAAGGACATCGCGTTGTCGCGCGGGTTGCGGCACGCCGAGGAGTTGGATGGCGTGGAGTCCGCACGAGCGCAAGCCACGCGCCTCGTGGCCTTGCTCGCCTGGGGCCGGGGCGCGCGCGCCGACGAGCAGCGGGCCTTGCTGGTCGAGTACCTGCGCGCGGCGCGCGCGGCGGCGCTGGAACTGGGCGCCGAGGATGCAAGGCTGGCGCGACTCGAGCCGCGCGCGGCCTCGGTCCTGGAGCCGTGGGCGGAGCAGGAGTTCCTGGCGGCATGGGACGCGCGCTCGGCCGCCTTCGAGGAGCGCGTGGCCGAGCGGGCGTGGTCGGCGTCGTTCGCGCGGCTCGCCAGCCGCGACGAGGAGCGCCTGCTCGTCGGGCTGAAGGCGCTGCGCTGAAGCGGCTCGACACGCGGGCGCGCCTGCGCATTTCCGCGCGCGCGGTTGCCGCCGCCGGTTCCGCGGTCGCTATCCTGCGCGGCCCATGAGCCGCCTTTCGCAGAAGAAGATCACGGTGGTCGGCGCCGGCTACGTCGGCATGACCTGCGCGCAGCTGTGCGCGTACAAGAACCTCGCCGCGGAGATCGTCGTCATCGACGTGCTCGACGGTCGCGCCAAGGGCATCGCGCTGGACCTGAACCAATCGGCGGCGGTCGAGGGCTTCGGCGCGCGCGTGCGCGGCACGGCGGATCCCAAGGACACGCACGGATCCGACGTGGTGATCATGACCGCCGGCCTGCCGCGCAAGCCAGGCATGAGTCGCTCGGACCTCCTCGAGACGAACGCGAAGATCATCACCAGCGTCGCCGACTACGTGCGCCTAGGCTCGCCGGACGCGCACGTGATCGTGGTCACGAACCCGCTCGACTCGATGGTGCACCTGATGCGCGCCAAGACCGGCTTCCCCGGCGCGCGCGTGACCGGCATGGCGGGCGTGCTCGACAGCGCGCGCTTCAGCTGGTTCATCGCCGAGGCGACGAAGAGTTCCGTGCAGGACGTCAAGGCCATGGTGCTCGGCGCGCACGGCGACTCGATGGTGCCGGTGCCGCAGTACTGCAACGTCAACGGCGTCGGCATCCAGCAGTTGCTGGACAAGGGCTCGATCGAGGCCATGGCGACGCGCACCAAGAACGGCGGCGCGGAGATCGTGGGCCTCCTGAAGACCGGTTCGGCCTTCTTCGCGCCGGCCTCGAGCGCGGTGGCGATGGCGGCCTCGATCCTGCTCGACCAAAAGCGCCTCCTGCCCACGGCGTGCTGGTTGAACGGCCAATACGGGTTCCACGACGTGTACATGGGCGTGCCCGCGATCCTCGGCAAGGACGGCGTGGAGAAGATCGTCGAGATCCCGCTCGACAACGAGTCGCGCGCGCAGATGCACAAGACCGCCGGCGCGATCATGGCCGACGTGCAGATCCTGCGCGACAAGAGGCTGTTGTAGGCGCGCGCCGTCCGTGATCGAGCGGCGGCGCGCCGTTCGCTATCCTCCTCGCGTTCGCACCAACGCCCCCGCAACCATCCATGACCACGCACCGCACCGAATCCGATTCCTTCGGCCCGATCCAGGTCCCCGTCGAAGCCTTGTGGGGCGCGCAGACCCAGCGCAGCCTGCAGAACTTCAAGATCGGTGGACAGCGCTTCACGCGACCCTTGGTGCGCGCGCTGGGCATCGTCAAGAAGGGCGCGGCATTGGCGAACATCGAGCTCGGCGATCTCGCCATGCTGGGCAAGAAGGAGCAGAAGGCCCTGCTTGGAGCGTGCGACGAAGTGGTCGCGGGC
>SXXH01000062.1 GCA_005789645.1 Planctomycetia bacterium
CCTGATCCGCGGTGGCCGCGTGCGCGACCTCCCGGGCGGGCGTTACCACATCATCCGTGGCACTCTCGACTCCTCGGGCGTCGACGGCCGCACGATCAGCCGCTCCAAGTACGGCACCAAGCGTCCCAAGAAGTGACGCGCCGCTCCGCACCCGATCGACGCAAACCGAACAACAGCACTCGAAGCACCTAGAGCCGAACGATGCCGCGCAACTACAAGTCGACCGCAGTCCTGCTGGATCCGGACCCCAAGTACGGTTCGATGCTGGCGACGAAGATCATCAACAAGCTGATGTACGACGGCAAGAAGTCCACCGCGCAGGGCATCTTCTACGAGGCCATCGACCTCGCCATGAAGCGCGTCACCGACTGCCAAGACCCGGTCGAGATGTTCACCAAGGCCATCGACAACATTCGTCCGATGGTCGAAGTGCGCAGCAAGCGCGTCGGCGGCGCCAACTACCAGGTGCCGCGCGAAGTCAAGCGCGCGCGCCAACAGTCGCTCGCCATCCGTTGGCTGGTCGACAACTCGCGGAAGAAGAAGGGCAAGCCGATGTCCAAGCGCTTGGCCGAAGAGCTGTCCGACGCCTACATGGGCCAGGGCGCCTCGGTGCAGTGGAAGGAACAAGTCCACAAGATGGCCGAGGCCAACAAGGCCTACGCCCACTACGCCTCGCACTGACGACGCCACTCGCCACCGGCCGTGGCGAGACGCCTCCAACTCCACGAACCCCGCCGCGCGCCATCCGGGCCCGCGACGGGGTTTGTGCGCTTTCGGTCCGATCTCGTTCGAGCCGAACGTCAGCCCGTCCCAGGCTGGAATCCCGGCCAACGAGCAGACGTCTTGAGGGTGGCGACATGGCGCGGTGCGGCGTCGGCCACAGTTTGCCGCTTGACCAAGTCGCAACTGGAACGACGCGAGGGCGGCAGGGTCAGGCGCAAGATTCGCCATCCCACGCTTCGACGGCGCGCCTGCGGGGCAAAGGAGCGCCTTGTCGGTTTTACTTGACTATGTCTGCGGGGTTTTCTTTGCTTCGCCTCCATGAAGATCATTTTCACGAGCTCGCTCCTCGCCGTATCCCTTCTCGCCGCCTACATCTACGCCAACCAGCCGGAACAGACGACCTTGGACCAAGTCCAAACCGTCATCGCCGCTCCCACCACCGCCGTCGACGACGGTTCCGAGACCGCTGCAGCGCTCGGCGGCAACGGCAGCGCGTACACCTACTGCAACGCCACGCCCAACAGCTTCGGCTCGACGGCGCGCATCAACTACATCGGTTCGCTCGGCCTCGCGCAGAACACCTTCGGGTTGCGCGTCACCGGCCTGCCCGTGCAACCGCAGACCTTCGGCGTGTTCACCTACGGAGGCACGCAGATGAACGTGCCCTTCGGCAACGGCTACTTGTGCATCAACCCGTTGGGCGGCCTCTACCGCATGACGCCACAGCTCTTGACCGACACCACCGTTTCGCGCTCCGTCCTCGAGGCTCCGGCCGAGTTCCAGCTCTTCCAGCCCGCCACCAGCTGGAACTTCCAGTTCTGGTACCGCAACCCGGCCGCCGGCGGCGCGGGCTTCAACCTGTCGGACGGCCTCAACGTGCAGTTCGGCAACTGAGCTGCTCGTCGAGCGCCGCGGCCGGCTCAGGCAGGCCGCGCACTGCGTGAGCGCGAGGTCGTCCTCTTGTCGAGGGCGACCTCGCGGCATGTTGCAAGGCTTGCGCGTCACCTGGCGCGGGCCCTTGGAGACCGTCGGCGCCGGCAGGGGAGCGCGCTTTCGAGTGTTCGAAGGTGGAGAGGCGGCGCTCGTCAGGTCACGATGGTCGCGATGCCTCTCGATGTGCTCATCCTGCGCGACCCCAAGGAGGCCGCCAAGAAGTGCTCGCTGGCGCCCTTGCGGGGCGAGGAGGGCTTGCGCTTCTCGACCTACCGCGAAGACCGCGTGCTCGAGGCCGGCGCGCGCATCCTGCTGCACCCCGAGGGTGAGTTGTTGGGGGCCGGCGACGCGGACGCGCCCTTGTTGCTCGTCGATTGCTCGTGGCGGCGCTTGCCGACCCTGCTGCGCACGGTGCGCGGCGAGCTGCTCCCGCGGCGGCTGCCGCCTCTGGCAAGCGCCTATCCGCGCAAGAGCCGCACCTTCGAGGATCCCGGCGAGGGCCTCGCGTCGGTCGAGGCCCTGTACGCGGCGCTCGCGCTGACCGGGCGTCGCGAGCCGCGGCTCTTGCGCCACTATCGCTTCGCCGAGCGCTTCCTCGCGCTCAACCCCGCGCTGGCCGAGGCGCCCGAGGTGCCTCCGTGAGCGCGCACTGCGAAGCCGGCCAGGGCTCGAACGCGAGCGACCTGTCGTCGGCGCGCATCGTGGGCGTCGCGGCGCACGTCGACGCGGGCAAGACGACCTTGTGCGAGCGCATCCTGTACGACGCCCGCGTCGAGCGTCGCATGGGCGAGGTCGAAGATGGCACGACGGTCCTCGATTGGATGAAGGAGGAGCGCGAGCGCGGCATCACGATCACCGCGGCCGCCACATCCCTCGCTTGGCGCACGGCGCGCATCGAACTGGTCGACACTCCCGGGCACGTGGACTTCGGCGTCGAGGTGGCGCGCTCGTTGCTGGCGCTCGATTCGCTCGTGGTGGTCGTCGACGCGCTCGCCGGCGTGCAGGCCCGCACCGAGCATGTCTGGCGCGCCGCGTCCGAGGCCGGGCTCGCGCGCCTGGTGTTCTTGAACAAGCTCGACCGCGCCGGCGCGGACGCCTCGGCGGCGCTGTCGCGCGTGTCCGAACGGCTTGACAAGCCGCTCGTGCCGCTGACATGGCCGCACCATGAAGGCGGCGTGCTCGCGGGCGTGGTCGATCTCGTCGACTTGTCCGTGGCGCGCGCGTCGCGCCGCTCGGCGCGGCTCGAGCGCGAAGCGGGCGCGCGCGTCTCGGACGAGGCGCAGGTGCTGCACCACGAGCTGCTGGATGCGGCCGCGCTGGGCGACGAGGATCTCCTCGCCGACGTGGTGGCGGGTCGCGTCGTGGCGCGCGAGCGCGTGCTCGCCGCGCTCAAGCGGCGCATCCTCGCCGGCGAGCTCGTGCCGCTCTTGTGCGGTTCGGCGCTGGCGAACATCGGCGTGCACCCGCTGCTCGACGCGCTGGTCGACTTGCTGCCTGCTCCGCGCGAGCGTCCGCCGCGTCGCGCGCGCGCGCGCGACGGGAGTTGGCACGCGCTCGCCATGGACGAGGATGGCCCACTGTGCGCGCAGGTCTTCAAGCTGCAGCGCCTCGGCGGGCGCGAGGTGGCCTTCGCGCGCGTGCACGCCGGGCGCTTGCGGCCGCACCAGCGCGTGGAGCTGGCGCACGCAGGCGGCGGGGAAGTGGTGGCGGGCTTGTTTCGCGCGCATGGCGAGTCGCTCGTGCCGCTCGAGTGCGCCCCCGCGGGCTCCATCGTCGCCGTGGCGGGTCTGACCCGCGCGCAGACCGGCGAGAGCCTGTGCCAGGGCGGCGCCACGCTGGAGCTGCCGGGGCTCGACTTGCCGCAGCCCGTGGTCGCCTGCACCGTCGAGCCCGCGGAGGAGAAGGATCGTGCGCCGACGCGCGCCGCGCTGGCGTGGCTCGTGCGCGAAGATCCGACCCTCGCCTTGTCCGAGGACGCCGCCACTGGTCGCTTGCTGCTGTCGGGCATGGGCGAGCTGCACCTCGATGTCGCGCTGCGGCGTGTCGAGGAGTCGACCGGCCTGCGGCCGATCGCGAGCCCGCCGCAGGTTTCCTACGTGGAATCGGTGCGTGCCACGGGGCGTGCGCTGGGCGCGGTCGATCGATTGCATGGCGAAGAGAGGATCAGCGGACAGGCGGAGGTCGTGGTCGAGCCGCACGCGGCCCATGAGCGACCCGCAGTCGAGTTCGCGAGCGCTTGCCAGTTCACGCACGAGGCGCGCGTCGCCGTGCAAGAGGCCTTGGAGGCCGAGTTGCAGTCAGGACCGCGCCTCGGCCTGCCCGTCACGCATGTGCGCGTGCGCGTGAGCGGGGCGAGCCGCACGGACGACGCGGGGGGGGTGTTGGGCGCCGTGCTCGCCTCGCGCGAGGGCTTGGCGCGCGCGCTCGCCAACGCGGGCAGTGAAGTGCGCGAGCCGTGGGTGCGACTCGAGGTGCGCGTGCCGTCCACGCACGCCGCGACCTTGCAGGGCGAGTTGCTCGGACGCGGCGTGCAGATCGAGGAGGTGGTGGGGGACGGATTGGATCGTCTGGTGCGCGGTCGGGCGCCGCTGCAAGCGACTTTTGGTTTCGCGCGTGGCTTGCGCTCCTTGTCGCAAGGGCGCGCCGACTTCACGCTCTGGCCGGCGGGTCATGAAGTGGTGGAAGAAGTGGTGCTGCGCGAGCGCGGCCTGCTCTGACGGGCGCGCCGCGCCATTCCGCAGGCGTCGCTGTAAGTAATTTGATTGCATGGCCTTGTGTAGTATGTTGCAAGTGAAGTCGGCCTTTCGTGCGGGCTTTCTCTTGCTGGGGCCGCAAGCCAAGGGTCTCGCAGGTAATTCGCGCTCCAAGCGTCGCATGTCGACCCCGCCCAGTAGGTGCGTGGCAGCGGCCGCAGGCAACCTCGTGCGGCGAAAATGGGCGCGAACCCGGCTTTGCGTTGACACCTAGGGGTGTCGTTGGTAGTTTCTTCGGCCCTTTCCACAGCAGGCCGGCCTCGTCGCCCAAGCCCGCGCAACCAGCCCCCGCCCGCAGCAGCAGCCAATGAAGGACAAGATCCAGATCCGGATGGAAGCCTACGACCACGAGGCCCTCGACCAGTCGGGCCTCGAGATCGTCGAGACCGCCAAGCGGACGGGCGCGCGCGTGGCCGGACCCATCCCGCTTCCCACGCGGATCGAGCGCTACACCGTGTTGCGCTCTCCGTTCATCGACAAGCAGTCGCGCGAGCAGTTCGAGATCCGGACTCACAAGCGGCTGATCTACAGCAGCGAGCCGACCGCCCAGACGGTCGACGCGCTGTCCTCCCTCAACATGCCTGCGGGCGTGGACATCCGCATCAAGGCCTGATCGAGAGCACGAAGACCCCCCTCTTCCTTGCAGCCAACTCCTTCAGGTCGTCCCTAGCGGATGACTCCGGGGCGCCCAGTGCGCCCCCGCGCGAGTCGCGCCACAGCGCGGCGAGCTTGACGAGCGCAGTTCTCTACAACCCGAAACCCGAACAGTCCCGCGTGGACGCCGGTCCGCTCGCTTCGACCTCCCAGGTCGAGCGGGATGGCCCGCGCCGACTCGCGAGACACCACCCACCACCAGGGTCGGAGCGGATCCATCCTCCACGCGGCGTGCCGCGGCGGGGGAGCGATGCGCGGTCGACCGTCCGCGTGGCCCAGCGTCACGGAGCTCCAACGTGGAGCCCCACTGGGTCGAACCGGAAACAGCAGCAAGCACCCAAGCGGCAAGCACCCACAAGGAAGTTCAAGAGATCATGACGCTGATCCTCGGACGCAAGCGCGGCATGACGCAGTTGTTCGACGCAGACGGAACCGTCCACGGAGTGACGGTCGTCGAGGTCGGGCCGTGCGTCGTCACGCAAATTCGCACCCTCGAGAAGGACGGCTACAACGCCGTGCAGCTCGGTTGGGGCGACATCGCCGACAAGCGGCTCGCGAAGCCGCAGCTCGGTCAATTCAAGAAGAACGGCACCACGCCCAAGCGCCATCTGCGCGAAGAGCGTCTCGTGGACGCGGCGGCCTGCAAGGTCGGCGACACGATCACCTGCGAGGTGTTCAAGGCCGGCGACCTCGTCGATGTCGTCGGCACGATGAAGGGCCGCGGCTTCGCCGGCACCATCAAGCGCCACAACTTCGGTCGTGGTCCCGAGACGCACGGCTGCATGAACGTGCGCCAGCCCGGTTCGCTCGCCAGCAAGCGCATCGGCAAGGTCGTCAAGGGCAAGCGCCTCCCCGGTCATTACGGCGACACGCGCGAGACCTCGAAGAACCTGCGCGTGGTGCGCATCGATGCCGCCCGCAACCTGCTCTACCTGAAGGGCTCGGTCGCCGGCTACAACGGCGCTTTCATCCAGGTGCGCACCGCCAAGACGGGCGTCAAGACGAAGGCGAAGGCCTGAGGTCCGCGATGAAGATCAAGAACTACACCAACGGCAAGGTGGCCGAGGCCGAGCTCGATCTCGCGCCCTTCGGCGACAACGTCCGCATTCGCACCCTCAAGGACGCGGTGGTCATGTACCACGCGAATTCCCGCCAGGGCACGGCCAAGACCAAGGAGCGCAGCGAAGTCCACGGCTCGCACGCCAAGCCTTGGAAGCAGAAGCACACCGGTCGCGCGCGCGCCGGCGACAAGAAGTCGCCGCTGTGGCGCAAGGGCGGCACGATCTTCGGTCCGCATCCGCGCGACTTCTCGTACCACCCGCCCGCCCAGCAGCGCCGCGTCGCCCTGCGCGCGGCCCTCGCAGGCAAGATCCGCGACAACGAGCTGGTCACTGCCGACTTGTCGTCGTTCTCGGCGCCCAGCGCCAAGGCCGCTCGCGCGCTCTTGTCCGGGTTCCAAGGTCCGCGCCGCGCGCTGGTCATCCTGGCCGCGCCGAACGCCTCGGCTTGGAAGTCGTTCCGCAACTTCCCCGGCGTGGTCGTCAAGACCGCGGCCGAGCTGAACGCCCGCGACGTGGTGGCCGGCGGCCTGTTGATCGCCGAGCGCGCCGCCATCGAAGCCCTCGCCAAGCGCGTGGGCGAGACCAAGAAGGAAGGTGCCGCGTGACTCGCGTCGAACGCTTGTACGAGATCATCCAGGCTCCGCACCTGACGGAGAAGGCCACGGACGACACCGGGCGCCGCAACGCCTACACGTTCCGCGTGCCCGTGGGCGCCAACAAGATCGAGATCAAGCAGGCCGTCGAGCGCCTGTTCAAGGTCAAGGTCCTGTCGGTGAACACCCTGCGCGCCCAGCAGAAGGCGCGTCGTCGCGGCTGGGTCGCCGGACTGACCCCCGCTTGGAAGAAGGCCATGGTCGTCCTCGCCGAGGGGCAGACGATCGACGTGCTCTGAGCGAGCTCGACTCGCCTGCACGCACAGCGCACACCCAGATCAAGACCACAGGTTCGAAAGAAACATGGCAATCAAGTCCTACTCTCCGACGTCAGCCGGTCGCCGCTTCGGCACCGTGCTCGACTACTCGGAGATCACGAAGACTACGCCCGAGAAGAGCCTCATCTCGGGCAAGCGTCGCACCGGCGGCCGCAACAACCACGGCCACCTGACGCGGCGCCACCGCGCGGGCGGCAACAAGCGCCAGTACCGCCAGATCGACTTCAAGCGGAACAAGGACGGCGTGCCG
>SXXH01000063.1 GCA_005789645.1 Planctomycetia bacterium
AGAGAGAGAGGGAGAGGGAGAGGAGACGGTGCTTTTGGACCCGCTTGCGCGGGTCAGGATCCCATCGTCACGCACTCAATCGAAAACACCGGCCCCTCGACGCAGCACTTGGCATTGCTCCAAGCACCCATCGGTCCATCAGGCAGCGTGGGCACGGGGCAGCCGTTGCAGATGCCGACCCCGCAACCCATCATCGTCTCGAGCGACAGCCAACAAGGCAGCCCGGACGCGCGTGCATGCTCCTCGACGGCCTCGAGCATGCGCTCGGGACCGCAAGCGAGCAGGCGCACCTTGTGCGGCAACTCGCCGCGCCGCTGCAGATCCTCCAGGAGCTGCAGCACATGGCCCTTCAGCCCGTGGCTGCCGTCCATCGTGCAAGTCTCCACGCGCACGCCGAGGCCCTTGAAGCCCTCGAGGTCGTACAACAGGCCCTTGGTCGCGGCGCCATAGAGGATCGCCAGCTTCGATGGCGGACACGGCGCGCGACCGTCCATGCCGGCGAGCGCCTGTTCGACGCCCATCCAAAAAGGCGCCGAACCGATGCCGCCGGCGAGCATGACCCACATGTCGCCTTCGCCATCGAGCGTCGGCCAGCCGTTGCCCAACGGGCCGATGGCGCGCAGCTTCGTGCCCGGCGTGCACGCCGCCAAGGCCTTGGTGCCCGCGCCCATGACCTTGATCAGGAACTCGAGCTCGTCGCCCTGTTGGCGGTAGAGCGAGAACGGGCGCGGAATGGCCGGCGACAGGCGATCCTCGCGCCTCAACATCCAGAAGCGCGCTGCGCGCAACGGCGGCTGCGGCGACTCGACGCGGATCTTCAGCACGACCCCGTCGTCGCCGCACGGCGAAGTGGACACGCAGACGGCGGACAAGGATCGGGCGTCGGACGGAGGCGCGGGCATGGCGGCGCAGATGCTACCGTCCGACGATCGCGGCGGCATCTCCCGCGCGCAGCCGGAGCGCCGCGCGGGGGCCGACGCGGCTTGGATGCACGCCATGCACGGATCGCACCCCACCTTCGCCGACCTCGTGGCCGGCCGCGTCGACGCCGAGATCGTCGCCGAGGACGAGGGCCATGTGGCCTTCCTCGCGCCGGCCCCCTTTCGACCGGGGCACGTGGTCGTGGCCACGCGTCGCGTGGTCCCCTACCTCTACGACCTGCCCGAGGACGAGCACGCGCGCTTGTGGAGCTTCGCGAGGCGCGTGGCCCGCGCCCAAAGGGAGCGACTCGGCTGCGAACGCGTGTGCACCAGCGTCGTAGGTTGGGTCGTGCGCCACGTGCATGTGCATCTCGTGCCCACCGACGCCGAGGGCCAGCATCCGGGGCTGCCGGGCACGCCGGCCGATCGCGAAGAGCTGCGCCGATTGGGTCGGATCCTGCGCGGCGAGACCGTCAAGTAAATTTGACGCAGACGGAGACGCGCCGGGCACAGAGGGACGCTGCGAACCGACGGATGGCGTCGGCGACTCGCATGCGCGATCGGCGACGACGAAGGCCTTGGTGGCCGCGACGGGACCACCGTGATGTCCGGCCTACTTGCCGGCGACGAGCTTGCCGGCCGCGTAGGTGCGCCGCTCGGCGACTTGGCCATCGGGGCCGTGGAAGGTCCACTCGCCCTCGCACAGGCCGTCCTTGTACGCGCCTTGGCGCTCGAGGACTCCGTCGGCGCGCCACATCGTCCACGAGCCTTGCGGCACTCCGGCGACGAACGAGCCTTCCTCGCTCTTCTTGCCGTCGGGGTGGTGGAAGGTCCAGGCGCCGGACTCCTTGCCGCGCTCGAAGCCGCCCGACTGCAGCGGGATCCCGCCCTTCCCGCGGAACTCCCATGCGCCTTGGCGCTCGCCCTCGACCCACGCGCCCTTCGCGGCGAGCGAGCCGTCGTCGTGCCATTCCTGCCACTCGCCGTGGCGGCGCTGCTCCTTCCACGCACCAGTGGCCTTGAGCGTCCCGTTCGGATGCCACTCGGTCCAGGTGCCGTGCTTCTTGCCCGCGCTCCAAGCACCCTGCTCGGAGACGCCGCCTTCCTCGTGCCAAGCGGTCCACGGACCTTCGAGCTGGCCGGCGACGAGGACGCCTTGCGCCTTCTTCTTGTCGCTGTACATCCAGTTCCACGTCCATCGACCGGTGGCCACGCCGCGCTCGAACGAGCCGGTCATGACCATGCGGCCGCTCTCGCGCCCGAAGGTCCAAGGACCGTGCGCGAGGCCATCGACGAAGGCGCCCTCCGATTCCTTGCGGCCGTTGGCGAACCACCAGGTCCACGTGCCGCTCTTCGCACCGCGCTCCCATGCGCCTTCGTGGTCGGTGGCGCCCTCTGGATACCAGGCGCGCTCCATCCCGTGGCGCACCCATTCGCCGGGGCGCACCTCGAGCTCCTGCACCGAGAGCATCGGCCGGCCGCTTTGGTAGTGGTCTTCGCGCCTGCGCACGGACTCGGAGTCCTGCGCGCACAGCGCCAAGGCGCAAGCGAGCAGCAGCGCGCTCACGCCCACACCCCCGCGATCGGCTCGTGGCGCGCGCCGAGCACACGCTCGTTCGGCACGCCGAGCCATCCGTCGAGCACGCTGGCGTACACGCGGCGGAAGTCGGTGGTGTGCTTGAGGTCGCCATCGACCAAGTCGGCGAGCGAAGGATGCTTGCCGTGCAGTCCCCCCTTGACGGGCGAGCCGAGCAGGAACATCGGGCCGGCGGTGCCGTGGTCGGTGCCCATCGAGGCGTTGTCCGGCACGCGACGGCCGAACTCGCTGAACACGAGGATGGCGATGTTGTCGCCCGAAGGCGTGCCGCGCACGTCGGCGAGGAACGCGCCCAGCGCGCCGTCGAGCTCCTGCATGAGCTTGTCGTGTCGGTAGACCTGGTTGGCGTGCGTGTCGTAGCCGTTGTGCGTCACGGACATGACCGTCACGCCCAGGCGCGATTGGAGCAACGCCGCGGCCGTCTGCATGTCCTGGCCCAGGTCGTGCTTGGGGTACTCGACGCGCGGCTTGTACTCGGCGGCGGCGCGACGGATCGCGGACGAGCTCGCTTGCGCGTTGCGCACGACGCTGCGGATCTGCTCGAGCGGGTGGCCCGGCTCGGGACGACGCATGCCGCCCTCGCGCGCGATGTCCTCGCCGCCCGCGGCCCAACGGTAGGGCGGCGGCTGGTCGAGGCACACCACGGCGTGCGAGCCGCTCTTCAACGAGTACGGCAGCGATTGGCCGACATGCACCATGTGCGGCACTTCCTTGTCCTGCGGATGCATCTCGGCCATCAGGCGGCCGATCCAGCCGTCGCCCGAGGCGCGGCCGGTGTGGCGCGCGGTGTGCCAGATGTCCTGCGAGGTGAAGTGGCTGTGGTTGGGGTTGTCGTAGCCGCAGCCCTCGACGATGGCGAGCTTGCCCTCGTTCCACTGCGACTGCATGTTCGCCAAGGCGAAGTGGAAGCCGCGGTAATCGTCGATCTTCTTGACCGTCTCGGCCTTGTGCCCGACGCGACCGCGCGCGCCGTGGTACAGGTCGTCGGCCCACGGCACGATGCACGAGAGGCCGTCGTTGCCGCCCGACAGCTCGAGCAGGAGCAACGCCTTGGGCGGCGCGTCCTTGGCTTGCTCGACCACTTCGCGCGTGGATCTCGCCAAGGCGGAGCGGCCGAAGAGCCACATGCCGCCGAAGATGGTGGCGCCACCGACGATCACGCCGCGGCGGTCGGGGCGGTGCTTGGGGGCCTGGTGCAGATGGTCCATGGCGTCGAGGTCCTGGGTGGCTTCGCGTGACTTCAGTTGAGCTGGGATTCGGGCAGGCTTAGCACGAAGTGCGCGGCGCGGCGCACGATGGCCTCGCCCTCTGGATGCGCGAGCAGTTGCGTCTCCATCTCGATGCCGGCTTCCCGGCGCTCGCGCGCCAGGAACGCGGCGACCGAGCCGCGCACGCCCGAATCGAGCGGCACTTCGATGGCGAGCAGCTCGCCGCAGAGCCACGCCGCGAGGCGCGCGTCGCCCACGGCCAAGGCCGCCTTGGCGCGCGCGGCGAGGGACAGCTCGGGCTTCCAGCCCGTGTCCTGGATGTAGGCCAGCTGGTTGAGGCCATTGCTGCGGCTCTTCTTGGCTGCGGCCATCATCGGCTCGTCGCCCATCGAGCGCTCGTCGAACTCGGCGTCGCGGATCAGTCCTTGCACCGAGACGAGGCCGAGCATGATGCCGGCCATGTTCGAGCGGTACATCATCGTCGCCGTGGTGATCCAGGCCATGTCGGGCTCCCAACCCTTGACGCTCGGCGGCCAAAACAGGCGCTGGCCCAGCACATCGCCCATGTTGAGCACCATCTGCCCGGGCGCCGACAAGTCCAGGCGCCGCGCATTGCCCACCAACCACTCGATCGGCGGCGCCACGCGGCGTCCGACGACTTCGTCGCGGTAGAAGGCCGGATCGGCGAACAAGCGGCGCAGGAACGCGCCGATGTGCAAGTCGTTGGCGCGCAGGAACGCGGCGTATTCCTCGACGCGTTCGATCGACGCGGGTGCGCCCTCGAAGTGGTGCAGGAGCTTGGCCGCCATGAAGCGCGCGCAAGCCTCCTGCTCGAGCGCGAGGTCGACCACCATGTCGCCGTCGAGGGCCCCGGCGCGGCCGAGCACCTGCTTGGCGCCGAAGTCGTGCACGATGCGATCGAACAAGAACCGGCCTTCCTTGTCGGTCCAACCCGTGAAGGCGCGCGCCGCCTGCTTGATGTCGTCCTCGGTGTAGTTGCCGTCGCCGAGCGAGAACAGCTCGAACAGTTCGCGCGCCCAGTTCTCGTTGGGGTGCTCCTTCACGTTCTCGTCGTTGTTGAGGTACGCCAGCATCGCCGGCGTGCGCCCCACGCCGCGCAGGAGCGTCTCGAAGTCGCCCAGCGCATTGTCGCGCAGGAAGGCCAGCTGCTCGATCATCTCGTGCGCGTTGCCGACCTCCTTGACCGAGCTGACGAAGTGGCCGTGCCAGAAGATCGTCATGCGCTCGCGCAGCGGATCCTCCGACTGGCGCATGCGCTCGATCCACCAATCGCCCCACATGTTCAGCGGCGAGATGAGGTCGGGTTGCAGGCGCGACAAGCCCTCGCGCCGGCCTTCGACGTTGCGCAGGCGCGTCTCGGGCCGCTCGAGGTCGAGCGGCAGGTCGCGCAGGCCGAGGATCTCGGGCCGCGGCACCTTGGCGTCCGCGGGGAAGAGGGCTTCGATGCTCGCGGCCAGGCCGCGCGCCACGGCCACGTCGACTTCGGCGTCGGTGGCGCCGAAGGCCGCGCGATTGAGCAGATGCTCGGCGTTGCGTCGGTTCCACTCGACGAGCGGCGCCTGCGCGCTGGTCGTGGTGGACGCCGCGACGGCTCCGACTTCGCAGGCCGACGAGGCCAACACGGGAACGGAGGCGAAGGCGAGGCAGGCGGACGCCCGCCACGAGAAGTACAGGGAGCGGATGGACATGTTCGCTTGGTCGCCCGGCAAGACGCAGGGAAGCCCGCGCGAGCGACCTAGAGTTTCGACCGATCGGCTCGATTCTGTCAAGGCGACTCGACGGACCCGAGGCTCCTGTTGCGCCGCCAGTCGCGCCGCGTGAAGATTCTTCCCGAGGATGGCCAAGACCGCGCTCGTCGACTGGTACGACACCCCCCGTTGGTACGACTTGGTCTTCGAACCAGGCACCAGGCGCGAAGGCTCGTTCCTCGTGGCGCTGGCGCGCCGCCACGGGCGCGGAGAACCGCGGCGCGTGCTCGAACCGGCTTGCGGCTCCGGGCGGCTGGTCGTCGACCTCGCGCGGCGCGGACTCGCGGTCGAGGGGTTCGACCTCAACGAACGCATGTTGGACGCCGCGCGCGCCAAGTTGGCGCGACGCGGCTTGGAGGCCGAGCTGCGACGCGGCGACATGGCGCGCGTGCCGGCCGGGCCCGCGGTCGACCTGGCGCATTGCCTCGTGTCGACCTTCAAGTACCTGCTCGACGAACGCTCGGCGCGCGCGCACCTCGCCGGCGTGGCGCGACGACTCGCGCCCGGCGGCGTGTACGTCCTGGGATTGCACCTGACGGACTACCGCCGCGAGGGTTCCCAGGTCGAGCGGTGGGTCGTCGAGCGCGGCGGCGCCAAGGTCGTTTGCGTCACGCGCACGATGCAGGCCGATCGACGCAAGCGGTCCGAGGCGGTGCGCACGCGACTCAAGGTCCGGTCCCGCGGGCGAGAGCACGCGCAGGAGACCAACTGGACCTTCCGCACCTACAGCGTGCGCGAAGTGCTGGAACTCGTCCGCTCGCGGCCTGAACTGGAACTGGTGGCCACCTACGACTTCCACCACGACGCGACGACGCCCCGCCCCATCGACGATGGACGCGACGATGTCGTGCTCGTGCTGAAGAAGCGCGGCGCGCACAAGCGCTGAAGCGCCGGACGAGATCGTCCGGACGGCGATCGAGGCGCGGAACCGGGCTTGGTCCCGGGATCGGCCTCAGGCACGCAGGTCGACGCCACCCGAGGCGTCGAGCACCCCGCCCGACAGGATGTGGGACACGCCCGCGGCGACGTGCGCCTGCAGGGCCGAGAGCGCCTGCTTGACGGCCTCGGGCTTGTGGCCCTCGCCGCCGAAGGCCTGCTCGAGGCGCGCGTGCAACGACTGCAGCTCGTCCTTGGCTTGCTGCAACGCCTGCTGCTGGCGCGGACTGAGGTCCTTGTCGTCGACCAAGGCCGCGAGGCGCGCCTCGGAGCGCGCTGCGATCGCGTCCAGTCGCGAGGCCGGAGCTTGCTCGGTCTGGGCGGAGCGCGCGGCCGACGCCGGACGCTGCAACGAAGCAGGGGTGGAAGCGTGGAGGGCGTTGTGGCGGATCTGCATGTTCCGTCCTGTCGACGGGTGGCTGCGGAAGTTGAGTTACGACATTGACACTGCGACATAAACTATTAATAAGAAATTACTTACGGCAAATTCCCACACCAAGGCAGCCGGAAGAAACTTCCGCGTCTTGCCGGCCACCCAGCTGCTCCGGTCGCCACGGCCCGCGGGTATCCTCTCCGCCCCATGTCCCTGGTCATCTTCGAAGGCGTGAAGAAGCACTTTGCCGCGCACGAGGTGCTCGCTGGCGCCACCTTCCGCATCGACCCCGGCCAGAAGCTCGGCCTGGTGGGCCGCAACGGCGGCGGCAAGACGACCATCCTGCGCCTGCTCGTGGGCGAGGAACAACCCGACTGGGGCAGCGTGACCTTGAGGAAGGGCGTGCGCGTGCGCCATGTCGAGCAGCGTCCCAAGGTCGCAGCCGCGACCACGGTGCGCGAGTTCGTCGAGTCGGGGCTGGTGGAACTGCGCACGGCCCTGCGCGACTACGAGGAGAGCGGCGAGCAGCTCGGAGTGCTCGAGGGCGAGGCGTTGGAGCGCGAGTTGGAGCGGCACGACGCGCTGTTGCACGAGATCGAGGCGCTCGGCGGCTTCGATGGCGAGCGCCGCGTCGAGGAAGTGCTGTCGGGCATCGGCTTGCACGAAGGGTTCTGGGAACGCGACGTGAACACGCTCTCCGGAGGCGAGCGCAGTCGCGCCTGCCTGGCCAAGGCGCTGGTGGCGGGCTCCGAACTGCTCTTGCTCGACGAACCCACGAACCACCTCGACCTCGCGGGCATCGAGTGGCTCGAGGAGTGGATCAAGCTCCAGCAAGGCGCCGTGCTGATCGTCAGCCACGACCGCCGGCTGCTGAACAACGCGGTCGACTCGATCCTCGAGCTCGAGCGCGGCGCCTTGACGCGCTATCCGGGCAACTACGACCAGTACCTGCGCATCAAGGAGGAGCGCTACGCGGCCGACCTGCGCGCCTACGAGAACCAGCAGGACTTCATCCGCAAGGAGGACGCGTTCGTGCGCCAGCACATGGGCTCGCACCGCGTCACGGAGGCCAAGGGCCGCCAGAAGAAGCTCGAGGCGCTGGTGCGCGTGGCGAAGCCCTTCCACGACGTGCGGCGGCCCGTCATCCGTCCGCCGGCCGCGGAGCGCGGCGGAGAGACGGTGCTCGAGGCGCGCGATCTCTCGGGCGGCTACGGCGGAACGGCCACCTTCGAGGACGCGAACTTCCGCGTGGCGCGTTCGGAACGCATCGGCATCGTGGGCCGCAACGGCGCCGGCCCGACGACGCTGTTGAAGATCCTCGCCGGGCGCATGCAGCCGCTCGCGGGCGAGGTGGCGCTCGGCCACAAGGCCCAGGTCGGCTACTACGACCAGGACACGAGCGCGCTGCGCGACGACGGCACTCCGTACTACGAGATGCGGCGTGCGTTCCCGCAGCTCGAGGACCAGGAGATCCGCGACCACCTTGCGCGCTTCCTGTTCCGCGGCGTCGAGCTCGACTCGCCCATCGCCGGGCTCTCTGGCGGCGAACGAGCGCGCTTGTGCCTCGCCAAGCTCGTGCTCGGGAGGCCCAGCTGGCTGGCGATGGACGAACCGACCAACCACCTCGACCTCGCCGCGCGCACGGCGCTGGAGGAAATGCTCTCGGCCTTCGAAGGCTCGCTGGTGGTCGTCAGCCACGACCGCGAGTTCCTCGACGGTTTGTGCAACGTGATCCTCGAGGTCGACGGTGGGCGCGTGCTGCGCCACGAAGGCAACTACACGGAGTGGCGGGCGAAGAAGCAGGCGCAACGCGACAGCGAACGCGAAGCGGCGCGCGCCAAGGGCGGCAAGCCGCAGCCCAAGGCCGCGCAGAAGCAGGCCGCCACGGTCGCGATCGCGCCGCCTCCCGCCAAGGCCGCTCCGACGAAGCCAACCGCGGCCGCGACGGACGAAGCGCGCGCGCAAGGTGGCAAGCAGGTGCGCAACCCGCTGGCCTTCGCCAAGCTGGAGGCGCGCATCATGGAGCTCGAGAAGCAATTGACGGCCGCAAGGGACGAGCTGGAGCGGCCCGAGGCCTGGCGCGACCCGGCGAAGCTCAAGGAGACGCAGATGCGCGCCGCCGAGCTGGAGCAGGAGCTCTCGGAGCTGAACGACAAGTGGGCCAACTGGTGAGCGCGCGGCGCCGCGCCGCCGCGACGCTTGCGCGCGAGCAAGAACCATGCAGACCTTCCACGACCTGATCCGCCGCGCCGCCGCCGAAGCCGCAGGCCTCGACCCGGCCGAGATCCGCCTGGAGGAGCCGCGCGACCCGGCCATGGGCGATGTGGCCCTGCCGTGCTTCCTCGTCGGCAAGGCGCGCAAGCAGGCGCCGCCCGCGGCGGCCGCGGAACTCGCGGCGGCCTTGTCAGGCAAACTGGACAGGATCGAGGCGCGCGCCGCGGGCCCGTACGTGAACTTCACTATCGAGCGCGGATTGCTGGCCTCGACGGTGCTGGCCGAGGTCGAAGCCAACGGCGCAGCCCACGGCTCGTCCACGATCGGCGCCGGCCGCGTGGTCGTGGTCGACTACAGCTCGCCCAACATCGCCAAGCCGATGCACGTGGGCCACCTGCGCTCGACCATCATCGGCGCCGCGCTCGTGCGCCTGCACCAGTCGCAGGGCTACCGGGTCGTCGGCATCAACCACATCGGCGACTGGGGTTCGCAGTTCGGCGGCCTGGTGGTCGCCATCCGCCGCCGCGGCAAGACGATCGACGAGCGCGACCCCGTCCATGGGCTGCTCGAGCTGTACCAGTGGAGCAAGGCTCAGGTCGAGGCCGATCCCGCCTTCGCCGCCGAGGCGCGCGAGGCCTGGCGCGAGCTCGAGTCGGGCCGCGAGGGCGAAGTGCGCGAGTTGTGGCGCTGGGTCACGAAGGCTTCGCTGGCGGGCTTCGAAAAGACCTACGAGCGCCTCGGCATCCGCCACGACCTCGTGCGCGGCGAGTCGTGGTACGAGCCGCTGCTCGCCCAGACCTTCGCGCGGGTCGAGGCCGCCGGCGTGGTCGAAGAATCGCAAGGCGCCTTGGTCGTCATGCTCGGCTCCGTCGACAAGGGCCTCAAGGAGACGCCCTGCCTGCTGCGCCAGTCGGACGGCACGACCTTGTACGCCACGCGCGACCTCGCGGCGCTGTTCTCGCGCCACGCGGAGTTCGACTTCGCGCGCGCCCTGTACGTCGTCGGAGGCGAGCAAAAGCTGCACTTCCGCCAGCTGAAGGGCGTGCTCAAGCGCATGGGACTGGAGTGGGAGCCGAAGGTCGAGCACATCGACTTCGGCCTGCTGCTCGGTCCCGGCCGGACGAAGCTCGCCAGCCGCAAGGGCGCGGTGCTGGTGCTCGACGACTTGCTCGACGAGGTCGTCGAAGAGGCGCTGCGCGTCGTGTCGGAGAAGAACCCGTCGCTCGACGACACGGCGCGCCGCCAAGTCGCCGAGCAGGTCGGCATCGGCGCGCTGGTGTTCAACGACCTCAAGCGCGAGCGCATCAAGGACGTCGAGTTCGACAAGGCGCAGATCCT
>SXXH01000064.1 GCA_005789645.1 Planctomycetia bacterium
CTTGCGGCACGGCGTTGTGCAGCTCGATGGCGTGGTCGAGCGACTTGACGCGGATCACGTACAGGATCGGCGCGAAGGTCTCCTTCTGCACGCACTCCCAGTGGTTCTCGGCGCGCACGATGGCGGGCGACACCCAGTGGCCGCCCTTCAGCTTGCCGCCAAGCTTCACGCGCTCGCCGCCGCACAGCACCTTGCCGCCGCTCTTCTTCGCCGAGTCCAGCGCGGCCTGCATGTTGAGTACGGCGGTCTCGTCGATCAGCGGTCCGCACAAGACGCCCTTCGCCAGCGGATCGCCGATCTTGATCCCCGCGTAGGCCTTGACGAGGCGCTTCTCGACTTCGTCGGCGATCGCCTCGTGCACCAGGAGCCGCCGCGTCGTCGTGCAGCGCTGGCCGGCGGTGCCGACCGCGCCGAAGAGGATCGCCGGCAAGGCCAGCGACAGATCCGCGTCGTCCATGACGACCAAGGCGTTGTTGCCGCCGCACTCGAGGATCGCCTTGGCGTAGCGCTGCGCCAGGCGCGCGCCCACATGGCGCCCGACCTCGGAGGAACCCGTGAACGACACGAGCGGAATGCGCTTGTCGTCGACCAGGCGCGTGCCGACCTCCTCGTTGCCGCCGACGACGAGGCCGAAGAGCGCCCCGAAGCCGTGCGCTTCGAGCACCGGGCGGCAGACGTTCGTCATGGCGATCGCCGTGAGCGGCGCCTTCGGGCTCGGCTTCCACACGCACGCGTCGCCGCAGGTCAAGGCGAGCATCGAGTTCCAAGCCCACACCGCGGCGGGGAAGTTGAAGGCCGAGATGATCCCCACGACACCCAGCGGGTGCCACTGCTCGCGCATCGAATGGCCCGGGCGTTCCGAGTGCATCGACAGCCCGTACAGCATGCGCGACTGGCCGACGCAGAAGTCGGCGATGTCGATCGCCTCCTGCACCTCGCCGAGGCCCTCTTGGTGGATCTTGCCCACCTCCATCGTCACCAGCGCGCCGAGCTCGTCCTTCTTCTCGCGCAGCGCGTTGCCTAGTTGGCGCACGATCTCGCCGCGCTTGGGTGCCGGCACTTCGCGCCAGCGCAGATAAGCCGCGTGCGCCGCGGCGACCACTTGCTCGTACTCCTTGGCACTCGCCTGCTTGACGGTGCCAAGCACCTCGCCCGTCGCCGGGTTGCGACTCTCGAGGATCGCGCCGGTGGTCTTGAGCCACTTGCCCGCGTAGGCGCCGGAGTGGTCTTTTTGGATGCTTAACGCCCGGAGGATGTCGGCCATTCCAATAGTCTAGCGCTCGCGACACCCGAGTTCAGGCCGCCGGCGCGCCCAAGCGGCGTCTGGGCCCTACAACTCGACCTCGACACTCGCGCGCTCGAAGCCCTCGGCCACGAACAGCGGTTCGGGACGCAACCCGGACAAGGCTGCTGCCCAACGATCGGGCAGCACGAGGAGCCGCGCGTTGTAGGCGCTGGCGATGTCGTTGTAGTAGGCGCGTGCCAAGGCGATGCGCGTCTCCGTGTCGGAGAGTCGCCGTTGCAGCTCGAGGAAGGCTTCGTCCGCGATCAGCCGCGGATGAGCCTCGCGCAAGGCCACGAGCCGTGGCGCCAGCGCTTCCACTCGAGCGGGTGCGGTGTGAGCGGGCTCCGGCCCACTTGCTGCGGCGCTGGAGCGCAAGTCGGCTTGGGCTCGCAAGGCCGCCAACGACTCTTGCACCATGCGCTCGTGCTGCCCGAGTCCCGCCACGATGGCGGCGAGCGCTGGCACGAGATCGTGGCGACGCTTGAGTTGCACCTCGATGTTGCCGAAACCTTGGCGCACGCGCTGGCGCAGGCCGACGATCGAGTTGTGCACCATCCACGCCCAACCGAAGACGAGCGCCGCCAAGAACCCCGCCGCCAGCGCGGAGTAGCCAAGCAGTTGCTCGGCCGGAGTGAACTGCTCGGTCTGTTCGTACCACGCGAAAGTCCCGCCGGCGAGTGACAGGCCGAACGCGAACCACAACCAACAGCCCAGCGCATGCGAGCGGCTGATCTCGGCTTCGCCGCGCACCGAGATGATGTACATCTGCGCGCGCTTGTCGTCGGCGATCTCGGGCGCCACGGCGTCCTGGCGCTCGCGCGCGCGCCCGAGGACGTACAGCGCTTGCCCCACGTTGATGGCCGACTCGAGGAAGTCGCGCTGGTAGGTCGAGTGGATCACAGCACCCGGCGGACCTTTGCCGTAGTAGAGCGGATGCCCGGGCGTCACGGTGGTCGACAGGACCACAGCGCCCTCCACGTCGGCGCCTTGCGGCCGCACGAGCACCGCGCCCGTGTCGTCGCGCAGGAAAAAAGGCGTCGCTGCGCCTCCGCTTGCCACGGTCGTCGTGCCAGTTTCCACGCGCGTACGCGTGCGGGTGCGGCCCTTTTCGTCGGTGTAGGTCTCGCGCACGACGCGGCGCCAATGCTCCGCCACCGACCAGCTGTACCAAACGCAACTCGTCTCGACGAGGTGACTCGTCAAGGGCCGCTCGCACTCCACCACGCCCTTGAGTTCGACATCACCGATGAAGACGCCCCGCGCCTTCGAGGTGGGCGTGTCGTCGATGAAGCGCCTTCGACGATCGGAGCGCAGCGACAGCAGCAGGCAGCCGATGCCCAGCGCGCCCCCGACTACCGGGACCCAGATCTCATGCGCCATGACGACGATGACGAAGCCTGCAGAGGCGACTTGGGCGCGTGGCGCTCGCGAGCAGGTCCAAGCTCAGAAGCTGACCTTCGGCGCCTCGCGCTCGGCAGCGGGGGTCTCGAACAGCGGTTCCTCGCCGAAGCCGAACATGCCCGCCAAGAGCACCGCGGGGAAGACCTTGATGGCGGTGTTGTAGGCGGTGGCGGAGTCGTTGTAGCCCTGGCGCGTGTAGGCGATCTTGTCCTCGGTCTGCGTCAGCTCGCCCTGCAACTGGAGGAAGTTCGTGTTGGCCTTCAGCTCCGGATAGCTCTCCGCCACCATGAGCAGGCGCCCGAGCGCCTGCGTCAATTCCCCTTCCGCCTTCAACTTGTCCGCCGGCGCCGTGGCGCTGGTGGCGCGCGCGCGCGCGTTCACCACGCGCTCGAGCGTGTCCTTCTCGTGCGCGGCGTAGCCCTTGACCGTGTTGACCAAGTTCGGAATCAGGTCGTGCCGCCGCTTGAGCTGCACATCGATGTTGGCGAAGGCGTTCTTGACGGCTTGGCGCAGGCGCACGAGGCCGTTGTAGAGGCCCATCAGCCACAGGCCGACGACGAGGGCGACACCGAGGAGGATCAGCAGGGCGACGAGTAGCGGTCCCATGGCGCGGAGGATACGCCATGGGACCGGATTCATTCACGGGCCTGGTTCATTCACCAGCCTGGCTCATTCTCAGGGCGGGTTCATGCGCACCGCCGGACGCCTCATTCGAGGACGCCGCCGTCATCCACGGCGACGGGAGCCGAGACGACGATCGCCCCGAAGAACGCGCCATGGCTGGTGAGGGATCCCTTGAAGTCGGCGTCGTTCGCCAACTCTCGATCTGCATTCTCCGCCCGGCTCGATCTGGCGTAGTCGATCTTGGCCACGTACTTGCCAGCGGGCAAGTTCGCGCCCACCGACGCCATGTCCACGGAGATGGCCCCGCCCGAGGGGGAGCCGCCACCCGGCCCCATGAGGATCTGGGGCGTGGCGAGCGAAATACGCACGGCGTCGACAAGCAGATCGTACCTGCCATTGTCGTTGAGGTCCTCGGCCACGAGCACGCCGCACGGCCGCACGTGGTTCTTCCAATCGGTGAGATCGATCGCCACGGCGCTCGTGTCGAGATGCACGTCGCTGGTCGAGACATGGCTCTCCTGTCGCAAGACGAACGGCATCTGCATGGATGCGGCGACGGAGTAATCGACGTAGGTGGAGCCCCTCAGGATGCCTCCGAGGTCTCCACCTCGCGAATCCATGCAATGCAGGCTGTTCTCGATGGTCAAGTAGTCGACGCCACCATTGTCCGTGACGACGAACGTGATGGCGCGCGGCGTGCCTTTGATGTTGGCATAGCCGGCCTTCAGGGCGTGCGCCCGCAGGCGGGACGTCACGCTGCAGCCGTTCCAAGTGGTGGAGTACAGGTCTTCGGGACAGACGCCCGACGTCCATTGCAAGCGGTTGGATCCGCCGGTTTGGGAAAGGCCGAGTTGGCTGACGAGCGGGAGGATGGCGTGTTCCTCCACCAACGCCGCCGGGGACTGCGTCTGGCCGCGCAGATCGACGTGGAGCTCGACGAGCGAGGTGCGGGAGGGGTTGTAGGTGAACGCGTGCTGGGGCGCCGGAGGAATGACTCCGCCGGACTGCGCGACGACGGCGGGCGCCATGGCCCCTGCGACGATGCAGACGGCCAGCGAGAGGTGCGAGACGTGGCGCGGCGGCGCGAGTTGCGTGTGGAGTCGCATGGAACGGGATCCTGGCCGCGACGAGGCGGCGTTGCGCGCTGGGACGAGCCCGAGCGCTTGCTTGGAGGCACTGCGGAGTTGGTTGGCGAGCGCCCGGCGGCCGGGATCCCTGGGCCGCGGGGACGCTCGCCTCCAGAGCGCCGCGGCGGTGCGCGGTGGTTCGCGCAAGTGGAGAAATTCACGCAGGCTTCGGGCTGCACCGCGCGGCGTTGGTGAATCCAAGGCGGCGGCAAGCTATCTTCTCCGCCCGCCATGGCAGATCGGATCATCCTGCAGGTCCAAGACCTGCGAAAGTTCTACGGACAGAAGGAGGTCCTCAAGGGGATCACGCTGTCGTTCCTCGAAGGCGCCAAGATCGGCATCATCGGCCACAACGGCTCGGGCAAGTCGACCTTGCTCAAGATCCTCGCCGGGGTCGACAAGAACTTCGAAGGCGTGGTCAAGCCCGTCGGCGCGCTGTCGGTCGGCTACCTCGCGCAGGAGCCGCCGCTCAACGACAAGCTCGACGTGCTGGGCAACCTGCGTGAAGCCTGCAGCCACCTGCTCACCATCGAGCAGCGCTACAACGAGCTGGCCGAGGCCGGCGACATGGGCGACGAGTTCGAGCGCCTGTCGGAGGAGATGACCGCCAAGGGCATCTGGGACCTCGACGAGCGCCTGGGCCAGGCGGCTGGCGCGCTGGGCCTGCCGGCGATGGACGCCAATGTGAC
>SXXH01000065.1 GCA_005789645.1 Planctomycetia bacterium
CGCCAGGTGCAGCACGCCGTGCAGCTGGTTCGTGCGGCCGGTGGAGAGCGTGTTGATGGCGAGCAGGTAGCTCAGCGACAGCAGCAGGATCTCGGTCGCCTCGAGGCCCAGCACGACCTCGTGGCCGGTCGCCATGGACACGAGCAGCACGGCGGGGACGGTCAGGCCGATCGTCGACAGCGCGGCGCCCAAGGACAGGTTGACGGCGCGTTGCATCTGGCGGGCTGAGGCGGCTTGCACCGTGGCCAAGGCCTCGGGGGCGAGGATCACGGCGGCGACGACGAGGCCGCTGAAGGCGTGCGGCAGCCCGAGGCTCGTGACGACGCCTTCGAGCGCGTGGGCCATCTGCTCGGCGAGCAGGATGATCAGGCCCAGGTACGCCAGGAGCAGGGCGACGATGCGCCCCGCGCCGCCGCGCGCGGCGGTGGCGTGCGCCGCGGCCGCGTCCTCGTTCGCTTCGCTGGTCGCGTCCTCGCTCGCGGCGTCCTCCTGGAACCAGCCGCGCGCGCGTCCGGTCTGGATGGCGAGGAACACGCCATAGCACAGGAGCGAGGCGCCCACGAGGAAGGGCGCTTGCAGCTTCGAGACGCGACCATCGGGCGCGGACTCGGCGATGCGCGGCCAGACGAGGCTCAGCCCGCCGAGGACGATCAGCGTGCCGACGTAGGCGGCGGAACCCTGCAGGTTGTGGCGCGAAGCGCCGTGGCGCGCGCCGCCGAACAACAGCGCGAGGCCCAGCACGAAGTTCATCGCCAGCATGAGCACGCTGAACATCGTGTCGCGGGCGGCGACGGGCTCGGCGGCGCCGCCGAGCATCATCGCCACGACCAGCGCCACCTCGATGCCGATCACGGCCAAGGTCAGGACCAGCGTGCCGAGCGGTTCGCCGAGGATGTGGGCGATGTCCTCGGCGTGGTGCACCACGCGGAAGGCGCCCCACAGGATGGCGGACAGGAGCAGCGCGAACTGCAGCGCGAGGCCGAATCCTCCGGCCTTGTCAAAAAGGCTGGACAGGCCCGCCCGCGAAGCCGCGGCCACCGCCGCGAGCAGGAGCAGCGCGGCCTCGCGCCGCGCGAACGGGGCCCGCGCGGCGGATCCATCCCGCTCAATCGTGCTCGCCATGCGCCGCATCCTCGGGGCGCGGCGCGCGCCGGGGAAGGACCCGTCGCGCGCCGGTTCAGCGCGCGCGCGCCGGCGGCGACTCCATGCCGGAGAGGAACGGCAGGGCCAGCGCCTCGGACTCGTCGCGCTTGAGCGAGCTGGGCAGGAAGCGCGCGAGCAGGCCCTTGCGCGCCGCCATGGCCTTCTTCTGCGCCTCCTTGCCGTTGGCGTCGACCACCGAGATGGTCGCCAAGCCGTCACGTTGCAGCGCGAGGCGCACGCGCTCGACGGCGGCGCGCTGGAACAAGCCGAGGAAGCCCTTTTGCAGCCGCACGTTGCCGATGGGATGCAGCTGCTCCATGCCGCGCCGCCAGCGATCGCGCTCGGACACCAAGAGCACATGGTTGAAGATCAACTTGTTCGTGCCCATCGACAGCGCCTTCCTCGGCACCGTGCGGTTGACGAGCTCGTCGAGTTCGGTCAGCGCCTCGTTCTCCTTGAGCCGCGTGATCGTGCTCCAACGCTCGGGCGCGATGTGCCGGTCGGCGTTCATCTCCCAATACAGGTGCCCGAGGCCCTGCGTGCGCGCGTAGCGGGCGAGGTGGTAGGGGACGAAGTGGTTGTGCGCGATGGTGTCGGCCGCCAGATGCGCCAGGTACCCGCACACGAAGCTCTCCTCGCGCGGCGTCGCGGCGAGTTCGCGCATCTCCGCCACGATGGTCCAGCGGTGGCAGTGGCTGTACGCCCCGCCGTAGCCCTTGAAGTTGATGATGTCGGCGGCGATCGAGCCGTACTCGAAGGCGTCGCGCTCTTCCTCGATCAGTCGCGCCGTGGCGCGTGGCAACCACTCCTTGCGGCGGCGGTGGATGCGCTGGGCGTACTCGAGGTGGTGCCCGGGGCCCCAGGTGAAGCCGAGGCACGCGCAGGCGGCGAGGCACAGGATCAGGGCGAGCATGGTCGGCGACGCGCGCGGCACTTGCAGCCGCATCGGCCATCCCTAGGATAGCCCGCGGAGCTGCACGCCACCCATGTCCCTCTTCGCTGCTCGAATCGCGCGTCCCGCCTGCGGGCAAGGCGCCGTCGCATGAGGCCGATCGAGCCTCCGCGCCGCTCGCCTCCGCGCCGCTCGCGCGCAGCGTCGCTCTTGCTGGCGGGCTGCGTCGCCCTCTTCGCGCCGGGCTGCGCGCGCGAGCCTGCGCCTTCCATGGGCGCCGAGCCGCGACTGGCCGAAGGCGAGCTGCGCGCCGAACTGCTGCGTCGCCTCGGAGTCGAGGTGTCGCAAGGACCTGCGGGGCCGCTCTTTCGGTGGCAAGGTCGCGAGTTCGGCTTCAAGGAAGACGTGCTGGCCGCCACCCTCGCCGATCCGCGCGACGAGGGGCGCCTGGTGGCCGTCGTCCACGGCAACCACCCCGAAGCCGTCGCGGGGCGCGAGCGCGACCATGTGGCCGCGCGCAAGCCGTTCCTCTCCATCTGGCGGCAGGACGGCATTGCGCTGCAAGCTCCGCTCTCCGCCGACGGCGGCGTGGATCCGGAGCGCATCGTGCGCGCCTCGCTCGAGCGCTACTCCGGCACGGGCAAGCTGCTGCCGCGCGGGCCTGTCGCGGGTCTCGAGAACACGCGCAGCGGTGGCGAGTTCCAACCGGGCGAGTTCGAGCAGTCCGCCTTCCGCATGGCGGCCGCGCGGCGGCGCGCGATGGAGTGGTGCGGTCTCTCCCACATGCCGCCGGTGCTCGTCGACGTGACGACGCGTTGCGAGGACTTGTCGCGCGCCGGCGAGCGCCAGCGCCTCGGCTTCGCGTCCCCGGCCTCGAACCACGCCATGTGCCTCGTGTCCGGCGTGGTCGACGACGGCGGCGCCGCGGTGGCTTCGGTGGCGTTGCGCTCCGTGTTGGGCGTGCCGCGCGTCGAGTGGATCGTCGACGCGTCCGCGGTCGACGCCGCGGACGCGTGGCATGGAGAACCGCTCGAGCGTTGGGCCGCGCGCCTCGCGCGGTTGGAGCCGCAACCCGATCTGGCCTTGCTCGTCGACGACCACGCCGAGCGGCGGCGTTCGCGCCACCTCGTGGCGCCGCTGCGCGCGTTGCTGCTGCGCTTCCTGCGCGAGCAGCAGGGGGACTTCGAACTCGTGCGGATTTGGCGCGGGGAATCGCGCCTCGATCCGAGCGACAAGCAGCTCGTGTCCGACTGGCGGACTTGGTTCGCCACGCGCGCGGCCGCGCAAGCCCACCTGCTTCCCAACCTCGACGAGACGCTGCGCATCGAGCCCGCCTTGCTGCGCTTCGGCGCGGCGTTGGCGCACGCGCCGCGCGACGCGGGACGCATGCCGGCCTCGCAGGCTTGGCTCGCGCGCCTCGAGGAGCTGCAACGCGCCGGCATCTCGACTGTCTCCATCCCGTTGACGCTGGCGCTGCGACCCGCCACGGGGCCCGAGGGCGGTCGCCGCTGCGACCTCGAGATCGGCTGCGCCGAGGGCGATGTGCCGGTGTGGGCCGCCACGCGTGCCGCGCGTGCTCGCGGCATGGGCGTGCACCACGACTTGACCTTGCTGACGACGGACTCCGGCCCGCGCATCGGCGCCACCGCCGCGCACGACGCGGAGAGCTGGGCCGAGGTCTACGACGGCATCGCCGTGTTGGTCGAGCATGCTGCGCTGCTGGCTCAGTTGTCGGGCGCCAACTCGCTGTCGATCGCCAACGCCACTCCGCAGATCACCATGCAGTCGCCCTCGAGTGCCGCCGCGCCGGCCGACGAGTCGCGTTGGAAGACCGACGGCTGGCGGCGCGTCATCGCACGCGCGCGCGCGGGATATGGTGGCCTCTTGACCTACACCGCCGCCGATCCGCGCGAAGTCGCCTCGATCGGATTCTGGACCGACCTGGACCGCGTGTCCTACGCCCTGTTCCCCGACCTCGACACCCGCCCCGACGGCCGCGACCAGACGGCCCGCGCCTACATCGAGAGCGACGCGATCTGGCAAGTCGACCAGGCCCTTTCCGCCGCCCGCGCCGCCGGCAAGCCCCTGTGGCTGACCCGCGTCGGCTTCGAACGCGGCGCTCCTGGCTGGCAGGCCAAGCAGTGGAACGACTTCGAGCGTTTGGCGCGCAAGTGGGATGCGCAGGCCGAGTACGCGGGGATCGTGGCGTGGAGGGTGCCGGTGGATCCGGGGGCGGGGGAGCGGACGGTGCGCGAGGTGGCGATCGAGGATGAGGAGGCGGTGCGGGCGGTGGTGCGGGCGGTTTGCGGCAGGTAGTCGGGATGCTGGCCCCGATGGTTGTGCGCGACTTGTGGAGCGGCCGGCTTGGAATCGAGACGGAAAGCGTCCTGGCTGCTGCTCGGGTGGGCGCTGCGAGCGTCTAGTTGAATGGAGGTCGGTGTCCGGCCCTCTCCAGCCCGAGGCCTGGCGAAGGCCATCCTCCCGTCGTCAGGCGTCGTCAGGCGTCGCCAAGCGTCGCCAAGCGTCGCCGGGCGTCGCCGGGCGTCGCCACGACTCGCCAAGCGCGGCAGTCCGCGCATCGCCAAGGCGGGTTGGGGGCCGTGCCAGGTGGCGCTGCGGCCGCTCGAGCGCGATCCCTGCGGCCCCTCGGACCCAAGGAGCTACTCGCGAGAATTGCATTCATCACGACCTCAAGCCGCGCTCTCGCCGCCAGTGCTGCTCCGCGCCGCCGTGGGCCCGTGACGAGCCAACTCGGGATCGATGCAACTGGCTGCCATGTGCAGCCGGTCGCAGCCCATGGAGTGCATCGGTCGGGACTGGTGCATGGGTCGAGACACGCGGCAGTGGCGCATCACGCAGCCGGATCGTCGTAATGGGGCTTCCCCAAGTTCCTCGAGGGCCCGGGCGTGGAGGTCCGTCGTCGCGGTCGCGCACAATGAAGGGGACCAGCATCGGAAACACTGTCCCTCCCTAAATTCGCATCTAAAATACCACTTTTCGCGCACCCATCCGTTCCACGCGCTCCCGCTCGTTCCTCAGAGCAGCGTTCCCGACAGCACCGTGCTCGCCACGGTGAAGAAGATCAGGATCCCCGTAACGTCCGACAGCGTGGCGACCAGTGGCGCCGACGCGCTGGCGGGGTCGAATCCCAGGCGCTTCAACGCGAAGGGCAGCAATGCGCCCACCAAGGTGCCCCACAACGCCACGCCTACGACCGCGCCGGCGACGGTCAGGCCGATCAACAAGTAGTGGTCGCCGTAGTACGGGGCGCCTTGGTCGTCGGCGAAGGTGTGGTGCCACACGACCACGCGCAGGAGGCCTAGCAGGGCGAGGATGCCGCCGAGCACGAGTCCGGCGCTCGCCTCGCGCAGGAAGACGCGCCACCAGTCGCGCATCTTCAGCTCGCCCAGGGCCATGGCGCGGATGACGAGGGTCGAGGCTTGGCTGCCGCAGTTGCCGCCGGAGCTGATGATCATGGCGATGAACGCCGTCAGGACCGAGGCGCGCGCCAGTTCGCCCTCGAACGAGCGGATCGCGCTGATCGTCAACATCGAGCCGATGAACAGGACGACCAGCCACACGGCGCGCGCCTTGATCATGTCGACGAAGCGCACCTCCAGGTAGGGCGCCTCGAGCGCCGTCGTGCCGCCGATCTTCTGGATGTCCTCGGTCGCTTCTTCGCGCACGACGTCGACGATGTCGTCGGCGGTGACGACGCCCTTCATGCGTCCTTGGGCGTCGAGCACGGGCAGCGAGAGGAAGCTGTGCTGCGCGAAGAGGCGCGAGACCGCCTCTTGGTCCATCTCGTCGGGCACGGTGATGAGGTCGGTGGTCATCACCTCCGACACCTTGGCGCTGCCCTTGGCCATGATCAGCTGGCGGAACGAGACGACGCCGAGGAGGTGCGACTGTTGGTCGAGCACGTAGGCGTAGTAGATGCTCTCGACGCGCTCGGGCGTCTGCTTGCGCAGGTAGGTGATGGCCTCGTCGACGCTCATCTCCGGGCGCAGTCGCCCGTAGCGCGTGTTCATCAAGCCGCCGGCTTCGTCCTCCGCGTAGGCGAGCAGCGCCACGAGCTCGCGTCGCGTCGGCTCGTCGAGCAGCGTCACCAGCGCGCCGCGCTGGTCGTCGGGCGTGGCCTGCACGAGGTCCGCGAGGTCGTCGGGCGCCAAGGAGCGCGCCCACAACTGGCGTTGCAACTGCGGCAGTCCAGCGAGGATCTGGGCCTGGTCGTTGCTCGACAGGCCGAGGAAGAACTCCTCCGCCTCGCCTGTCTTCAGGCTCTGGAACGCCTCGATGCGCTCCTCGGGATCGAGCAGCGACCAAGCGTCGCGCAGATCGTCCAACGCGACGCGCGCTTCGTACAGCGTGTCCTCGACTCCTTGTTCCATGGCGCGCCTCGCCATCTTGTACCGCGCCACGACTAGCCCGCGAAGGGGGCGCGGGCCGAAAAGCGCGCCGCTCGCACGGCTCGAGCTCGCCTCGGAGTCGCGCCGGAGTAGCGTGGCAGTCGCGCAGCAGTCCAGGGGCGGCGCGCCGCGAGGCGCACGCCCTCGGCCATCGAGCGAGTCCCGGGTTCGACGGCGCCCCGGGCCCTCAGACTCGGAAGGGCGAAGAGTCCATCGGCTTCAGCACGTGCTTGAACCCGCCGGCTTCGCACGCCCCTGCCAGCGAGTCCCGCTCGGGCGCTTCGCCGTGCACGAGGTAGAGCTGCCGCGCCTCCGCCGCGTGCGGCAGGAGCGCGTCGAGCAAGCCCTGCCGATCGGCGTGGGCCGAGAAGCCCAGCATGGTCGTGATGCGCGCCGCCACCTCGACCTGGCGGCCCAGCACGCGCACCTCGCGCTCGCCATCGACGAGGCGGCGGCCCAGCGTGCCTCGCGCCTGGAAGCCGACGACCAGCACTTCCGTCTCCTCCTTCTCGAGGTTCCACAACAAGTGGTGCAGCACGCGGCCCGACTCCATCATCCCCGAGGCCGAGAGGACCACCACCGGTCGCGCGTCGCGGTTCAGCGCCTTGCTCTCGTCGACCGACTCGACGAAGCGCACGCGGCCGCGGAAGGCGCTGTCCTGCTGGTACCGGCGCCATTGCTCCAAGGCCTCGGCGTCGAAGCACTCCGGATGGTCGAGCACGATGCGCGTGGCGCGCGTGGCCAGCGGCGAATCGACCACGATGTCGATCGCGGGCATGCGGCCTTCGTGCACCAGCTTGGCGAAGGCGTACAAGAGGTGTTGCGTGCGGCCCACGGCGAAGGCGGGGATGATCAACTTGCCGCGGCCGCGCGCGTGCAGGCGGCCCACCGCGGCCGCGAGTTGGACCTCCATGTCGGAGAACGGCTCGTGCAGGCGATCGCCGTAGGTGCTCTCGCTGATGTAGATGTCTGCCGGCAGCAGCGGCTCGGGGTCGCGCAGGATCGGCGCGCCCTTCCTGCCGTAGTCGCCCGTGAAGACGAGGCGATGCGTGCGCGCGCCGTCCTCGATGCGCGCTTCGACCCACGCCGAGCCGAGGATGTGGCCAGCGTCGTGGAAGCGGAAGCGCATTCCCGGGACCGGCTCGAACCACTCGTGGTAGGGGTGCAACGCGAAGCGTGCCAGCGCCTCGTCGACATCCGCGTCGAGGTACAGCGGCAGGATCTCCTCATGCGGCAAGTCGAGCTCCGCGTACTCGCTCCAGTCGAAGTCGTCGTCGAGGCCGTCGCGTTCGCGTCGCGGTCCGCGCGCGGGTCGCTTGTCCCCGCGATGCTTGCGACCACGCTGCAGCGCCGCGCGCTCCTCCTCGTGTCCGCGTCGCCGCGCGTCGCCTTGTTCATGCTGCGTGCGCGCGAGCTCCGCTCGTCGCCGTTGTTCGTTGAGGAAGCGCGCGTCGGCGGCGAGGATCTTCGCCGTGTCGTGCAGGAGTGCGTCGCACAAGTCGCGCGTCGCTGGCGTGGCGTGGATCGCGCCCTTGAACCCGTGCCTCGTCAGCATGGGCAGCTTGCCCGAGTGGTCGACGTGGGCGTGCGATTGCACCACCGCGTCGATGCGCTGCGCCTCGAAGTGGAACTCGGCGTTCTTCATCCGGCTCCATGCTCGCGGACCCTGGAACATGCCGCAGTCGAGCAG
>SXXH01000066.1 GCA_005789645.1 Planctomycetia bacterium
AACCGTCCCGACGTCCTCGACCCGGCGCTCCTGCGCCCGGGGCGCTTCGACCGCGAAGTCACGATCGAGCTGCCCGACCTCAAGGGCCGCGAGCAGATCCTCAGGGTGCACCTGAAGAAGGTCAAGGTGGGCGGCGACGTCGACGTGCCGACCCTGGCGCGCTCCACGCCCGGCTACTCGGGCGCGGACCTCGCCGCCATCATCAACGAGGCGGCCATCATGGCGGCCTTGCAGAAGAAGGACGAGGTCTCGATGGAGCACCTCGAGGAGGCGCGCGACAAGGTGCGCTACGGCCGCCAGAAGAAGTCGCGCAACATCGAGGAGGTCGATCGCAAGATCACGGCCGTCCACGAGGCCGGCCACGCCGTGGTGGCGGCGGTCATCCCCGAGGTGGACGACCCGCACAAGGTGACGATCGTCCCGCGCGGTCGCGCGCTGGGCTCGACCATGGTGCTCCCCGAGAAGGAGAGCTACCACATGCAGAAGAAGAAGATGCTCGGGACGCTCGCCGTGCTCTTCGGCGGACGCGTGGCGGAGGAGCTGTACTGCGGCGACATCTCCGCCGGCGCCTCGGACGACATCCGCCGCGCCACCGAGATGGCTCGCGTGATGGTCACCGAGCTCGGCATGAGCGAGAAGATCGGGCCGATCAACTACGCCGAACGCCAGGGCAGCGAGTTCCTGGGCACGGAACTGATGAGCGCCAAGTGGCACTCGGAGGACACGGCGCGCGAGATCGACACCGAGATCCAGCGCCTGCTGCGCGAGGCCTACGAGCAGGCCAAGGCGATCCTCGTCGAACAGAAGGAGACGATCGAGCGCATCACTCAGACCTTGTTGCGCTACGAGACGATCAGCGGCGACGAGATCAAGCGCCTGATCGCCGGCGAAGAGGTCGTGCGCGCCGAGCCGCCCTCCAGCCCCACGCCGCCGCCGCCGCCCTTGCGTCCGCGCGGCGAAGCCGGCCGCGCCGAACCCGGGGCCGAAGGCCTCGGCAACGCGGGCCTCTCGCCGGCGTGAGTCCGCCGCCGCTCTTGTCCGAACGCGCGCGGGCCTTGCGTCCGCGCGCGCTCGTAGTCGATAGGCACGCGCGCGGCGTCGGCCGCGACCAAGGTGTCGCGCGCATCGCCTTCGACGCCCAAGCAGGTGCGGAACTGGCCGAGTTGCTGCACGCCGACGGCACCCCCATCGCGGCGCCGGCGCCGGACCTCGTCGCCTTCGCCACGCCGCGCGACTTGCTGCGGCTGCGCGCTTCCAGCCATCCGGACCTCGAGCTGGCGCACTTGTGCGACGAGCTGGCGAGCGCCCCCGCCCCGCGTCCGCGCCTCGTCGGCGTCTTGAACGCCACGCCTGACAGCTTCTCCGACGGCGGCGCGAGCTGCGACGAGCTCGTGGAGCGCGGCCTCGCCATGGTCGAGGCGGGCGCCGATTGGCTCGATATCGGCGGCGAATCGACGCGCCCGGGCGCCGAACCGGTGACGCCCATGGTCGAGATCGCGCGCACGATTCCCCTCGTGCAGGAACTGGCGCGCCGGACCGACGCCACGCTCTCGATCGACACGCGCCACGCCGAATGCGCCGCGGCCGCGCTCGCGGCCGGCGCCACGGTGGTCAACGATGTCTCCGCCGGACTCCACGACCCCGACATGCTGGCCTTGGTGGCCCACGCCGACGCGGGATTCGTGGCCATGCACATGCAGGGCGATCCGCGCACCATGCAGGCCGCCCCGAGCTACGCCGAAGTCGTGGGTGAGGTGCTCGAGTTCCTGCGCGCGCGCGCCGCGGCCGCCTGCGAGGCGGGCATCGACCCGGCGCGCCTGTGGATCGATCCTGGCATCGGCTTCGGCAAGACCCTCGAGCACAACCTCGAGCTCTTGGCGCGCCTTGGGGAGCTGCGCTCCTTGGGCCTGCCCGTGCTGCTGGGCGCCTCGCGCAAGAGCTTCATCGCCAAGCTCGACCCGCGCGCAGCTTCGCCCGCCGACCGCCTTGGCGGTTCGCTCGCCGCGGCCATCCACGGCGTCTTGGGCGGTGTCGACCTCGTGCGCGTACACGATGTACCCGCCACTCGCCAAGCCTTGGCCGTCGCCCATGCGATCGCTCGGCAACGGCGTGCCTGAGAAGTCCCTGCTCAGTCCCCGCGCTTTCCCCAGGCGGTCGCCGAGCAGCCCTTGAGGCCCCTGGCCTGCCTGCCTTTCGGCTCGGCTGCGCGATCACTGGCGGCCGACGGCGCGCCAGCGGACTGGAGGAAACTCCTCCGCCTCGGCTGACTAGAGGACAATCCTGGACTTCAAAGCCAGGCCACTACAGCTCGAGTTCGAACCAAGGACCACCATGAAGCTCCACTCGACCTTGCTCGTTCCCGCCCTGGCCCTCTCGCTGTGCGGCGCAGCGTGGACACACGCGGCGCAAGGCGGCGGGCCGGCGACAGGCACCCGGATCCAGACGCAGTCCTTCTTCGCGACGCACACCGAGGAACTCGGCGAGAGCGTCGTGCTCGACTTGAACCTGTCCTTGCTGCCGCAGACGCGCCTCGAAGATGGCGCGCTGGTGCGTCCGCTCGCCGCGCGCGCCATCTTCGAGATGTCCGTCCAAGGCGTGTCGGCGGCCTACTTGGGCGAGTCGCGCAGCCACCTGTTGCGCCCCGCTGCATCGGCCGAGCCCATCGATCTCTCGATCAGCGGACTCGATCTCGCCGCGCATGCCCAAGGCGCCGCCGAAGGAGCCGCGCGCAGCTACTCGGTGTTGCTCTTCCCCGTCGCGGGCAAGAACTGGGGCGAGGTGGCGGACTTCAAGGATGACGTGGTCGTGCTCGCGTCGAGGCGTTGAGCGCCGCGCGCCGTCGCCACGCCGGGCTTGATTCCAGCAGCGCGAGAGCGTTTCCTCTGTGACGCATGGGGACGCGCATCTTCGGCACCGATGGCATTCGTGGACGCGCCGGCGAAGGCTGGCTGACCACGGGCGCGGCGACCAGCCTCGGCTTGGCGCTGGCCGAAGTGCTGGGCGTCGCGGCAAAGCGCCCGCGCGCGCTGCTCGGTCACGATGGACGCAAGAGCGGTCCGTCGCTGGAGGCCGCCTTGGCGCGCGGCCTGCGCCATGGCGGTTGCGAGGTGGACAGCTGCGGCTTGGTGACGACGCCCGGGTTGGCGTGGCTCGCGAAGGAGCGCGGCTACGCGCTCGGCGCGATGGTCAGCGCGTCCCACAACCCCGCCGAGGACAACGGCATCAAGGTCTTCGGCTCGTCGGGCGAGAAGCTCTCCGACGAGTTGGAGTTGGCGCTCGAGGCGCGGCTCGTCGCGCGACCGACGCTCGAGCTCGCCGGCGAGGGCCCGCTCCTCGATCCCGCGCTCGAGGAGCGCTACTTGTCGTTCCTCGTCGAGGTCGCCGGCAAGGGTTTGGCGCTGCACGGCTTGAAGATCGTGCTGGACTGCGCCAACGGCGGCGCGAGCCGCGTGGCTCCGCGCGTCTTCTTCCGCCTCGGCGCGCAGGTCATCTCGATCGCCGCCGAACCCGACGGCGAGAACATCAACCGCGAGTGCGGAGCGACGCACCTCGCGCCCCTGTCGCGCGCCGTGCGCACGCAAGGAGCGCACCTTGGCATCGCCCTCGATGGCGATGGCGACCGGTGCATGCTCGTCGACGAGCGTGGCGAAGTCGTCCATGGCGACGGCATCATGACCATCGTCGCGCGCGCGGCCGCGCAAGAAGGCGGCTGGACCGACAAGCGCATCGTCGCCACCGTCATGAGCAACCGCGGGCTGCACAAGGCGCTGCGCGACGTGGGCGTGGGCGTCGTGACCACCGACGTGGGCGACCGGCGCGTGGTCGAGGCGTTGCGCAAGGAGTCGCTGTCCTTGGGCGGCGAGCAATCCGGCCATGTCGTCTTCGGCGCCGATCACGACTACATCGGCGACGGCATCTACACGGCGCTGCGGGTGTTGCGCATCCTCGTGCGCGCGAAGAAGCCGCTCTCCGAGCTCGCCGGCGCCTACCGCGCCTTCCCCCAGGTGCTGCTCAACGTGCCGGTGAAGCGCAAGCCGGCGCTGTCGACCTTGGCGCGCACCATGGCCGCCCAGAAAGAAGTCGAAGACGAGCTGGGCGAGGATGGGCGCGTGCTGCTGCGCTACTCCGGCACCGAGTCGTTGGCGCGCGTGATGGTCGAGGGACCGGACGAGAGCTTGATCCGAGCCCGCGCCCAGTCGCTGGCCGACACCATGGCGGCCGAGATCGGGGCTTGAGCGTCAGCGGCAGCGCAGCGCACGAAGCCGAGGGAGGGCGTCCGTCTCCCGTCGGCGCGGGCGTGGCCGCTGGCCTCGAAGCTGGCCCCGAAGCTGGCGGCGCGCCCGACATCGCACCGGTGGCGAGCTGCGCATGGCGACCCTCCGCCGCGCCCTTCGAGCATGCCACGGCGCTGGCGTTGTGCATCGACGCCAGCGCGCGCCCCGCCTCCGCGGCCGCATGGCGCGACGGTCGAATGGTCGAACTGGTCCTTTCCGACGATCGGCAACACGCTTCGGACCTGCTGCCGGCCTTGCAGCGCTTGGTCGAGGTGCTCGGCGCGCGACCGCGCGAGGCGCGCTTGGTCGTCGTCGGCACGGGCCCGGGCAGCTACACAGGCTTGCGCGTGGCGATCGCCACCGCCCTGGGCCTGAGCCGCGCGTCGCAGGCGGCCGCGCTGGGCATCCCCTCCGGCGAAGCGGTTTGCCTGGAACTGTGCGCCGATGGCGAGTCCTGCACGCTGGCGCTCGATGCGCGCTCGGGCGGAACCACCTTGGCCACGTACCGACGGCGCGGCGCGCAGGTCGAGGTCGTGAGCGCGCCCGAGTGGGTGCCGATCGCCGAGGCCGCGCGGCGCCTGCCGGTCGAGGGCATGCTGGTCGTCGACGCGACCGTGCCCGATCTGTGCGGATTGGACGCGGCTCAGCGCGCGCGTTGCCTGCCCATGCGTCCGCCGCGAGCAGGCCACTTGTTGCGGCTTGGACTCGCACGGCACGCCGCCGGCGCCAGCACGCCGCTCGACGAGCTCGCGCCGCTCTACTTGCGCGACTTCGAACCCAGCGTGCGCAAGCGCTGAGGGGCGCACCTCGTTCCCGACGACGAGTCGGCGCGCGGCGCGGGCGTGGAAGTGCGGCGCGGCGCAAGCTAGTGTCGCCGGGGTGAACGCACACCGGGTCTGGGCCGAGATCGATCTCGACGCCGTCACCAACAACCTCGCCGTGATCCGCCGCCGCGCCGGCCCGCCCACGCGCATCATGTTCGTGGTCAAGGCCGACGCCTACGGCCATGGCGCCGTGGCCCTCGCCCACCATGCGTTGCGCTGCGGCATCGCGGCCTTGGGCGTCGGCAGCAGCGCCGAGGCGCTCGAGCTGCGCGCCTCGGGCGTGCGCGCGCCGATCCTCGTGCTCGGCACGATCATCGACGACGAGATGGACGAGTGCCTGCGCAACGACGTGCAGATGGCGCTGCATTCGTCGGACCGGCGCGCCAAGCTGCAGGAACTCGCGCGCGCGTTGGGCATGCGCGCGAAGCTGCACCTCAACATCGACACGGGGATGGGCCGCCTCGGCGTGCTGCCGCACCGCGCGCTCGAGCTGCTGCGCGAGCTGCGCGCCAGTCCGCACCTCGAGCTCGCGGGCGTCATGACGCATGTCAGTTCGGCCGACGGCGCCAACTCCGCCAGCACGCACGAACAGCAGCGCCTGTTCGAAGGCGTCCTGCGCGGCGCGCGCGAGGAGCGCCTGCTGCAAGGCTGGATCCACATGGCGAACAGCGCCGCCTTGTTCACCGACCTGCGGCCGCGCTACGACACGGTGCGCCCGGGCATCAGCGCCTACGGAGTGATGCCGTGCCACATGCCCGGCAGCGACCTGCTGCGGCCGGCCATGTCGTTGCGCAGCCAGATCGTGTTCCTGAAGGACATCCCCGCCGGCTACGCGGTGGGCTACGGCTCGACCTGGCGCGCGCCGCGCGCGACGCGCATCGCGACCTTGCCGGTGGGCTACAACGACGGCGTGCCGTGGCGCCTCGGCAACAAGGGCGAGGTGCTCGTGCGCGGCCGCCGCGCGCCCATCGTCGGGCGCGTGTCGATGGACTACACGACCATCGACGTGGGCCATGTCCCGGGTGCGCAAGTCGGCGACGTGGTCACGCTGGTCGGCCGCGACGGTCCCGAGAACATCAGCGCCGAGGAAGTCGCCGAGCAGGCGGGCACCATCGCGTACGAAGTCACCTGCCACGTGGGCAAGCGCGTCAAGCGCGTCTACGTCGGCGGCGTCGATGTGGAACTCGCGCCCGCGCCGCCGGGGGCCTTGCCACGGACGACCAGCACGCGGTCCGACGAGCTGCACGAAGCGCACTGAAGGCGCGCATCGAAGGCGCGCCGCGCGCGCGAGCCGCGGCGCGACGCATGCCAAGCACGCCCCGGAGTTGCTACCCTCGTGCGCGCATGCACGCACGCACGCGCGAGTCGCGACGATCGGCCCCCTCCACGGGGAGGAACGGCGCGTGAACGGGCTGCGCGGGTTCGTGCGCGGCGCGCTGCGGCTCGGCGTGCGGGCGGGCTGGGTCGTGATCGCGCTGGCGACGGCCCTGACGCTGTTCGAGGTGCTCGGCTTGTGGGCCTTCGCGGCGCGCAGCTGGCTGGCCGCGGAGCTTGGGCGGCCGCGCGAGGAGGTGCGCATCGATGCGCTGCGCCTTTCGTGGCTGCGCCCTCGCCTCGAGATCGAGGGCCTCGCAGTCGGACCCGAAGGAGCCGCCATCCGCGTCGAGCGCGCGGTGCTCGATTTCGATCTCGTGGGTCCGGACGCGCCGCGACTCGTGCGGGCACGCGTCATGGGCGGAGGTTTCGAGGCCTCGCGGCAGCTCCTCGCGGCGTGGCAATCCCTCGAGCCCGTGCGCAACGCCACCGACGGCGCGGCCTTGGCCGACATGGACCTCGCTCCCGGATCGCTGCCCGAGATCGAGATCTCCGACCTCGAAGTCGGGCTGCGCTCCGAGACGCTGGGCCGCGTGGCGCTCGGCAAGCTGCACTTGATGCTGTCGGCGGATTCCGAGGGCCGCCCGGTCGCCACCGGTCGCCTCGATCCGTCCGCCGTGGTTGGCGGAGGCCAGCGTGGCGCCGCCGTGCACTTGCGCGGCGTGCGCGCCAAGGACGGTGCGTTCGAGATCTTCGGCACGGCGCGCGAGCTGCGCTTGCGCGCCGAGGAGCTGCCCGACGCCAAGCTGTTCGGAGCGGTGCGCGAGGCCAACCCGCAGGTCAGCCTCGACCTCGATTTGGAGGCGCGCATCCCGCTCGCGGCGCGCGAGGAACCGCGCGCCAAGTTGGCGTTGCAGTTGTTCGGTGGTTCGCTGTCCTTGTTCGACGGACAAGAGACCTTGCGCGACCTGGAGCTGCGCCTCGAGGCGGAGTGGCATCCCGCCTCTGCGCAGGACTGGCTCTCCCTCGACGCGCTCGACCTGCAGGCGCGCTACGCGGGCTCGACCAGCCTCGGCGCCGTGCGCGGCGGCGCCGTGTGCGGCGCCTCGGCCGGCGACCAGCAGGCGGCACTGTGGGTCGCCTCCGACGCGATCGAGCTGGGCGCGCCGCTCAAGGCGCTGCTCTCGAAGGACGAGTTCGCGTTGCGCCAATGGCACGCCTACGAGCCGCGCGGCGTCGCGGGCTTGCGCGCCGCGTGGCGCATCCCGCGGCCATCCACGCGCCCTCCTTCCGGCGCGACCGCGCAAGCCGACGCGACCGCGCGCGCACGCCTCGACGCGTTGCTCCTGCTGGAGGGCGGCACGGCCTTGTGCTTCCGGGGTTGGCCCGTGGCGCCGCTGAACGCGATGGTCGAGGGCTTCCCGCTCGACCTGCAAGCGGCACGCGGCGCCATCGTCGTGCACCACGACGGCGCCGATCCGCGTCCGCTGCGCGTCGGCATCGCGGGCGTGGAAGTCCAATCGAAGCACGCGCAAGGCGACGTGCAGGTGCTGGTCGAGGGCGACGTGCGCAACCATCGCGCCGACGCTTCGCCCTTCGCTCCAGGTCGCGGCATGGGCGAATTCGACCTGCGGATCGAGACGCCGGGACTGCCTTTCGACGCCGCGACGATGGCGGCCATGCAAGGCGTGTCGGGCGCGGTCGATCCGGCCACGACTTGGGTGCCCTTCCAGCCGCGCGGCGGCCGCATCGCCACGCGACTGCGACTGGCGCGCACAGTCGACTTCACGACCACCTCCGTCGCGGCCGAAATGCAGTTGCAGGGACTCGCGGCGCGCTGGGAGGAACTGCCCGTCCCGATCGCCGCCGTCTCGGGCTCGCTGCGCTTCCTCTCGGACGGACTCGGCGCGCGCGGCCTCGATTTCGACCTCCTGGCCCGCACCGAAGCGGGCAACGACCTGCAGGTCGCCGGCAGGCTGCAGACGCTCGAGGACGGCGACGCGCGCACCGCGTCGGAGACGGACGACTTGTTGCTGCTACGCGTGCGCGCTGGCGCGCTGGCTCTCGCGGGCGCGGACGTGGGCGTGTTGCGCGCCACGCTGCCCGAGGTGGAAGAGGCCTTCGTCGAGCTGTCGCCGCGCGGCTCGGTGATGCTCGATTGGAACCGCCAGCGCGAGGGAAGAGGCGCCGAAGAGCTCACGCGCGTGTCGCTCTCGCCGCGCGCGGATCTCGTGCTGCGAGCCGCGAGCTTCCCGCTGGAGGCGCGCGACCTCGAGGGCGAGGCCCTCGTCGTGGTCGACGGAGCCGGCCGCGTCGCGACCACGGCCGGACCGATCGTGGCGCGCGCGCAAGCGGACGCGCTGGCGGCGGTCGCGGTGCGCCTGCCGGAGCGCTCCGTCGTGGTGGCGGCCGCGGGCGTGGACGCCGCCGATCCGGCGCTCGCGGAATGCCTGCGCACGATCGCGGGAGCGGGAAGCCTCGGCCAAACCGTCAAGATCTCTGGACGAGTCGACGCACGCGGCGAGGCGGTGGTCGGTGGCGCGGCGTCCTTCGCCGTCGTCCCGCGCGGCGCGGCGCTGGCGACGGGCGGACTGGAGCTGGATGGACTGTCGGGCGAAGTGCGCCTCGAGGACGGCAAGCTCTCCTCCACGCGCCTGCAGGCGCGCCTAGGCGAGGCGCAGCTCGACATCCACTCGTTCGCCTGGGACGCGCGCAGCGACCAGCCGCTGGAGGCGCGCTTCGAAGCCACGGATGTGCCGCTGGATCGCAAGCACCTCGCCCTGCTGCTGGGCGAGACCGACTTGTCCAGCTTGCTTGACACGCTCGAGCTGTCCGGCGCGGTGTCGATCGAGGATGCGCGCCTGCGCCTTCAGGTCGGGGGCGCGGGCGAACTGGAGCTCTCCGGCACCGCGCGCCCCCGCCGTGTCGGCCTGCGACTGGGACTGCCCATCCGCATCGACGAAGCGCGCGTGGTGGTCGAACGCCTGCACCACGGTCCCGATGGCTTGAAGGCGCTGGTACGCGCCGAAGGCCTGTCGGGCGCCTTGGCGGATCGCGCCATTTCGGACACGCGTCTCGTGCTCACCTGGGTCGGCGAGCAGCTTTCGATCGACGAGTGGGATGGTCGCCTCGAGGGCGGCCGGCTGCGCGGCATCGGCGAGGGCGGACGCGGCGCGGCCGTGCTGGGCTTGTCCATGCGTCCGCCGTCGCCGTTCCAACTGGCCGTGCGCCTCGAGGGCGTCGAGGTGCCCGGACTGCTGCGCGGCCTGTTCCCGGCGCGCATGGGCACGCGCGGCAAGGTCGACGCCGACCTGTCGCTGTCAGGAGAACTGGACAGGCTGCTGTCGATCGAGGGCGATGGTCGCGTGCAGGTCTCCGACTCGCGCTTGTGGGCCGTGCCCGTCTTCCGCGAACTGCTGGGGCAACTCGGCCTCGACGCCAGCGTCGTGTTCGAAAGCCTCGCGGCCAACCTGCGCGTCAAGGACGGCAAGCTCCTGTGCTCGGACGCCTCGCTGCGCGCGCCCCTCCTGCAGTTGTCCGGCGGAGGCGCGCTCGACTTCGACGGCGGCCTCGACTTCGAACTGGGCCTGAGCTACGGACTGGTCGATCGTCTCGGCGCCGTGCGGCAGGCCTTGTACTGGCTGCAGAACAAGATCCTCTCCGTCACCATCTCGGGCGAGATGGCCCAGCCGATCGTGCGCATCCAGAATCCGCTTGGTTCGCTGCTGCAGGATGCGCCTCGTCGCCGGTTGCCGCTACCCGCCTTGTCCCCCATGCCGCCGAGGTTCTGATCCATGGTCCGCACCCGCACCAGCGCGCGCTCCAAGCCCGCGATCAAGTCTCGCGCGAAGTCCGCGGCCGGCATGCAGCACGCCTACGCCGTGATCCTCGCCGGCGGCTCGGGCACGCGCTTCTGGCCGGCAAGCCGGCGGAGGAAGCCCAAGCAGTTCCTGGCGGTCGGCTCCGACGAACGCAGCCTCTTGCGCCAAGCGTGGGAACGACTCGACGGCGTGGTGCCGGTCGAGCGACGCATCGTGGTCTGCGCCAAGGCGCATGCTCGGCTCGTGCGCGCCGCGCTGCCGGAACTCAGGCCGACGAACCTGCTGCTCGAGCCCGCGGCGCGCAACACGCTGCCGGCCGTGGTGCTGGCGCTGCGCGCCATCGCCGCTCGCGATCCCCACGCGGTGGCGTGCGTGCTGCCGTCCGACCACGCCATCGGGTCCGAAGATGCCTTCCGCGCCTCGCTGCACGCGGCCCTGTGCCACGCGCAGGGCGACGACGCGCTGGTGGTGTTCGGCGTGCCCCCCGACCATCCGGCGACAGGCTACGGCTGGATCGAGCTTGGCGACGCCACCGCGAGGCTCGACGGCGCGCGCTTCCACAAGGTGGCGCGCTTCGTCGAGAAGCCGCCGCTCGCGCTGGCGCGGCGTTTCTTCGCCGGCGGACGCCACGCCTGGAACTCAGGCATGTTCGCCTTCGGCGTCGAGTCGTTCCTCGCCGCCGTCGCGCGCCACGCGCCGCAGGTCGCCGCCGGCATTCGCGCGCCGCGCGTGTCGGCCACCTCGTGGCGCGCGCTGCCTTCGATCTCCATCGACCACGGCGTGATGGAGCACCACGACGATGTGGTCGTGCTGCCGGTCGAGTGGTCGTGGAACGACGTGGGCGCGTGGCCGGCGCTGGCGGCCTTGGTGCAGGCGGACTCGGCCGGCAACCGCGCGTCGGGCCGCGCCAAGCTCGTCGCCGAGGACGCGCGCGGCAACTTGGTGCACGCCGACGAGGATGCGCTGGTGGCGCTCGTGGGCGTCGAGGACCTCGTCGTCGTGCGCTCGGGCAGGTGCCTGCTCGTGTGCAGGAAGGATCGCGCCCAGGATGTGCGGCGCATCGTCGAACGCCTCGCGAGCGAGGCGCCGGAGGAGGCGTGATTCCTCCGCCGCGCGGCGCCGTGTTGGCGATCGACCATGGCGAGCGCCGCACCGGACTCGCCATCGTCGATCCGTTGCGCATCGCCGCGCGCGCCCTCGAGGTGGTCGAGTTGCCGGAGCAAGGCCTCTTGGCGCGCATCGCCGAGTTGTGCGAAGAACGCGTGGTCGCCACCTTCCTGGTGGGCTTGCCGTTGGACGCGCAAGGCAAGGATGGTGGGCGAGCGGCTTCCGTGCGCGCCTTCGCCACGCGCTTGTCGACGCGCTTCCCGGGCGTGGAGGTGGTCTTCCACGACGAGCGCCTGACCTCGAAGGAGGCCGACCTGCGCCTCGTCGAAGCCGGCCATGCAGGGCGCGCGCGCAAGGAACGGCGCGACGCGTGGGCCGCGCTGGTCCTGTTGCAGGATTGGCTCGAGAGCGGCGAGCCGCGTTGAAGCGCAGCTCGCGCGTCGCGCCAACTAGACGCCGCAGCGCTGGCCGAGGAACTCGACGAGCACCTGCGCGAGTCGCGCCGCACCCGCGTCGTGCGCCGGCGCGTGCCTGCCGGCGACGACCGCGATCGATCCAAAGCACGCCTCGAGTCCGGCCATCGGCGCCACGGGATCGTCCGCGCCCGCCACGCACACACGGGGCGGGCCGCCCGCCACCACGCCCCGCAGCGCCTCGGCCGCCGTGCGCGCTTCGCCGGCGGCGCGCAGCGTGACGATGCCATGGCAGGCCTCGTCGCCGCGCCACGCGGCTTGTTGCGCGGGATCGGAGCTCAAGTGCTCGGCGCTCCAACTCACGCGGCCCGCGGAGGTCGGCCCGACCTTCTTGAAGAGTCCGCCGAGGCCGGCTGGCTTCTTCGGCTCCTCGAAGCGCGGCTCGAGCAAGGGAGCGACGAGCACCAGCGCGGCCAAATCGCCGCCCTTCTCCATGCCAAAAGCCGCGCACCAGTTGGCTCCTAGACCGAACCCAACCAGCACCTTGGGCGCCTCGGGCAGGCGGTAGGCGAGGTGGTCTTGCACATCCGACAGGTCGCGCAGCACCTCGCGCAGGCCGTTGGTGTGCCCGCGCGGCCCCTCGCTCTTGCCGTGGCCACGCAGGTCGGGCAGCGCCACGGCGTAGCCCGCCGCCGCCAGTTGCCGCGCCAACGCGAGATAACGTCCCCCGTGCTCCCCCGCGTCATGGACGATCGTGACGACGCCCTTGGGCTCGCCCGCCGCGGCCACCTCGAGCACATGCAACAGGACCAGCCCCTTGGCGCTGTGGGAAAGCCCGGCGGCGGCCTCCCCGCGCTCGTCGCTTTCGCGCAGTTCCAAGTACGTGACGGTCGTGTCGCTCATGCAGTAGAGGATTCTCGCCTGCAGGCCCGCGCGCAAGGGCCGCTCGGGAGCATGTGCTAGGATCCCGCCGCGATGCGAGTGGCCTGGGCGGCCGCTCCGGGGCCGCGAGGCGCCGGGGAGGAACGTCTGGACTCCACGGGTCAGGATGGTTGCCAACAGCAACCGGTCGCGAGGCCAGGGAAAGTGCCACAGAAAACAAACCGCCGCGTTCGCGCGGCAAGGGTGAAACGGTGCGGTAAGCGCGCACCGCGGTTCCGGTGACGGAACTGGCAGGGCAAACCCCATCCGGAGAAAGACCAAATAGGGAGCGTTTCGCGGCGAGACCCGCGCCCACAACGCTCCGGGTAGGTCGTTCGAGGCCGGCCGCGAGGTCGGTCCCAGAGAAATGGTCGCCGCCTCCCGCAAGGCGAGGGCACAGAATCCGGCGTACAGGGCCGCTCGCATCGCGCTTCTTTCTGCAGGGTCCCCAACCACAACCGGTTGTGGAATTGGGATGAAGTAGGCGGACGATCTTGACGATTTTCGCGAGGTTGCCTTAGGATCCGCTGACGGTACCCGTGGTGCGCAAAACACCGCCGGCGCCGCCCCCCGATCCGCCGTCGGTCGACCGCACGACCAACCCAGACCGACGCGGGGGTCCCGCCCATGGAGTTCGTCTACGTCCTACCCAGAACCAGCCTGTTCCCGGACTGCTACCCCCTCGGGTTGCTGCCGTTTGGGACAGGCGTGGACCAATACGACCAGCAGCGCTTCGAGGCGCTCCTGGCCGGGGAGGCGTACTTCGTGGAGCGCGCCTGGGCCGAGCGCCAGCCCAGCGTCAAGCAGGTCATTCCCTACAACGTGGTCCTGTGCGATGGGCGCGTGCTGTTGATGCGCCGCACCTCGGGCGGAGACGCGCGGCTGCAGGACAAGCACTCGATTGGCGCCGGCGGGCATGTGAACCCAGTGGACCGGGGCGAGGGTGAGAGCGTGCTCGACGCTTGCACGCGCCGCGAGATCGAAGAAGAGCTCGATGTCCGCGGCACGTGGACCGTGCGCCGCGTCGGCTTGATCAACGACGACACCAACTCGGTGGGCGCCGTGCACGTGGGACTCGTGCAGGTGGTCGAGATCCTCGGCACCGTCGCCATCAAGGAGACCGACCGCATGGAAGGTCGGCTCGTGCCGGTCGAAGATCTGCGCTGCCTGCTGGCGCGCGGAGCGAACTTCGAGACCTGGTCGCGGCTGCTCGTCGAGCGCCTGGACGAGTTGCTGCCGCAGCTGCGGCCGACGCTGCACCACGTCCAGCACCGCGACGCTGGTGCGCCTCTTCGATGAACCAAGAAGGCGCGCCCGCCACGCGACGCGCGCCAGACGACAACCTAGGACGACGCACACGCCGCTTCCGGACGCGCCGGAGGCGACGCACGGCCCCCCACACGCCAGACGGACTCGACCGCACACAATGAGCACCACCAAGAAGAGCCGCGAGCTGCTTCCCGACCGGATCTACGACATGCTGCTGGGGGCCCGCACCGCCGACAAGGTGACCATCCACTTCAAGGACGGTCGTCTCGTGACGGGTGCACTGATCTTCAACCCGTTCAAGGGCACCGGACGCATCATCAACATCGACCAGGAGATCAGCCTGGACTTCGCCATCGACGAGATCCGCGATCTGAAGATGTAGTTCGCCTCCGCGTGGTCGCCGAGGCACGAGGCCGCGCGTCGCATGCTCGCCAACGAGCCGCGTGGGCCGATCGACACGATCGGCGCGCGCGGTTCGACTTTTGCGCGACCGCCAGCGAGCGTGCAGACTGCGGCCATGCCGCTCTGCCTCACCACGACAGCCTTGTGCCTCGCCGCGCACGCGCAAGGCCAGATCGAGCAAGTTCCGACCACCACCGGCCAAGTCGCGCCGCGCCTCGAGGCCCGCGCGGAGGAGGGCTTCCAAGTCGTCTGCGGCTTGGACGATGGTCTCGCCTTGGTGCCGCTGCACTCGCGCTCGGAAATGGTGACGCGCGTGGTGCGCGGCAACGAGGGCTTGGTGCTGCGCTGCGTGGCGGACGATCCCGGCGAGGTGCACCTCGGTCGGCCGCGCATGCAGTTGATCGAACACGCGCTCGAAGAGCGACTTGTGCAGGTCGACGCGGGGCTCGGGAGCGAGCCGCAGCAAGTCTGGCGCTTGGCGCAGGCGCGCTGCGCGTGGCAGGTGGTGCGCGCGAGCGACCAGTTCGACGAGTCGCCCTACACGCTGCGCCAGGATGGCGAAGGCGTGCGCGGCGCCCTGCTGGCCACCTGGCGCGACGCGCAGGAAGGCGAGAGCCTGGTGCTCGTGCCCGTGCGGCGCGCGGATGAAGCTCCGCTGCATGCGCGCGTGCGCTTCACGCTGGAGGGTGAAGCGCGGACCCTGCAGGCGAGCACACGCAGTCGCGGCACCGACGCGCTCGTGCTGGCGATTCCTTCCGGTTCCACGCAGGCGCGCATCGACGTGCTGCAAGGCGACCTGGACCAAGTGCAGATCGCGCGCGCGACGCGGATCGCGCTGGAGGAGGATGAGTGGCGGGTCCCGCGCGCCACGCGTCCAGAATTCTTGACAGAACGGGACGGGACGCACGCGCTGGCGAACGGCGCCAGCCTGGAGTCGTCCTGGGACTTCGGCGACGACGCGCCGGCCGGGCGCACCCGCACCTTGGTGCTGCAGCTGTCGTTGGACAGGACCAAGTCCGCACCCGGTCCCACGCGCGCGGCGCCAAGCGCGCCGGACGAGCTCTTCGTCGACGCCACCGCGGCCAGCGGAGTGCGCCTGCTGCATGTCGAAGGCGAGGACCTGCAACTCGACATCCGGCCGACGATGGGACCCGGAGCGGCCTGGGGCGATGTAGACGGCGACGGGCTGCTCGACTTGTACCTGCCGCAGGGCGCAGGCCGCGCGGGGCTCGCTCCGCAGTCGGCGCGCTTCCACAGGAACCTCGGCGCGGGGCGCTTCGTCGACGAGACGGAGGCGCGCGGCTTGGCGCTGGTGGGCGCGGGCATGGGCGCCTTGTTCGTCGATCTGGACGGCGACGGCGATCTCGATCTCGTGGCGCTCGAACGCGGGCGCGCGCGCCTGATGGTCAACGCGGATGGACGCTTCCACGAGCGCAGCGCGGCCCTCGGCTTGCCGGACGGACGCTGGTACACGGCGGCGGCGGCGGCCGACGTCGATCGCGACGGCGACCTCGACCTGTATGTCACGAGCTACCTGCGCTACGACGAGGCGGCCATGCCGCCGCTCGAGGAGGACCGCTACCAACGCGAGGATCCGGTGGCGATGCTGCCGTACGCGTTCCCGGGCGAAGTGAAGTCGCTGCTCTTGAACGAACCCGCGCCCGCGGTCGAGGCGGCGGCGGACGGCGCGCTCTTCGCGCGCGCGTTCCGCGATGTCGCGCCGGAGCTCAAGCTCGACGATCCCGCCGGCCGCGGCATGCAGGCCTTGTTCTGGGACTTCGACCGCGACGGCGACCTCGACTTGTCGCTGGCCAACGACGTCTCGCCCAACCGCTTTTGGCGCAACGAGGGCGGCGGCAAGTTCAAGGATGTCGGCTTCAGCTCCGGGCTCGACGATCCGCGCGGCTCGATGGGGCTCGCCGCCGGCGACATCGATGGAGACGGCGACGAAGACCTCTTCGTCAGCAACTGGCAGCTCGAGTCCAATGCGCTGTACGTCAACAACCTCCTGTCGCACAACTCGGCGCGCAGCCGCGTCGCCACCTTCCGCGACAAGGCCGTGGAAGCCGGCGTGGCGCGCCCGAGCGTGGGCTTGACCGGTTGGGGCGTGGAACTGGCGGACTTCGACAACGACGGCGATCTCGACGCGGCGCTGGCGAACGGCTACACGGGCCCCGACTACGAAGGCACGGGCATCTGCGTGGGCCAACCAGCGCACTACTACGAGAACGGCGGCGAAGGTCGGTTCGTGCTCGCGACGGCACGCGCGGGCGCGGCCTTCGCACGGCCCTTGGCGTCGCGCGCCATGTGCGCGGCCGACCACGACCGCGACGGCGACCTGGATCTGGTAGTCACGGCCAACAACGGCGTGGCGCGCCTGCTCGAGAACCGCACGCCGCGCAGCGACGCGTGGATCGTGCTGCGGCTCTCCGGGGCCGACGGCAACACGCACGCGATCGGCGCCGAGGCGACGCTCGAAGTCGGGGGCAGGCGGCTGCGCCGCTCGTTGCGCGCCGGCACGGGCTACCTCTCGGGCAACCCGCCCGAGTTGCACTTCGGACTAGGCGACGCGCGCAAGATCGACCAATGCACGGTGCGTTGGCCTTCGGGCCGCGAGTCGCGCCACGCGATCGACGCGATCGGCGCGGTCGTCACGCTGCACGAGCCGCGTTGAAGGTCTGGATCGCGAACGCGCCGCGCTGGTCGCGGTCATGGCGCCGCGCGCTGGTCCCGGTGATGGCGCCGCGCGCTGGTTTCGGGCCGCGCAGTGATCTCGGATACGATCAGAGCTTCTTCTTCGACAGGTAGAAGTCGATGCGTTCGGTGTCGGTGCGCGACAAGCGCTCGGCCACCTCGTCGACGGTCTTGGGCGGCGGGACGATCACCGCCTCGCCGGGACGCCAGTTGACCGGTGTCGCGCAAGCGTGGGCGTCGGTCGTCTGCAAGGCGTCGACGAGGCGCAAGATCTCGTCCATGTTGCGCCCGACGCTCATGGGGTAGTACACAAGCGCGCGGATCACGCCCTTGCCGTCGATGACGAACACGGCGCGCACCGTGGCGACGGTGGACACGCGATCGTGCAGCATGCCGTACAGGCGCGCGACCTCCATCGTCATGTCGGCGATGATCGGGAACGGCAACTCGACGCCGAGCACCTGCTTGAGGTTCTCGCGCCACGCCAAGTGGCTGTGGATCGAGTCGATCGACAGGCCGAGCAGCTTGACGCCGCGCTGCTCGAAATCCTTCGCTCGCCGCGCGAACTCGGCCATCTCGGTCGAACACACCGGCGTGAAGTCGGCCGGGTGCGAGAACAGCACCACCCACTCGTTCCCGCGCCAGTTGGAGAAGCGCAGGTTGCCGTGGGTGGACGGTGCCTCGAAGTCGGGGGCGGGATCGCCGATCCTCGGCAAGGACGTGGTGGTCAGCAGCGGGGCCATGGGCGTCATGGTAGGCGAAGCACCCGCGCCCGGACAGGCGTTGGCCGGCCTTGGGTCTCATTCCCGCACCCAGGCCGCCAGTCCTTGCGCGTGGCGCTGCTTCAGCAGCGCCAGCTCTTCGCACTCGCGCGCCCGGGCCAAGTGCCCCACGCGCACGAGGTAGGCCGCGTGTCCCCTGTACCAACGAGCCAACTGGCGCTCGGACTCGCTGCACAAGCGCAGGGTCAAGGCCCGGCCGCCGCAGCGCGTCGTCTGCGCCAACAACCACGCCAGCACCTCGCGCCGACGCGAGCGCGCGGGTGGAGCGGCCCCCAGCGCGGCCATCAAGGCCCGCAGGCGCTCCACCTGCTCCACCTCTTCGCGGCCGTACTCCGCCAACAGCACCGCGAGTTCGCGGTCGCGGAGCGCGCGCGCCAGCAGCGGGTAGATGGCGCGCGCCCCCAACTCGGCCAACAAGGCCACTCGCATGTCGTCGAGCAACGCGCGGTCGACCTCGAGCCGTGCTTCCTCGCGCATGGGCGTCGCCTCGTCCCGCTCAAGGCTGGAGCGCGGGACTGTCCTCGATGCGCAAGCGCTCGTCGTCGTAGGCCGAGCGCGCGTGCAACTCGCGCAGCGCGGCGGCGACCTGGGCGGTGCGCACCCGGCCCAGTTGTTCGATCGCCGCGCGCCGCACGCGATAGCGATCGGACTCGAGCAAGGCCAGCAACCGCCGCACGAGCGACGGATCGGACTGCAGCGCCGGCGCGAGCGCGGACAAGGCCACGCCGCGCGTCGCGTCGGCGCGCGCGGCGTCGAGCGCGAGTTCCTCCAGCACTTCGCGCGCGCGCGGATCCGCGCTGCGTCCGATGGCGGCGACGACGCGCGACTCGCGTGCGCCGTGCGGACTGGCGACTGCGAGTTGCGCGCGCAGCCCATCCAGGTCGAGCGCGCCGCAAGCAGCGAGCAACTGCACCGCCGCGCCCTCGACCGCCCACGAAGGCCCGTCCGCGGCGCTCGCGCGGGCCGCATCGACCAGCGCGGTCCGCGCCTCGGGCGACAACCGCGAAGCGACCGTGAAAAGCGCCTCGAGCGCCGCGACGCGCACCGCGGGAAACGGATCGCCCGCGGCGGCGGAAGCCAGCGCGGCATGCGCCTCGTCCGCCGCGAACGGCGCCAGCGCCTGCACGATGGCCACCTTGGGCTCCTTGACGCGCTCCGCGGCCAAGCGCTCGAGCAGCGCCGCGCCGATCCTCTGCTTGAGCCGCGCGTCGGTCCCCTCGCGCAGTTCCTTGCCGAGCAGGCGCGCCGCCGCGCGGCGGCCTTGCGCGTCGTTGGCGTGCGCCAGTTGCGCCAGCGCTTCGTCGGCGGAGATCGAGTGTCGCAGATCCATGGGCACGAGCGCGCCCGGATCCAGCCGCAACCACTCGAAGCCTGGATCGAGCGCGAACTCGAACCGCTCGACGCGCTCGTCGACCTCGACACGACGCGTCTCGCCGCCGGCCTTGTCGCCGAACTCCACCTCGAGCGGGAAGGCGAACCCCGCGGGGATGCCCGAACCGGCGTCTTGCACCTGCTCGAGGTGCAGCACCACGCCGGACGCCGTGCGCTCGTGGCGCGCGACGACGATCGGGTGACCGCGTCCGCGCAGCCACTCGCGCTCGAAGCGCGCCAGATCGAGTCCGCTCGACACCTCGACGCAGTCGACGAACTCGGCCGTGGTCACGGCGCGGTTTTGGTTCAAGCCGGTCCAGCGCCGCAACGCCGCCTCGAAGCGCTCGTCGCCCAGCATGCCGCGCAGGAGCTGCAGCCGCGCGGCTCCGCCCGGATAGACATGACCGCTGAAGAACAGCTCCATGGGCTCGCGCCCGAAGCCGTGGACCACGGCGCGCCGCGAACGCTCGCCCGCCATGCGCAGGTAGGACTCCTGCGTGTCGCGCATCTCGCACAAGAACGCGTCGCGCCCGCGCGAGCGCTCCGTCCACATGAGCGTCAAGTACGTGGCGAAGCCCTCGTTGAGCCAGATCTCCGACCACTCGGCGCAGGTCAAGAGGTCGCCGAACCACTGGTGCGCGGCTTCGTGCGCGACGAGCCCCGTGATCGGCTGGTCCACGCGGCCCTTCGCGTCGAACAGCGCCGTGTCGGTCAAGGTGGTGGCCGACAGGTTCTCCATGCCGCCGTAGTGGAAGTCGTCGACGCAGGTCTGCGCGTACTTCGGATAGGGGTAGCGCACTCCGGTCAGCTCGGAGAAGTACGCGAGGATCTCGTCCGTCTCCTCGAACGCCGGCAGCAGCTCGTCGGCCAACGCTCGCGGCCCGTGGAAGGAGAGCGGCGTGGAGCCGAACTCGCCCTGCGCGCTGGCGAACTCGCCGGCTGCCAGCGTGACGAGGTAGCTCGGGTGCGGGAAGGTCGCGCGCCAGCGCTCGCGGGCGCGCGCGCCGGACTCGACGCGCTCGAGGCGCTCGCCGGCGGCGACGATCGTCCAATGCGCCGGAGCGTCGACCACGAGTTCGTGCGTGGCGCGCTCGCGCGGCTCGTCGAAGCACGGGAACCAGCCGCGCGCCTCGTCGCATTCGCCCTGCGTCCACGCCTGCGTCGGCGCGCCGTCGACCACGCCGGCCCAGTGCAATCCCGTGCGCGGCGAGCCGCCGTAGGCGACGACGAGTTCGCACCACTCGTCGCGCGCTAGCGGACGCGCGAGGCGGATCTCGAGCTTGTCGCCAGCGTGCTCGAACGCGAGCCGCGCGCCGCGATCGTCGACCACGCTCCGCACCTCGAGCCCTTGCAAGTCCAGCACGACCTCTTCGACGCGCGCCTCGGTGGCCCACAACCGCACGCGGCAAGTGCCTTCGATCGCGCGCCGTTCGGGATGCAGCGCCAGTTCGATGGCGTAGTGCTCGACGTCGAACGGCACCTGGCGCGAGACGAGCTCGCGCTGCGGGCGGGAGAACGAGGGCGCCTTGGAGGCGGGCAGGCCGGCGCAGGCGGCGAAGAGGAGGCCTGCGCAAAGGGCCGGGACGAGCCGCGGGGGGAGCATGGGGCGGGATCCTAACCGAGGCTTGGACGGGTCGGTGCGCGCTTGCCAGACTCGCTGGGGGCTCCCCCATGGATTTCCTGCTCGAGTGCATCGGCTTCCCGCCGAATTGGCCGCTGCGGCGCCTGGTCGAGGCCGCCTTGGAGCGCGGCGAACCGGCCGCGTGGCGCGGCGCCGCGGCGACGCACCGCAGCCTGCGCCTCGGCGAATTCGTCGAGGTGCTGGTCGAGCGCGACGGCGACGGTCCTTGGTCGTGCCTGCCCTTGTGCGCTTCGCCGCATCGCCTGCGCCTCGCCGTGCACGGCCGCAAGCGGATCGCCGACGCGCGCTTCGACGCGCTGGTCTCGGGTCGCGTGCTGGCGGACGGGGCGCGGGCTGGCGCGCCCGACGAGCGAGCCGACGCGACCACTGGCGGCTACCACGCCAGCGCCTGCCTCGTCGACGCACGCAAGTTGCCCGCGCGGCTGGCGCGCGACCACGTGCTGGCGCTCGAGCTGTGCGCGCTGGCGCTGGATGTCTCCTACATCGGCGACGACCAGGGTTGCGAGCGGACGGAGGCCTTGGGCAGGGAGCGCGGAGCGTGGCTCGCGCCCTTGGCGGGCCCCGACGATCCGTCGGGCGCCATGGAGTTGTCGGCGCGCATCACGCGCATCCTGCGCGAGAAGAACCCCTGCTCGGGCGAGCCGTACGAGGTGCTCGAGCTGGATTGCCCGGTGCGCCCGATCCGGGCGCTGTGCTCGCGCTGGCAGCGCGAAGCGGAAGGCATCGAGCCGCCGCGCGTCGGCGCGCGCATCGAAGGCGTGTTCCTCTTCGCTGGTCGGGTGCGCGGCGGCCTGCCTGGTCCGCAGGGTCGCGCGCGTGTCAATTTTGGTTGACGGCGCGACCGCCGCTCAGCGCAAGCTGTACTTGGGCTCGAGCGCGCGCAGCTCCTCGGACGGCAGCGCGACGGACGCGGCGACGATCACGACATCGGCCGCGCCGCGCCGCTCGACCAACACCGCTCGCGCGGCGAGGCCCTTGGCGGCCGCGTCGGGCACGAGGTTGGCGCGCGCCGCCGCGGCGAACTGCTCGGCGTCGGCCGGCGTGTCCCAGGTGGTCGCGCAGACAAGCGCCATGGCGCCCTCGCGCTCGAGGAGCGCGAGGCGATCGCCGTCCCAACCAGCCGCAGCCTCGTTCGTGTACTCGATGGCCAGCACGTTGGCGGGGTTCGACACATCGAGCCCCTTGCGCTGGTCGCGCGGCGTCGTCAAGAGCGCCAAGAGCAGCTCGCCGTAGGTGTCCTGCGCCACGACCCTCCAGCCAGCCGGCGGGACCGCGAGATCGAGCTCGACGCTGCGCGGCTCGTCGCGCTTGGCCGGATCCCAGTACTTCTCGGGATGCAGGATCTGTTCGGTGGAGACGGGCGGGGCCTTGAGGGCCTGGTCGAGGTCGGCGGCCTTGGGCTTGGCCATCAACAGGTTCAGTCCGCCTTGGCGCACGAGGAAGCCCTCGCCACGCAGGTACGAGGCGACCAGCGGCTTCCACAACCAGCCCGGCGCGGCGGCGAGCTCGGGGCCGCCCAGCGACTGGGCCTTGGCGAGGTCGTTCGGGTCGACCTCCTTCCTGTGCTTGAGGAACCACTGGTTCATGGCCGCCGTGCCCGAGCCTTCGACCACCGAGCGCCACGCGAGTTCGCGATCGCTGTCCTCGCCGCAACGCCGCGTGCCCGCGTCGAGGTCGTAGTGCTGGTCGTCGAGCGCGTGCGCCAATTCGTGCGCGAGGATGATCTTGGCGACGCCGCCGTTGAACCCGCCCATCAGGTAGAACGCGTCCTCCTTGGGGTCGTAGAACCCGCCGACCTGCTTCTCGAGGATCGCCATCAACGTGCGCTCGAGGTCCATCTCGCCGGGGACGAGCCCGAGGAGCTTGGCGATGGACTCGTCGCGGCGCATGCGGCCCTCGCTCTCGGTCTCCTTCTGGCGACGGCGCGCGTAGTCGAGGAACTCGGCTTGTCCGGCCAACTTGACACGCACCGGCGCCTTGAACGCCAGTCCGCGCAAGGCCTCGACCTCGGCCTGGATCTCCCGCGCGACCCGCTCCAGACCCTCCTGGTCGAGATCGGCGACGGGCGCGGGAGCAGGCCGTCCCTCACCTTGCGTCGTCGAAGGACGCGGGGCGGCGGGCAGGGCGGCGATGCAGGCGAGGCAAGCGTGGAGGAAGATGGGCATGGCTTGGGTCGCGCGCGCGACGCGCGATGCGTACCATGCTACGCATCGGACGAGCGACGCGCAGCGTCGGCTCCGCAAGGCTTGCGTCATCCCCCTCCCGCATCCTCGCCGCGCTGCTTCTTGCGCCTTGCGCTCGCGAGCCTTGGAGCCGCGCGGATCCTGGCGCTCGGCCTCGCGGCGTCGATCGGCGCCTGTCGCGATGGTCTCGAGGACCTGCGCCGGCCGCCCGTCGAGCGCGACGCGAGCCCGATCGTCGTGGGCGCGTTGGGTGACCTGGGTGGCGTCGATGGTCCGCGGCGCGCGGCCCTCGAGCTCGAGTTGGAGCGTCTCAACGCGCGCGGGGGCGCCAGGGGACGCCCCGTGCGGCTCTTGTGCTACGACGACCAAGGACGACCGGAGGGCGTGGCGCGCGCGCTCGAGCGGCTCGTGCAAGAGGACAAGGTCGTGGCGTTGTGCGTGCTGTCGGACGCGGAGCGCGCCGCGGCGGCGCAGCGCGATCCCTCCGGCGTGCCGGTCCTCGCCTGGGCCGCGGCCACGGCTTCCGATACGCCGCATGCGCGCAGCCTCGGCGCGGTCGACGCCGCGGGGTGCACCGCGGAACTCGTGGCGTGGCTGGCGCGCGCGCGCACCTACGACAAGCAAGACCTCGTCGAGGCCCTCGACGGTCCGCCGCCGCTGCCCGACTACAGCATCAAGCCGCCGCCCTCCGAGGCGACGCCGACCGCGACTCCCTCCTCGCAAAAGGCGCCATGAACATCGACTCGACGACCCCCAAGCCCTCGCTCTCCATCTCGCTGGTCCCCGTGCTGGCGCTGGTGGGCCTGCTGGTCCTCAACGTGCGCATGTTCGATTCGGCCGACAACCAGGTGCCGCTGGCCATCGCCACCGCGGTGGCCGCGGCCATCGCCACTTGGGTGCTCAAGCTGCCTTGGGAAGAGCTCGAGAAGGCCATGTTCCGCTCGATCGGCCAGGCGATGCAGGCGATCGTCATCCTCGCCATCGTCGGCATGCTGATCGGCGCGTGGATCAAGGCGGGCGTCGTGCCGGCGCTGATCGTGTGGGGCCTCGACCTGATCTCGCCCGGCGTGTTCCTCTTGACCGCCTGCCTCGTGTGCTGCGTCGTGTCGCTGGCCTCGGGCAGTTCGTGGACGACCGCCGGCACGGTGGGCGTCGCATTGATGGGCGTGGGCACGACGATGGGGATCTCGCCCGGCATGGTGGCCGGCGCGATCGTCTCGGGCAGCTACTTCGGCGACAAGATGTCGCCGCTGTCGGACACGACCAACCTCGCTCCCGCCATGGCGGGCTCGAACCTGATGGAGCACGTGCGCCACATGGTCTGGACGACGACGCCGGCCTTGCTGCTGGCGCTCGGCGCGTACGCCGTCCTCGGCCTCGACGCCCACGAGCAGGGCGCGGACTCGCTGGCGCGCGTCGAAGGCGTGGTGGCGACGCTGCGCGAGGGCTTCGTCCTGTCGCCGTGGCTCCTGCTGCCGCCGGCGCTCGTGCTGCTGCTCGTGGTGCTGAAGAAGCCCGCCATCCCGGCGCTGTTCGCCGGCACCTTCGCGGCCGTCGCCATCGGCCTCTTCCTGCAACCGCGCGGCGCCGACGGACTCCTCGGCGACGTGCAGGGCTACTTCGGCGTGCTGTGGAGCGGCTACGAGCGCGCGTTCGGCGCCGGCGAGGGCGCGCAGGCGGTGGAGTCGCTGATCTCCGGCAAGGGCGGGATGAAGGCGATGATGGCCACCATCGCCATCGTGTTCTGCTCGCTGTCCTTCGGCGGCGTCATGGAGAGGAGCGGCATGCTCGGCGCCATCGCGGGCGCGATCCTGTCGCTGGTGCGCGGCACGGGCTCGCTGGTGGCGGCGACCGTGGCCACGTGCTTCGGCACGAACGTGCTGACTTCGGACCAGTACATGGCGATCGTCGTGCCCGGCCGCATGTTCCGCCCGGCCTTCCTGAAGGCGCGCTTGCACCCGAAGAACCTGTCGCGCTGCTTGGAGGACTCGGGCACGGTGACGAGCGCCTTGGTGCCTTGGAACACCTGCGGCGTGCAGATGGCCACCGTCCTTGGCGTCGCCACCACCGCGTACGCGCCGTGGGCGATCCTCAACTGGGCCTGTCCGCTGGTGTCCATCGCCTACGGCTTCACCGGGGTGTCGATGGCGAAGATCAGCGACGAAGAGGCGCGCCGCCGCGAGGCGGAGGGCTGAGCGCGAGCACTCGCGGCGCGCCCTCCCCGGGCGTTTTCGCGCCGCCACCGTTGCCGCGCGTGCTCGCGCGGGGCTAGGCTTCGCCCGGAACACCTCGCTCTTCCCCCGGAGACGACGACACGATGAGCCAGAAACAAGAATGGGGCAGCCGCCTCGGCGTGATCCTCGCCGTCGCGGGCTCCGCGGTCGGCCTCGGCAACTTCCTGCGCTTCCCCGGCCAGGCGGCGGACAACGGCGGCGGGGCGTTCATGATCCCCTACTTCGCTGCGCTGATCTTCCTCGGCATCCCGATCGGATGGGCCGAATGGACGATGGGGCGCTATGGCGGTCGCAAGGGCTTCCACTCGGCGCCGGCCATCATGGGAGCCGTGGGCAGGGGCTCGCTGTTCCGCTACCTGGGCGTCATCGGCGTGCTTATCCCGCTCGCCGTCAGCTTCTACTACGTGTTCATCGAGGCCTGGTGCCTCGGCTACGCGATCGAGTACGCCAAGGCGTTGTTCACCGGTGCTCCGGCGCTGGGCATCGACACCGCCTCGAGCAACGAGGCGCAGGCCGCCGCCGCCAAGGGCTTCTTCGCCGCCACCGCCGGCACCTCCGGCGACGGCGCGCTGTTCGCCGACGGGATCTCATCCATCGTGTGGATCACGCTGGCGGTGTTGGCGGTCAACATCTGGCTCGTCATCCGCGGCCTGTCGGGCGGCATCGAGACCTTCTGCAAGTGGGCCATGCCGGCCATGGCGATCTGCGCGATCTTCGTGCTTGCGCGCGTGCTGACCCTCGACTCGCACGGCGACGACCGCTCGGTTTCGGCCGGCCTCGGCTTCATGTGGAATCCCGACTGGGACGCGCTCGCCAACCCCAAGGCTTGGATCGCGGCCGCCGGCCAGATCTTCTTCAGCCTGTCGGTCGGCTTCGGCGTGATCATCAACTACGCCTCGTACATGAAGAAGAAGGACGACCTCGTCCTCTCGGGCCTGACCGCGTCGGCCACCAACGAGCTGTTCGAGGTCGGCTTCGGCGGCATGATCACGCTCACCGCAGCCGTGGTGTTCCTCGGCGTCGCCGGCACGGCGGAGGCCGTCAGCGGCGGCACCTTCGGCCTGGGCTTCTCGACCCTGCCGATCGTGTTCGCCCACATGCCGCTCGGAAACCTGTTCGGCTTCCTGTGGTTCTTCATGCTGTTCCTCGCGGCCATCACGAGCTCGATCTCGATGTACCAGCCGACGATGGCGTTCCTCGAGGAGTCGCTGGGCGTCGGCCGCAAGCAGGCGGCGGCCCTGGTCGGGCTGCTCGGCGCCATCGGCGCCGGCTGGTGCGTGTGGTACTCGGGTGGCATGACCGCGCTAGGCACCATCGACGACTGGGTCGGCACCTTCCTGATCGTGGTGCTCGCCTTCGTGCAGGTGATCGCCTTCGGCTGGATCTGGGGCATGGACGCGGGCATGAAGGAGGCGCACCACGGTTCCGCGATGCGCATCCCGCGCATCTTCTGGTTCGTCATCAAGTACGTCGCGCCGCTCTACCTGGCGATCACCATCGGCCGCTTCGCGTGGCTGACGCTGCCGGGATGGGTCGAAGGCCTCGGCAAGAACGAGGTGGCGCGCAACTCGGTGCTGCTCGTGCTGGCGACCATCGCGTTCCTCGTCGCCTGCACCGCGATCGGGGTGCGCCGCTGGCGCGCCGCCGGACTCGACGTGGACGGCGACCGCCTGCCCGACGAGGACCTGCCCCAAGGAAGGAGCTGAACGATGACCACCTTCGGATTCGTGTTCATGGTGACATCCCTGGTGTTCGTCTGGGGACTGACCTTCTGGTGCTTCAAGAAGGTGCTCACCGCCCCGGCCGACGACGGGCACCTGACCAAGCCGCCCGACAGCCTGGGAGGCTGAGCGGAGCTCGGACTCGGGGGGCGACGGCGAGGACCGCGCGGCTGTGGCCGAGGCGGTCCTTGCGCTACCATGGCTGGCGATGACCATCACCGCGACCGCCGCCAACCAGCTCCGCCCCATCGGCCCCGTCGACCTCGCCGCGGAGCGCGCGGCCGTGGGCCCCGTGCTCGAAGAAGCCCTGCTGCGCGTGCTGAGGAGCGGGCAGTACATCCTCGGGCCCGAAGTCGAGGCCTTCGAGAAGGCCTTCGCCGCGCATTGCGGCGTGCCCAACCCCGGCGTCGCGGTGGCCAACGGCACCGACGCGCTGGTGGTGGCTCTGCGCGCCGCCTGCGTCGCGCCCGGCGACCACGTGGTCACGACGCCATTCACCTTCTTCGCCTCGGCGGGCGCCATCGCGTGGATGGGCGCGACCCCGCGCCTCGCCGACGTCGAGCTCGACACCGGCCTGCTCGACCTCGAGAAGGCCGAGGCCGCCTGCGACTCAAAGACCACGGCCATCCTGCCGGTGCACCTCTACGGCCAGATGGTCGACATCAAGGGCTTCCGCGCGCTGTGCGACAAGCGCGGCATCAGCCTGGTCGAGGACTGCGCGCAGAGCCACGGCGCCTCGCGCGACGGCGTCAATTGCGGCCAGCTCGGCGACGCCGCGGCGTTCAGCTTCTACCCCACGAAGAACCTCGGCGCCTGCGGCGAAGGCGGCATGGTGCTGTCGCGCCACGAGAAGGTGGTGCAGAAGGCGCGTCGCGTGCGCGAGCACGGCTCGCCCGTGCGCTACACGCACGCCGAGCTCGGCACCAACTCGCGCATGCAAGGACTGCAGGGCGCGGCGCTCAACTGCAAACTGCCGCACTTGCCCGGATGGAACGCTCGCCGCGCAGCCATCGCGGCGCGCTACGACGCGGCGCTCAAGGGTTCGAGCGCGGTCGTGCCGCTGGTGCGTCGCGCGAACAGCGTGCACGTGTACCACCAATACACCGTCAGGATCGTCGACGCCGCCTCGCGCGAAGCCGTGCTGGAGCGCATGCGCGCCAAGCAGGTCAACGCGCAGGTGCACTATCCCTCGCCCGTGCACATGCAGGAAGCCGCCAAGCCCTGGGGCTACCGGCCGGGCGACTTTCCCAACGCCGAACGCCTCGCGCGCGAGGTCGTGTGCCTGCCGGTGCATCCGTTCCTGTCGGACGCCGATGTGGATCGGGTGGCCGAAACGCTGCTCGCCGCCGCCAGCGCGCCTTGATCGCTCGCGCGAAGCCCGCGACGAACTTTTTTCCTGACGCGCGCGCCGCTTGGGCGCCGAACTACTGCTGAAGACATGCTGCACACCGCACTGATCCTCGTGGCCCTCGCGCCGGCGCAACGGAATTCGCCGCTCGACGAAGTGGCGGAGACCGCGCAAGCGTACTTCGCGTTGGCCGACTGGAATGGCGACGGCTGGATCTCCTTCAAGGAGTCGGCCGACAGCATGGGCCTCGATCGCCAGGCCTTCGCGGCCTTCGACTCCGATCGCGATGGGCGCATCTCGCTCGAGGAGTTCGTGGTCCGCCAGAAGGCGATCGTCGAGCGCGGCGGAGTGCTCGAGGCTCCGCGCCGCAAGCCCGCGCGCCAAGCCGCTCCCGCGCGCACCGCCGCCGACCTCTTGGCGCTGTTCGACGAGGATCGCGATTCGGCCTTGGGCGAGCGCGAACTCGCGCGCGTGGTCGACGAGTCGAAGAACAAGGAACTCTCGCCGGCGGCGCTCTTGTCGGCGCTGGACAAGGACGGCGACAAGCGCCTGCACGGGGAGGAGCTGAACCGCCTCGCGGCGACGCTGGCACCCGCCGCCGAGCCGATCGCCCCCGCCCCCAAGATGACCTTGGCGCAGTTGTTCGAAGTTCCGCTGCCGCGCGAGTCGCGCAACACGGGCTCGCGCGAGCCGGCGCGCATCGCCGGCCCGTGCGGCGACTTCCGCCGCTTGGACGCCGACAACGATGGGAACATCGACCTGCGCGACCTCGTCGAACTGCAGCGGCCGCTCGTGCTCCCCGCCAGTCCTCAGGCCATCGTCTCCAGCCTCGACAAGGATGGCGACGGGCGCATCTCGCGCGACGAGTTCGACGCCGCGCTGCGCTGATCCATCTCGCGCCCGCGGCGCGCGTGTTCAGTCGTACAGGCCCACGACCTCGACCAGGCGGGGACCGCGATCGGGAGTCGCCAGCGCGAAGGTCAGTTGTCCCGCGTCGCTGCGATCGCGCTTGAGCGCGACGCCAGCCGCCTCGCCATCGAGTCCGAGCACGTAGAACACGAGGTTGAAGCTCGGTCTGCCCGCCTCGTCGACGAGTTCCGGCTGCCAGCGCGCCTGGCGCCGCGTCTGGCGCACCACGCGCTCGAGCACGGCGAGGCCCGCCTCGAGCGGAGTGGCGCCGCGCCGCAACAGCTCGACGATCGCGTGGCTGCCCTGCGCCAGCACGCAGGCTTCGCCGCGGCCGGTGGCGCCAGCGCTGCCGGCCTCCTGGTCGCAGTACAGGCCCGAACCGATGATCGCCGAGTCCCCCACCCGTCCGGGGATCTTCCACGCGAGACCCGAGGTGGAGGTGCAGCACGCGATCGCCCCATCCTTGGCGAGCGCGGAGACATGCACGGTGCCGGTGATGCGATCGCGCAGGAACTCGCGCCGCGAGCGCGCCAGCGCGGGTGCGCCTGGCGCCTCGGTGGATCCAAGGTGCGGCAGCTTCGGCGGCGGAGGCAGGCGATCGTCGTTCGTCGACATCGTCTCCTTCCAATCCATCCACTTGCGGCGCGACGCCTCCGTCAAGAGGTTCGCGTGGGGATGGCCGTGGGCGCGCGCGAACCGCTTTGCGTCGGCGCCCACGAGCAGCACGTGGTCGGTGCGCTCCAGCACGAGGCGCGCGATCTCGCTGGGATGCAGGGTGTCCTCGATGCACGCCACAGCGCCGGACTTGTGCCGCGGTCCGTGCATGCAGGCCGCGTCGAGCTGCACCACGCCCTCTTCGTTGGGCAACCCGCCCAGGCCCACCGAGTCGTCCAGCGGATCGGCTTCGACCATCTTGATCGCTTCGATGGCGACGGCGAGCGGATCGGCGCCATCGAGCAGGTCTTGGTAGTGGAGCTTGAACCCGGGGAGCGCGTTGGCGCTGCCGACGAGCACGGGATGGTTCGTGCGCGCCTGCCGCGGCGCGACGGTGGCGGCGGAGGGGGAGGCGCTCGCGGGACGCGGCGCGGCGGGCTCGATGGCGCCGGGGGTCGCGCACGCGGCGAGGCCCGCGCCGGCGGCGAGGGCGGCCAAGAGGGCGCGGCGATCGGGGGTGCTTTCGTGGTCGTTCGTCATGGCTGCTGCTCCTGCGCTCCTGCGCGTTGCTCCATCGTCGTCGTTGCTCCGTCCCCGGAACCGCGGGGCGAGCCGAGCACCTTGCGCGGCTCGAGCGGCGTGTCGAGGCCGAGGCACCAGCGACGCAACTGGTCGCGAGCGTCCAGTTCGTGCGCGAGCCAAGCCGCCTCGAGTTCGGCGTCGCCCGCGGCGCGCGCGCGCGCGACGCGCAAGGTGGTCGCCGCGCGCGCTGCGCGCAGCAAGCCATCGAGGTCGCGCGCGCGCGCGTCCGCCACGCACAACGCAGCCGACAAGACGACCGTAGCGCTGCGGCGCAGCTCCTCGGCATCGACCATGTCGAGCCGGTCCAGCGATGTGTGGTAGGTCCAGTCGGGGAAGTGCCACACCAGCGCGGCGGGCACCTTGGCGCGCAGGTACACGACGTGGTCGCTGCCGCCCTCGTAGGGATGCTCGCCGAAGGTCCAACCAGGCTCCTTCGCCGCGACGGCGTGGAAGGCTTGCCGCAGCACCACGGCGAGTCCTCCCCCGCCGAACTCCGCGGGCTCGACCGTCGTGGAGCCCCAAGCGGTGTGCTGGTCGGGCGCGAGCATGCGCCACGCACCCGGATCGGGCTCGCGCTCGAGCAACGCCTTGGCGCCAGTGCGCTCGGGGCTCTCGCCCAGCATGTCCGCGGCGATCGCCGCCACGACCCCGCGGCGCGTGGCGGCGAGGTGCGCGCGCGACTGGTGCATCTCGTCGCCGAACACGAACACGAGGCTGCGCGAAGGCCGCGCGCCTTGGCGCGCCAGTCCCGCGGCGGCCTCCGCCATCTCCAGCGCCGCCGCTACGCCCGAGGCGTTGTCGCAAGCGCCGGGCTCCTGCACGTGCGCGGCCACGGCGACCTCCTCGCCGCCGCGCAGGTCGCCGACCACGGTGGCCAGCACGGTGCGCACCGGCCGCTCCGCGATCTCGACCACCGCCCGGAACCGCGCGATCTGTCCTGTTTTTTTGACAAGCCGCGCCAGCACGCGCGGCGACACCTGCGCCACGGGCAAGGGTGCGGGATGCGCGACCGAGCGGTAGCCGACCGCATGCTCGTGCCGGCCGCGCCCCGCGGGATCGACGTTGAACCGCGCGAGGTCCGCGGCCACCACCAACGCGACGCCGCGCTCCTTGGCCGACGCGAGCCGCGGCCCGTCGAGCGGCTCGGCGCCGACGAGGACGCAACCGGGCGTCGCGTCCTCGAGGCGCGCCACGATCGGGCCCTCGACCTCGGCCGAAGGCGCGAAGGTCGGCAGCAACAAGCGATCTTGGTCGTCGCTGGAGTCGAACTCCAAGAGAGTCTCGGCGCGGCCGTCCTCGAGGATCTCCAGCCGCGCCGACCGCCCCGTCCAAGCCGGGCGGGGCTCGGAGGAGAGCACCTGCAGCTCGAGTCCTTGCTCCCGGCCGAATCCAACGTCGGCGAGGCGGGCCAGCACGAGGTCGAGCGCGCGATCGTAGTCCTCGTTGCCGCTCTCGCGCCGCAGGACCTCGAGTTCGGAGACCACCCCGAGCATGCGCGCCGCGTCCAACCGTCCCGCGAGCGCCGCCACATGGCGCGTGGCGCCATGATCGTCGAGGTGCGAAGGCACGACGACTTCGGAGTTGGCGCCGGCGTCCTCCGCCGCGCTCGCCGGCACGCCGCCGCCGCGCGCGGCGAGGTCGATCAGCTGCTGGTCGGAGAGCGTCCCGCAGGCGGCGACGAAGAGCCACCCAAGCGGCGCCACCACCGGGCGCGGCCTTCGCGAGGAGCGTTGGCGCGCAGGCCTCACAGGTACTTGCCGACGAGGAGGTCGAGGCGCAGGCGCGCTTGGGGACCGATCTTGTCCTTGGCGGTCATGATGGCGTGCTTGAGCGCCGAACCGCAGCCGCAGGAGCGCGGCATGGCCGCGACCTTGGGCGCGAGCGCCGCCACCAAGCGCTTGGCGTTGCCGACGTTCTTCGTCATGACCGCCACCACCTGCTCGACGGTGACTGCGTCGTGTGCTTCGTGCCAGCAGTCGTAGTCGGTCGCCCTGGCGCTCGTCGTGTCGCAGAGCTCCGCCTCGCGCGCGAGCTGGGCCTCCTGCAGGTTCGTCATGCCGATGACGTCGACGCCCCACGAGCGGTAGATGCGCGACTCGGCGCGAGTGGAGAACTGCGGTCCTTCCATGTTCACGTACACGCCACGGTCGTGGACGACTTGCCCGAGCGCACGCCCCGTGGCCACGACCTCGCGCCGCAGGTCCTCGCAGACCGGGTCGGCGAACATCACGTGCGCCACGACGCCATCGCCGAAGAACGTGTCGACGCGATGGCGCGTGCGGTCGAAGAACTGGTCGATGGCGACGAAGTCGCCCGGCGCGATGTCCTCGCGCATCGATCCGACCGCCGACACCGAGAGGATGCGTTCGACGCCGAGCTTCTTGAGCCCCCAGATGTTCGCGCGGAAGTTGAGCTCGTTGGGCGGGATGCGGTGGCCGCGGCCGTGGCGCGGCAGGAACACCATGGGCACGCCCTGCAACTCGCCGCAGATGTAGCTGTCGCTGGGATGCCCGAAGGGCGTCGAGAGTTGCACCTCGCGCACGTTCGCGAGGCCTTCCAGCTCGTACAACCCCGAGCCCCCAATCACGCCGATCGTCGTCGCCATGCACGCCACCTCGTCGCGCGCTCGTGGCCGGGACGCCGACCGATCCTGCGCGCGTTGGAAGGATCATTCCCCACGGCGTGGCCCTTGGCGAGAGGCTGCCGCATGGAAAAGTCATGCTCCGGCCGCGTGAACGGGCAGTCGGCTCTCGCGACCGCGCCTCGGACATCGAGACGCGACTTCCAGCGCTCCCCCTGCGACCCGAGCGAGCACGCTCCCTGACTGAAGTTGGCTCGAGGAATTGCTGCGCCTAGCGTCAGCTCTTGGAGCCACCGCGTGGGCCGGTGCCGCGTGGGCCGGTGCCGCCGCGTCCTGAACCACCACCCTGGCCGGGACCATCAGCACCGCGACCATGGCGCTGCCCAGACGCGTTTCCCGTCCCGCGGCCACGGCCTTCTGCGCGACCGGAGTCCGGACCCTCTCCGCGTCCCGACGCGGGACCTGCGTTCGAACCGCGGCGCCAAGGTCCTGCCCCGGGCGCGCGTCCGCCCGCCGGGCCGCGTCGCTCGACGGCGTCTGCGCCGCGGCCGAGAGCATCCCGGCCTCCACGCCCGCGCTCGCCGCG
>SXXH01000067.1 GCA_005789645.1 Planctomycetia bacterium
GCGGCTCGCGCGCGGATCGGAACGCGACTTGGCGGCGGACGAGCGGCGCGTGCTCGAGTGGCTGCGGCGCCAACGCATCGAAGCCTCGCGCCCGGGCGGCGCAGCCAGCGCGCGGCTGTGCGCGGCGCGCTTGAACCTCGGACTCGAGCGCGCGCGGCGAGCGCTGGTGCGGCTGGAATTGGCGGGACTGGCCGTCGGCCATGGCTCGGGGGCCTCGCGCGTGTATGTTGCCGCACCATGACGCACCAGCGGCGCATCTACGTCGGCGACATCCAAGGTTGCCGCGAAGAGCTCGAGATGCTGCTCGAGGCCTTGCGCTACGACGAGGCGCAGGACGAGCTGTGGTGCTGCGGCGATCTCGTCAACCGCGGACCGGACTCGCTCGGCGCGCTGCGGCTCCTGCGGCGGCTCTCCGCGCGCGGCGTGCTCGGCAACCACGATGTGCACCTGCTGCGCCTCGCGCGCGGCCTGCGCACGGGACGGCGGCGCGACACGCTGGATGCGGTGCTCGCCGCGCCGGATCGGGAAGAGCTGCTGGCTTGGCTCGAAAAGTGGCCATTCATCTGCGACTTTTCCGATTGCTTGCTGGTCCACGCTGGCGTTTCGCCGGCGTGGAGCGATCCCGTGGCGCGCCTTGCGGGCTTGTCCCCCTACGAAGAGCGCGTCGAGCTCGCCTTCGCCACCAACGTGCGCCTGTGCGACGAGTCGGGCGCGCGCCCCGCCGAGGAACCCGCGCATGCCGCGCCGCCCTGGCGACCTTGGTGGCGGCTTTGGCAGGAGCGCAGGGACGAGCGGCGCACGGTGGTCCATGGACACTGGGCGGCCGCGGGGCTGGTCGTCGAGGATCGCGTGCGGGGACTGGACAGTGGCTGCGTGTGGGGCGGCCACTTGAGCGCGTGGATCGCCGAGGAGGATCGCATCGTGCAGGTGCGGGCACGCCGCGCATGGCAGGGCTTCGACTAGCCGCGCTCGATGATCACGGAGCCGGGCGCAACTCGATCCACATCGATCCGCGCGGTGGCAGTTCCACCACGAACTCCACTCGTCCCTGCTCGTCGGCGGCGAGCACGCGCGCCTGTGCGCCTTCGACCTCGACCAGCGCCGAGCCGCGCAGCCCCGTGTAGCGCAAGGGCAGCCGGATCGAGCGGCGCAACGCGTTTGGCCGCGGGTTGTACAACATGGCGAGGCCGGGGATGGGACCAGTCGGATCGACGTGCATCCATCCGTCCCAATCGGCTCCGTCGGCGCGGCGCAGGACCACGAGGTCGGACTCGAGGATGCGCCGCCGCGACTTGAACCAGCGCACCTCGCCCTCGAGCATCGCGCGCGTCTCCGGAGCGTCGTGGAGGCGTGGTCCGCGCCAACAGGCCTGCACGCCCGCGCCCAGCAGGTTGCGCAGCCGCAGGCGATAGTGGTCGAGATGCTCGGACAAGGGCTCGATGGTCGCCGCGGGTCCGCCGCCGTGGTACTCCATCAACGGCACGAACATCCACCCCATCGTGGGCCCCTTGGTGGCGAGTCCGTCGGCGATGTTCTGGCGCTCGATCACCTCCTGTTGCTCGCGCGGCAGCGACCAGTTCGTCTCGCGATAGCCCATGGCGCACTTCGAACTGCCGTTCAGGAAGTGCCAGTCGGGCACGTTCAGGTAGATCCCGCGGCCGCGCGCCCACCGATAGAACTCGGCCAGCCGCTCGCGCTGGCTCCAGTAGCTGTCCTCGAGGCCGCGATGTCCGGCGTGCGTGGTCGAAGCGCAGGCATCGCCCGGATAGGAGCCGTCGTGCTCCAGCACATCCATGCCGGTGGCTTCGAAGAAGCCGCGCAAGGATGCGAAGTACTCTTCGCCCCACTTGGTGGCGAGGCACGGACTGTGGCCGAAGACCGCGCCACCAGGCAGCCCGGTGGCGGGGTCGACCACGTCGATCTCGGGCGCGATGCTGCGCGAAGCCAACAACGAGTACCCTCCGACGGCGACGCCGCGCGCGTGCGCATGGTCGGCCGCGCGTCGCATCGAAGCCAGGTAGCCGGGGTCGCGCGATTCGAGGTTCGCGCCGCTGCCGAAGGTCATGACGACCAGCTCGAAGCCGACTTCCGCAGCCTGGTCGATGGCGGCGACGAGCCGCGCGGGCTCCGAACTGGCCGCGTGGAAGATGAGCGGGTTCTCCTGCGACCACGGCGCCACGGCGCGGTAGAAGCGCGACAAGGCCAATGATCGGCGCGCCGCGTCATGATCGTCGAAGCACAGGATCCAGGTGCGATGCGACTCGAACACGGCTCCATCGGCCAGCAGCACGCCCGGGCCCAGCGGCGGCGCGGTCTCGAGCAGGCAGGGCGTGCGCAGCGCGTAGTTGACCTGCGTGCGATAGCTCGGATCCTCGAGCCAGCGCACCGCATCGCGCCGCACGGGCTCGACCGGCCGCAGGATGGCGGGCGCGTCCGTCTCCACATGCACTGGCGGCAACTTCCACGCGCGAGGCAGCTCGACGTCGCTTTGCGCCTCGACGAAGCCGAGCACCTCGGCCACGCACTCCGACAAGCGCAACTCGCGGCCGGTGCGGTTCTCGACCAGCACGCGCTTGGCGACCAGCGGCAAGCCGTCGTGGCACTCGTGCTCGACGACGACCGAGAGTCCCTGCCATCTTCCCTCCCCCGCGTAGCGCACCGACAACGCGACGCCCTTGGGCGGCCACTGCACCGGGCGCGACAACCACTCGAGGCGCGGCCGCCACGCGAAGCGCTCGCGCAAGGGACCACTGCTCCAACCAACCACGCGCAACGCGCCCGGCAGGGGCTGCGCCGCGACCAACCAGTCGGGATCGATGTAGTTCTGGATAGGCGCCGGTTCGAGTCCGCCCACGTGCACGACTTCGCCGTCTACGACGAGCCGCGCATCGGGCTTGACGGTGCGCAGGAGCTCGCGCCCCTCGCCGACGAGCTGCAGCGAGAGCGTGGTGCCTCCCGGACGCGTCGAAAGCACGCGCCGCACGAGTCCGTTCTCCAAGCTCGCGCGACCGGTGGCTTCGTCGACCACGAGGCGCGCCGCGTAGGGCGACGGATCGACGAGCCAATCCTGCGCCCGCGCGCCGTCCTGCTGGAGCACGACCAGCAATGTCGCCACCAGCCACACGCGCCAACGACGCGCGGCGACCACGCTAGCGCCCATCCTCGCGTCGGGAGTCGCCGCGCTGCTCGCCACCTTGTCGGCCCTCGGGCGCTTCCTCCGAAGCGGGCTCGGGACCAAATGGCTTGGGCGTCCAATCGATGCTGAAGCTGCGCGTCTCCTGCTCGAGGAGAGGCTCCGCGGCGCCTTCGTACATGGTCGTGGCGCGCGTCGTGTGCTGGTAGCGCAGCAACTTCAGGCCAGGGGCGAACTCGGCCTCGGCTTGCACCTCGCGGCGACACTGCGTGATCGTCTTGCGTTGGCCGTCGGGGACCTGGGCGTTGCTGAGTCGGTCGACCACGCGCGCGAACTCCTCGCCGTCCTGCACGGTGGACAAGCGCACGACGCAGGCTTCTTCGGAGCGGGACACGAGCACGAGGGTGCGCGTGGCCGTCGCCGGGACGGCCTCGGCTCCCATCGGCAAGGAGAGCTCGACGCGTTCGCCAACGCCCGGACGCGCCACGCGGCCATCCCACGCGCCGCACCATTGGTCCCACAGATCGCGCACGGGCTTGACCAGCCCATGGCGATTGCGCGGAGAGACCAGCGTCGCTCGCTGGCGGTCGGCCTCGGCGAGCTTCAACACGCCGCGCCGCAAGCACGACTCGATGGCGCGGTTGACGGCGGGTTCGACCTCGAGCGGACCGACGAAGACGCCGCGCGCGTCGACTTCGAAGTCGCACAAGCTGGTCATCTGCGCCTCGCGCGTGGAGCGCGCGACATTCACCTCGGGCGCGTCGGCAGGCAACCCGTCGATGAGCGCGAGCCGCGGCGCCACGAAGGAGAAGCGCGTGCGCCCCTCGTCCGCCGGCTTCCACTCCAGCCGATAGTGCAGCTCGTAGCTCCCTTCGCGCCGTCCGCGCCCCTCGACCACGGCCACCGAACCCGACTCGGGCCAAGCGCGCGAGAGAGCGATCGGCTCGAGCGCCGGGGCGGCGATGGGCGCGGACTCCTCGCGAACGGGAACCGAGGGCGCGGACGCATGGGCGAAGGTCGTGGCGACCAGCGTGGCCGCGCCGACGCTGGATGCGCAGAGCAGGCTTTTGGCGTGCATGCGAGCCACCCTACTCGCCCCGCGTGTCGTCGCGCAACCCGCGGGGATGGAGCAGCCGATTCAGGACAACGCCGCGAAGTCCGCGCCGAAGACGCGCCGGTGCTGGTCCGACTGGAACAGGCCGCGCGGGTCGAGCTCGCGCTTGAGCGCGCCGAAGCGGGCGAGGAGTTCGCCGCCCCACATGCGGCGCGCGTCCTCGACGCCCATGACCGAGTCCTTGGCGAGGTACAGCCGGCCACCCGCCTCCAGGACCAGGCGCGTGTTGCCATCGAGATGCGCCATGAGTTCGACGCGTCGCGCGGGTTCCACCTTGTAGTCGAGCGCGAGGCTCCAACCGTCGAGTCCATGCGTCAGCCAGAACGCATCGGCGCGGTGGCGCTTGACGACGCCCAGGTAGCTGGCGTGCCCTGCGCGCCGATCGCGCTCCAAGACGGCGAGGAAGACTTCCTTGGCGCGCTCCTTGGGCACGAACAGCTGGTGCTGGACGAGGCCGCGCAGCTCAGATCGGCCGTAGGCCCACTTCCAATTCGGCACGTAGTCGAGCAGGAACGCGAAGGCGGCGTGCGATTGCCGGTACCAGCCCTGGCGCTCCTCGATCTCGCCCGCGAGGTGCTTCGCCGCGTTGACGAAGCGCATGCCGGCGTCGTTGTTGACGAGGCGCAGGAAGCGCCACACCTCGGACTTCGGGAACACGCCGGCGATGCGCGCGGGCAGCTCCTGGCGCGCGACGGACAGGCTGCGCTCCGGATCCGCCTCCTCGTCCGGACGCAAGTGGCGCCCTTCGTGGATCACGCCGCGTCCACTGGCCTCGCCGTCCTTGAAGCAGTCGATCCACGCCACGAGGTAGTCGGCCGTTCCGAGGCGCGACTCCATCCACTCCATCGTCTCCGCCAAGTTGGCGGTGCGCTTGGCGCGCACGAGGAGTTCGCCGGAATGCACGCGCTTGGTCGACAAGCGCAGGCGCGTGAACACGCCCAACGAGCCCGCTCCGGCGATGGCCGCGTGGAACAGGTCCGGATGCGTGGTGCGCGTGCAGGTGCGCAGTTCGCCCGCCGCGTCGACCAGGTCGAACTCGAGGATGCTGTCGCCGATCGGACCGACGCGCCACGCGTTCTTGCCGTGGATGTTCATGGCCGCGGCCCCGGCCAAGGTCGGGAACATCGTGCCCGACACGACCGCCGGCCAATGGCCGCGGGGCAGGATGGACTGCCACAATTGGCGCACGGTCACTCCCGGATCCACTTCGGCGACGCCGCTGCGCGTGTCGAAGTCCAAGCGCGCGTTCCAGCGCGACAAGTCGAGCACGACGCCGCGCGAGGTCGTGTTGGCGTCGCCGTAGGAGCAGCCGCCGCCGCGCAGGGCGAAGCTCGCGCCTTCATCGCGCGCCGCGGCGAGGCACTCGCGCAGCTCGTCGAGTCCGCGCGGGCGCAGGACGCGCGCATGCGAACCCGAGGCCATGCCCCAGCCCTCGCACCATTCGAACGACCGCTGCGCCGCGAGCTCCATGGCCTGCGCCCTCAGATCGAAAGTCGCTTGAAGATGAACGAAGGGATGTTGCGGATGACGAAGGCCACCATCCACCACCGACAGGGCACGAAGCGCTCGTTGGCGCGCGACTCGACGGCGGAGAGGATCTGGCGCGCCGCCTCCTCGGGCGCGATGAGCCACAGCGGCTTCTCCATCCCGGCCGTCATGCGCGTGGCGACGAAGCCCGGCTTGATCGTCACCACGTGGGCGCCGCGTTCGGCGAGGCGGTTCCTCAACGCCTCCAAGTAGTGGTTGAGCGCGGCCTTGGTGGCGCCGTAGACGGGATTGCCCTTGCGTCCGCGCTCGCCGGCGATCGACGAGATGCCGACCAGCACGCCGCTTCTCTGCGAGGAATAGAGGCGCGCGGCGGCGTTGCCCCAGGCGATGCAGCCCCCCACATTGACGGCGATCTGTTCGAGGTCGCGCGTGGTGTCGTACTCGTCGGGCGCGGTCTTGGGCATGATCGCCGCGGCATAGACCACGAGATCGACGCCGCCGAGCTCTTCGAACAGCTCCTCGAAGAGCGGCGCGACCTCGTCGACGCGCGAGGAGTCGTGCGCGCGCACGACGAGGCGGGCCCCGCTCGCCTCGCCAGCCGGGCGCAAGCGAGCCTCCAGGGAACGCAACTCGCCTTCGCGTCGGGCCAAGGCCGCAACGCGCGCGCCGCGCGCCACGAGTGCTTCGACCAGCGCGGCGCCGATGCCGGAACTGGCGCCGACGACGATGGCGCGCGTGTGGTTGCCGAGCTTCATTGCCGCCACTATGGCATCCGTCGTGGCGCGGCTCCACAGCCGCTCCTGCGCCGGGCGCGCGGCCCGGCCTTGATTCCACGCCATGCAGGCGCGAGCCTCGTTCCACACCCTCGCCATGGATCGCCACCCCACCCCGAGCCGCACGGGCCTCCTGGCCTGCGCCGCCCTGCTGTTCGTCGCCGCCTGCAAGAAGCCCTTGGACCCCGAGCTGAAGACCTTGGCGCGCGAGCGCGCCGCGGCCCTGCTCCAGCAAGACCAGTACTCGCAGGCGCGCGCGGCGCTGGCGCCGCTGCTCGCGGAGAAGAAGGTCGAAGCCGGCGATTGGCTGCGCGCGGCGGTCGTCGAGTACGCCGATGGCGCCTATGACGCCTTCGAAGCGCACTTGGCGCGCGCGAGAGAGTCGGCTCCCCGCGAGCCGCAGCTCTTGTACCTCGCGGGGCAATCCCTCAAGGAACAAGGCAAGTTCGCCGAGGCGCGCGCCAACTTCGAGGCGGTGCTGCAGGCGAGGCCGGACGATCTGCCCAATCGCCTCGCGCTGGGCGAGGTGTGCGACGAACTGGGCGACATCGCCGCCGCCGAGGCGCAGTACCGCGCAGTCGTCGCCGTGGGCATCGAGAACGGCGGCTTGTGGTACTGCTCCGCCATCTACCGACTCGCGCGCTTGCTGACGCTGGACGGACGCGAGGACCTCGCCAAGCCGTTGAACGAGCGCTGGAGCGAGTTGGAGAAGTTGGGCGTCAAGCTGCCGCAACCCTTGGCGATGATGCTGGGCACCTTGGCGCGTCCAGCGCCGCCCGCTCCCGCCGGCACGCGCATCGAGGCGCGCGGCGCGACGCCGGGCTGGTCGCTGCGCGAGCTGCAATTGCCCGAATTCGCGGGTGCGCTGGAGCTGGACGCGATCGACCTGGACGGCGACAACTGGACCGATCTCCTCGCCCGCAAGGCCGATGGTTGCGCCGTGGCGTACGGCAAGAACGATGGCAGCTTCGAGTCGGCGGCCTCGATCGCGGCCAACGAGGGCGCGCCGCTCGAACGCATCGTGGCCTTCGATGTCGACAACGACGGCGACCTCGACTTGCTCTTCCAGTCGGGCGCGCGCTTCGTGCTCCAACGCCAGGACGCCACACGCGCTTTCGCGCCCTCGCCGCTCGCCTTCCCCGCCCTGCCCGCGGCACCAAGCGACGTGGTGGCGCTCGACTACGACCATGAAGGCGACCTCGACCTCGTCCTCGTCGGTCCCTTCGGCGTGCGCGCATGGCGCAACGACGGCGCGGCCGAGCCCGAGAAGGGCGGCGCGTACACGGACGCGACGGAGGGCTCGGGCCTGCCGACCACGGACGACCTCGCATGGTGCGTCGTGGAAGACTACGACGGCGACAACGATGTGGACCTCTTGTTCGGCGGAGCGCGCGCCGCATGGCTCGCCGATTCGCGGCGAGCCGGCAAGTTCCGACGCGTCGATCCGCCGTGGGCCGGCTTCGTCGGAGCCGAACGCGCTCCGCTCGTGGCCGACTTCGACGGCGACGCGCGACCGGATCTCGTGCTGCTGGGATCCGAGAACGCGTTCCTGCCGCAACGCGGAGCGCGCCGAACGCTCAAGTCCGCCACCGGCGCCGCGTGGCGCGCCGAGGATTGGGACAACTCGGGCGCCATCGATCTGTTGTGGCGCGAGGACGCCAACGGCCAATTGGCGGGACTCCTGGACGCGGGCACGTCCGCCGAGCGCGCATGGAAGGGCTCGTTGCCGCTGGTCGCGGCTCCGTGGGCGAGCGGCGACTTCGACGGCGACGCCGGGCTCGACCTGGTGGCGTTGCAAGGAACGACCTTGTCGCTGTGGAGGAACGACGGTCCGCGCGGCAAGGCGGTGCGCCTCTCGTATCGCGGCGCGCGCGACAACCGCCGCGCGGTGGGCGCGATCCTCGAGTACCGAGCGCGCGGCGTGTACCGTCGCATCTACTGGCGAGGCGAGCCGCAGTTGGCGGGAGTGGGCGACGCCGAGCGACTGGATGTGCTGCGCCTGACCTGGCCCAACGGGGTCGTCTCCACGCAGCTCGATCTCCCGTTGCAGCCCACGGCGGGCGTCGACGACTTCGAAGCCGCGCTCGAAGGCATGGTCCAGCCCTCGGGACAGATCGGTTCTTGCCCCTTCCTCTACACATGGAACGGGCGGGCCTTCGAGTTCATCAGCGACGTGCTGGGCATCACGCCCCTGGGGTTGCCCATCGCGCCCGGCATGCACGTGCCGCCCGACCACGACGAGTACGTGCTGGTGAAGGGCGAGCAACTCGTACCCGACGAAGCAGGACGGCTGGTGCTGCAGTTCACCGAGGAGCTGCGCGAGGTCACCTACCTCGACCACGCCAAGTTGCTGGCGGTCGACCATCCGGCGGCTTCGGAGATCTTCCCCAACGAGATGTTCTGCTTCCCGCCCTTCCCGCTGCCGCACACGCACACCGTGACGCGGGCGCTCCACCCGCGCGCGACGGGCTCCGACCAGAAGGACTGGACGCAAGCGTTGGCCGCGCAGGATTGGAAGCACCCCGAGCCCTTCGTGCTGCATCCACCGCAGTTCGCCGGACTGGCCGAGCCTTGGTGGCTGGAGCTGTCTTTCGACAAGGAAGCGTTGCGCGACGCCCGGTTGCTGCGGCTCGTCATGACGGGCTGGTTCTTCTGGAGCGACGCGTCGGCCAACATGGCGAGCGCGCGCCATCCCGGCATCCAGTTCCTTCCGCCGATGCTGCTGGTGCCCGATGGACAGGGCGGGTGGAAGGAGACCGGTCCACCCGTTGGCTTCCCGGCCGGCAAGACCAAGACCATGGTGGTCGACGTGACGAAACTCCTCGATCGCGAGGATCCGCGCATCCGCGTGGTGTCGACGCTGCGCTTGTACTGGGACGAAATCCGGCTCGCCATCGACGACGACGATGCGCCGCTCGAGGTGAAGGAGCTGGCCGCCATCTCCGCGCGATTGTGGAGGCGCGGCTTCAGCTCGCCGCTGCGGCGCGAGCTGGAGGCGGGCGAAGCGGACCCCGACAACGCGCCCGAGCGATTCGAATTCGAACGGCTGGCGGCGTCTCCGCGCTGGAACCAGCACCCCGGCCGGTACACGCGCCTGGGCGAGTGTCAAGAACTCTTGACAACCGTCGACGATCGCTACGTCATCATGGGCGCTGGCGACGCGTTGACCATCGTGTTCGACGGCTCGAAGCTGCCGCCCGTCAAGGAAGGCTGGCGCCGCGACTGGTTGGTGTATCTGGACGGCTGGGCAAAGGATCGCGACCCCAACACCACCCTCGCCGAACGGGTCGATCCCCTGCCCTTCCACGGCATGAGTGGCTATCCCTACCGCGACGACGAGCATTTCCCCGACACGGAGCTCCATCGGCGCTGGCAGGCGGAGTGGAACACGCGCGACGCCTGGGACTGGGTGCGACCCGTCGATCCGGTCGGCGAGGCCGCGTGGCTCTTGGATGCCAGTCGGCGTTGAGTCGGCGCGCGCGACCTACGAGCCGCTGGCTGCGAGATCCGCTTCCAGCGCCGCGCGCAAGCGCGCCGACAACGGCGCCTTGCCGCGAGTGCGCGCATCCCAAGCCACGAGGCGCGCCTCGCACTCCACAAGCACGCGACCGCCGTCGCACTCGCGGATGCGGTAGCACTGCGTGAACGAGGTGGCTCCGATCTCGAGCGTCGACAATTCGACCACGACTTCGACGCCTCCGGCGCCCGGAGCGATCCAGCGCGTGTTCGCCTGCGCGAGGACGAAGGGGAAGTCGGCGCCCTCGAGCAACCCGTGGTGGAGGCACCACGACAAGCGCGCCTCCTCGCACAAGGTCAGGCTGGCGGCGTTGTTGAGGACGCCTTGGCGATCCTCGTCCGACCAGCGCGTGCGCAGGATGTGGCGGTGCTGGGGTCGTGCGACCGTGCGCGGTGCTTCCATGGGCTCCAGCAATAGCGGATGGCGCGCGCGCATGCACGACTGCTCGCGCGACGGACGCCTCGGGCGGGGTCAAGCGCGCGCCGAGGCGGGGCGGCGCAGCACCAAGGCCAGTCCGGCGAACACCAGCGCCGCCGCGACGAGCATGCCCCGCGTCGGCTGGTCGCCCAGCATCCACCATCCCGCCAACGCGGCTACGAAGGGCTGCGCGTAGATGCCCACCGCGGTCGTGGAAGCCGAGACGCGCGACAGCGCGTAGACGTTGAACAAGTAGGCCAGCACCGTCGGGAAGACGAGCACGAAGGCGAGCGACCAGCACTGCGTGGCGGTGGCAGCCGGCGTCAAGTCCACGCGCGCGGCGAGCCACAGCGCCGCCGGCAGCGAGAAGGCGAACATCCACGCCACGACGCACAAGGGAGGATGGCGTCGCGCCAAGGGGCGAGTGAGCACGAAGTAGATCGAGTAGGACAGGGCGTTGCCCGCGAGGAGCAGCAACCCGATCCAGTCGATGGCGAAGCGCCCCTCGGATTCCGCCCAACGCAAGGCCGTGGCCCCCAGCAAGGCGATCACGACGCCCAGGGCGCGCAAGGGACTGAAGGCCTCCTGTCCGGCGAGCAGCGCCACCACGAAGGTGAAGACCGGGATGAGGCCCATGAGCAGCGTGGCCGTGGTGGCGTTCGTGCGCGCGAGGCCCTCGAGGTACAGCACCATGTTGAGGGCGATCCCGAGGAAGCTCGCCAACGCGATCAGCGGCAGCTCGGAGCGCGGCGGCACGAGCTTCCTGCCATGCAGACTCGCGGCCACGAAGCCGAGCACCAGCGCGCCCGCGGCGATGCGCCACGCGCCGACGGCCTGCGGCGCGAAGGCCTCGAAGGCCAGCTTGCCGAAGACCGGAAACAGGCCGAAGAAGAGCTGCACGGCGGCCAACGCCATGTAGGCGCGGGCCCGCTCCGACCCTGGCTCCGACTCGTGTGCCGCCTGCATCCGAGGCGTAGGATTGTAGTCACCCGCCATGACCGAGTCGCCCCTGCCCTGGCCCAAGCTGTCGAGCCGCCACGATCCTTCGCTGATCCTGTTTCGTCCGCGCTGGGACAGGCTCGTGAACCCACGCACGAGCCAGCCCATGGAGCGCCTGGTCCTGGAGACGCCCGATTGGGTCAACGTCGTGGCGTTGACCGACGAGGACGAACTGGTGCTCGTGAAGCAGTTCCGCTTCGGCACCTCGCGCGTGACCATCGAGATCCCCGGCGGCATGGTCGACCGCGGCGAGTCCCATGCGGACGCGGCGCGACGCGAGCTGCGCGAGGAGACCGGCTACGAAGCGCGCGCGTGGCGCTACTTGGGCGCGGTCGAGCCCAACCCAGCCTTCCACGACAACCTGTGCCATCATTGGCTCGCGACGGGGTGCAAGCGGGTCTCGGAGCATCTGGAGCTCGATGCGGGCGAAGACATCGTCGTCTATCGCGAGCCGTTGGCGTCTGTGGCGGAGCGCGTGCGAGCGGGCGAGATCCGACATGTGCTGGTGCACTCGGCGCTGCAACGCGTGGTCGATCTCTTCGGCGTGTCCGGTGCCCGACGAGCGGACTAGACGCGGCATGGTCAGCATGCTCGATCGCGCCACGCGCGTCCTCCTTGCCGCCTGCGCCACGCTGTGCTTGATCGGTTCGGCGACCGCGCAAGCAGGCCGCGTGCTGCTCGCGGGAAAGGACTGGCGACCCGACGCCGAGCTGGCGCAAGCCATGCGGCCGATCGAACGGCGCGAGCCCCTGCTCGTCGTGCTGCACCGCGAGGAGGATCCGCGCGTGGCCTTGGCGGGTTGGCGCATCGCCACGCGCGACTTGACGCCGGTCGCGGGCACGGACGGAGCGAACTCCGTGGACGCGCTGGACGCGACGGCGGAGCGCGCATTGGCGGCGGAGGTCTTGGCGGCCGACGCGATCGCGCTGCATGGTGGCGAATGGATCGACTGGTGGCGGTGCTTGTCGCCCGACAAGCGGCCCTCGCGCATCTTGGTGGCTCTGCGCGAGGCGCACGCGCGCGGAGCCACCGTGCTCGCCTTCGACCGCGCGGCAATCTTCGTCGCGGGCGGCCTGGTGCTGCCCGAGGAGGTTGGACGCGAGCCGAAGAACACCGCGGCGCAAGGACGCGCGTGGATCGTGGGCGGCAATGTGGGCGACGAAGCCCTGCTCGTCGAATGCGAAGGAGATGGTGGCCGCGGAGCCGGAGGCGTCCTCGACGCCGTTTCACGCGAACTGCGCTTGGCAGGCGGTTTCGAAGCCCAAGGCGCGTGGGTGCTGGCGCGGGATAGCGCGCTCGTCGTCGACCTCGAGCGACGCAGGATCGCGCCCCTGGCGCGAGCGGCCCTGCGCCTGGGCTTCGAGCGCGCGCGCAAGTCGGCGACGAAGTCGCTCGCCGAGGTCGAATGCACCCTGCATGTCGCGCGTGCGGAGCCACAGTCATGGTGGCGCGCGCGCGTGCATCCAGCCTGGAGCGCCCTGGCTGCCTCGCGGAGGATCGACCTGCCGTGCAGCATGGCGGCTGGCACGCCGGACGAGGAGCGCGCCGCCACGCGCGCGCTCGATCTCGCCACCATCTTCGCGACGCTCGAGCGAGGCGCGGCGGCGGAGCACTCCGACGCGGCAGGCACCCTGCACATCCTCCCCTCGGGCGTCGACGAGCAGGGCACCCGCCGCGCGTTGGCGCGCTGGACGCGCCGCGTGGAGGACTAGAAGCGCCATGCCGGGCCGGATCCTCGTCGTCGGCGGCGGCATCGCGGGACTTGCCGCGTGCTGGGCCTTGGCGCGCGCCGGCGAACGCGACATCGTGCTGCACGAGCAGGATGAAGGCCTCGCCCTGCGCGCCACGCGTTCGAACGCCGCCATCCTGCGCACCCCGATGCCCGACGAGGTGCTGGAGCGCTTCGCGCGGGAAGGCGCGGCCCTCCTGCTGGCGCCACCTGCCGACCTGGCCACCGCCCCGTTGGCGCGCACGAACGGTGTCGTGCTGCTGGGCGATGCAGCGCGCTCCACCTGGCTCGCGCGCGCCGCGGCTCGACCGTCCACGCGGCCCTTGGCTCCAAACGAGCTCGCGCTGCTCCATCCCTTGCTCGCCGCGCAGCACGAACCGGCGTGGTTGCTGGGCGACGAGGGCGTGATCAAGCTCGGCGCCCTGCTCGACGCGCTGCAGGCCGCGCTGCGCCGCCAAGGCGTGCGCGTGCTGGCCGGCTCGCGCATCGCGCGGCTCGAACCGGGCCGCGGCGCCCACGATGCGCAGGGTCGCTTCCACCACGCGGAGCGGCTGGTCGTGGCGAGCGGCGCATGGGCCGCGCCCCTCGCCGCGACGGCCGGCTCGCGCCTTGGTTTCCAGCCCACGCGCCGCCACCTCGCCTTGGTGGACATCGGCGCGCGACTCGACCCGCGCTGGCCCGTCGCATGGGCCGAGGAAGAGCCGTTCTACGCGCGCGTTTCGTCGCGCGGGCTGCTCTTGTCCTCGTGCGACGAGCAGGCGGTCGATCCCGAGCGCGCTCCCGCGGACGCGCGCGTGGTGGCGACGATCCTCGAGCGCGCCCGCGCCCGGCTCCTGCCGCAGCGTCAAATCGTCTTGACACACGCGTGGAGCTGCCTGCGCACCCACGGGGCGGACGAACGCTTCGTCGTCGGGCCCGATCCCGCGGTGGAGGGGCTTTGGTTCCTCGCCGGACTCGGCGGCCACGGGATCACTTGCGGCCTGCCGGCGGCGCTGCTGCTGGCGGAGCACATGACGCAGGGCCGCTCGAGCCATCCGCTGGCCGCGGCCTTCGACCCACGGCGCTTCGCCGCTGGGCGCGGCTGAGCCCGGCCGGCGGCCCCGAGGATCGCGCCGCGCTCGCGCCGGACCGCCGCGGACCCGACGTCAGTTGTACAGCTGGCCGCCCGTCCGGGCGAACTCGGCGGTCTTTTCGCGCATCCCCGCCTCGAGCGCGGCACGCTCGTCGAGGCCCTTCTGCC
>SXXH01000068.1 GCA_005789645.1 Planctomycetia bacterium
CCCCGGCGGCGGCAATGCCGACGACGAGCTGCGTCCTGGGATCGATGCCCGCGCCCGCAAGAGCGCCCAGCGCGCGCGCAGTTGCGCGCCCTCGGCGTCGGGCATGGCCGCGCTGGCCGCGCGTGCTTGGTCGGACAACACGCGCCGCGGCTCTTCGCCGCACGAGGGCGCCAAGTGCAGGGCGCGCAGCGCCAGCAACGCGGCTTGCGCCGCGTCCGCTCCGCCCGCTTGCAGGGCCGAGTGCGCCGCGACGATCGCCGCGGGTTGGTCGAGTTGCGCCAAGCGCAACAAGCACCGTTCGTGGACGGCCCAAGCGGCATCCGACTCTTGGGTGGCCAGCACGCGCGTCGCGGCGCCCACCGCGCGCAGCGCCACGGCGCGTTGTTCGAGGGACGCCTCGGCTAGGCCGCGGCCTTGGCTGGCGGCGAGAGTAGGTTCGCGACGCAGCACCTCGCCGAAGGCTGTGCCGACGGGCCCGGCACCGGTCTGACTAGCCTCGACGGTTGCGCCCAGCCGTTGTGGTTTGCCCCAGGCCGCCAAGGCCACAAGGGGGGCCGCACGCGGGTCGGCCAGCAACGCACGGCCGAGCTCAAGCGCCTCCTGGTCGGATAAGTTGCCTGCAAATGTAGCACTGGCAATTGCTTGAGGATTGCGACTTGCCAAGGCCAGCCACTCATCAGCCGGCTGCTCCGCGCTCCTTGATGCCGTACTGGCCCCGAGTTGGCTGTCTTGAGACTGGGCCCAGCCCAACGGCAGCGCGCAAAACAACGCCTGGCAGGCCAGAAGCTGCAAAAGCGCAGGACGCCTCCCTTGCGGACGCTTCAGTTCAGGGCCTGCGGCCATCAAGGCATGGAAGCACAGTCGCATCAGGCCAGCAAGACGCACCCCGCGGGTCGGGCGATCCGCCCCACCCCGACGAGTCTCCACCCAGAACCGGAGCCGGAATTGACTCTGACGGCCTAGGAACGGACAATCGAGTGTTCCTCCGAGGTGCTTGCCCACCGACGAGTCCCGCGCGGCGCGCCCGCTCGTGGCTCTGATGGGCCTGCACTCTGATGGAACTGACCCCACAACCCACGTTCTCCCTTGGAGCACGCCGGGGCGGTGCGTGCAGCGAAGCTCTCGCTGCGCGTCCGCCGCCTTCGTCTCCGCGCCCGACCGCATGAAAGCCGACGACCTGCTGCGACTGATCGAGGTCCTGCACCTGGAGAAGGACATCCCCAAGGAGGTCATCTTCCGTGCCCTCGAGGAGGCCTTGGCCGCGGGCGTGCGCAAGCGCCTCGGGGTCGGGGAAGAGCTCGTCGTGCGCATCAACCGCGACACGGGCGAGATCACGATGGAGGACGACGAGGAGGAGTACGAGTTCGACCTCGCCGACCTCGGCCGCATCGTGGCGCAGGCCGTGAAGCAGGGCTTCCAACAGCGCCTGCGCGAAGCCGAGCGCGATGTGCTGTTCGAGGAGTACGAAGCCCGCATCGGGCAGCTCGTCAACGGCGTGGTGCAGCGCTTCGACGGCGACTTCCTCGTGGTCAACCTCGGCAAGGTCGAGGCGATCATCGGCAAGGAGGACCGCGTCAAGGGCGAGACCTACAACCCCGGCGATCGCATCCGCGCGATCATCGTCGAGGTCAGGAAGGACGGCTCGCGCGTCAAGATCCTCGCCTCGCGCACGCACCCCGACCTGGTGCGCCGCCTGTTCGAACTCGAGGTCCCCGAGATCAACGACGGCATCATCGAGATCAAGCGCGTGGTCCGCGAGCCGGGCTACCGCACGAAGATGGCCGTGCTGTCGCAGGATCCGAAGATCGACTCGATCGGCGCCTGCGTCGGCGTGCGCGGCTCGCGCATCAAGGCCGTCATCGACGAGCTGCGCGGCGAGCGCATCGACATCATCAAGTGGAGCGATTCGCTCGAGACCTTGATCATGAACGGCTTGAAGCCGGCCGTGATCCACCTCGACAACATCTACCCCGACGTGGACACGCGCTCGGCGGTGGTGCTCGTCGACGAAGACCAGCAATCGCTGGCGATCGGCAAGCGGGGCCAGAACGTGCGCCTCGCCAGCCGCCTGTGCGGCTGGGACATCGACATCAAGACCCGCGCGCAGTGGGAGGCCGAGGAAAGCGGCGTCCCCATGCCGCAGGCCGCCGGCGAGGGCTACGGCGACCAACTGCCCGAGGGCGCCGGCGAGGGCGAGGATCAAGGTGCGGGCGGCTGAGAGCCGCGCGTCACTCCCCCAACTCGACCACGACTTGACTTGCGCGCGAATCCGATTCGCGCCTGCTGCGCCAGACGAACACGGACTACGAGAACGGAACAGGCTTGAGCACCAAGAAGGCACGCGTCAACGACCTCGCCAAGGAAGCGGGGATCACCGGCAAGGAGCTCCTCGAGAAGCTCCACGGCTGGGGCTTCAACGACATCAAGTCGGCCCAGTCGGCCCTTGAGTTCGACATGGAACTGCGAGTGCGCGGCCTCATGGAGGCGCGCGGGGTCATGAAGGTCGGCGGCGCCGCCGCCCCCGAGGCGTCCAACGCCGCCGCCGAGCTGGGCGGGTTGATCAAGAAGAAGAAGAAGAAGCTCGCCCTCGATGGCGGCGCGGACGAAGCGTCGCACGAGACCGAGCCGGAGGCGCCCGCCGCGCCCGTTGTCGCTCCTTTGCCTTTGCCGACTCCGGTCGCGGCGACTGCGCTTCCCGCCGCCATCGTCGAAGCTCCGTCGGCACCAGTGGCCGACGCCCCCGTCGAGCCAGCGACGCAGGCCATCGAGGTCGCGGAAGCACCCGCTTCGAGCGAACCTGTCGAGGCCGTCAAGCCCGCGCCGCGCGCTGCGCCCGTGGTCGAACCCGAGCTGCAGGTGGAAATCGTCGCAGGTGTCGGGGCGCACGCAGGGGACCAAGTCGAGCCTGCCGTGGAGCGCGTGGCCCAGCCCGCCGCCGCAGCCGTGGTCAAAGCCACGCCCGCGGCCATCTCCGCCCCCACTGCCACGCCGGTTGCGGCTCCAGCACCGGTGGTCGCGGCTCCTGCCGCCGCCGCTGCCGCCACGACATCCTCCGAGCCGAAGGTCGCACCTCGCGCGGGCAAGGTCGTCGGCTTCATCGACTTGTCGAAGCTGAAGCCGCAAACCCCGGCGAAGAAGCCGATCGAGTCGCGGCGCCTGCGCGGCAAGGACGAAGTCACGCCGGACGTCAAGCCGACGATGCCGCACGACAAGAAGCGCGCGCTCGGCCGCGGAACTCCCGTGGCGCGCGGGCAGATGTCCGCGTCGCAACTGCGCACGCAGGCTTCCGATCGCTTCCTGCGTCGCAACCAGATCGCGGCCCAAGGCGCCGAGCGCAGCGCGCGCGGTGGCGGCGGGCGCCACCACAGCCGTGGCGACAATTCGCCGTTCGCGGGCCAGAAGGTCGAGATCGACGCGCCGGTGACGGTGAAGAAGCTCGCCGAGAAGCTGGCCATCAAGTCGAACGAGCTGCTCAAGGTCGCCTTCGGCCAGATGGGCTTCGGCGCGGTGAACATCAACTCGCTGCTCGACGAGGACACGGCGGTGCTGCTCGCCGGCGAGTTCGACATCGAACTGGTCGTCGTGCAGGAGGTCGAGGCGGAGACCGAGCTCCTGGGGGAGATCAAGCAGAAGCGCACCGCCATCGCGGGCGACGACTTGTCGGCGCGCGCCCCCACGGTGGCCATCCTCGGCCACGTGGACCATGGCAAGACGACGTTGATCGACTCCATCCGCAACTCGAGCGTGGCTTCGGGCGAGGCGGGCGGCATCACGCAGCAC
>SXXH01000069.1 GCA_005789645.1 Planctomycetia bacterium
CGGCGCGCAAAGCTCAATCTGTACAGCAACGAGTCGACGCGGGTCGCGATCTTGCTCGCGCTCGACCAAGCCATCGATCCTTCCAGCGCCAACATCTCGACCGACCGGCTGCGCCTGCAGTACCTCGACGACGGCACCGTGGCCGCTGGCACGTGGAAGGGCGTCGACGCCCAAGTCGCCTTGGAAAGTAACTGCAGCGGCACGGGCTCCTTGATCGTGGTTCGTCCGCTCGGCGTGCTGCCCCAGGGTCGCATCGTGCGGCTCTTGATGACCGAGGAGTTCCGCGACTTGTCCGGCGAGTCCAATCTCCTGCCGCAGACCTTGCTCTCCTTCGAAGTGGAGACGGCCAAGGATCCCGGCACCGAGACCGTCGGCGACGCGGCCGACGAGTACCGCGAGGACTTCCTCTTCGGCTCCACCTCCAGTCTGTCGAACTTCGACTCCACCGTCGCCAGCGACGCCGCGCCTGCGAGCTGGGGTGAAGGCCAACTCGCCGCGGGTTTCGACTTCGACGGCACCGGCGGCCCCGGCGGCGCCTTCGATTGGACGGTTGTTCCGCCCACCGGCAGCACGACGGTCAACTTCGACACCAACTTCCAGCAGATCACCAACAACGACCAGACGGTCACGCAAACGGTCATCGGCGGCATCGTCGATGTGCGCGACCTCGTCGTACCGGCCAACGCCATCTTGCGCGTGATCGGGCCGAACCCGCTGATCATCCGCGCCACGCGCAACATCACGATTGCCGGACGCATCGACATCTCCGGTTCCAGCAACCGCGGTGTCGTGACCTTCAGCTCGACGAACATTCCTGAAGAGGGCGCGTCGGGCAACGGTGGCGGTGGCCGCGGAGGCGATGGCTCGTACCTGACCACGCAAAGCACGCCCGCCGGCGAGACGGGCTTTGGTCCGTTCAACACCCCGGGTGGCGGCGGCACAGGTGGCGATGCGGGATGGTCCACGACCACTGACCAGAACGCCCGTCGCGGCGGTGGTGGTGGTGGCGGCGCCTTCGGCCCGGATGTCCTCTTGGCCAACGGCATCTGCCCGGACCAGAGCATCATTGGTCTCGATGGCGAGCCGGGTGCGGCCGGAGGCCCTGGATCCAACAGCGCCGTGCTCGGCGTGGGCACGCGTGCGCGTGGTGGACCACTTGGGCCGCGTCCTTTCTCCGACTCCAGTTCCACGAACAACTTCTTCGGCACCATGGTGACCGCCAGCGGCCCGTTGCGCGGCGAGCTGGGCACCGCGTGGGCCGGCGCCGGTGGTGGCGGTGGCGGTGACTCTTCGTCGGTGGGGGCCAACGGCACTTGGCCGCCGCCCTTCACGCCCACGGGCGACGAAAAGGGTTCGGGCGCCGGTGGTGGCGGGGGTCAACTCATCATCTACTGCCTTGGCGATGTCATCTTCCAAGGCTCGGGTTTGATCCAGTCGAACGGCGGCACTGGTGGCGGGGGCGAGAACACCTCCGGCATCAACCGCGTCGGTTCCGCCTCGGGCGGCGGCTCCGGTGGTCACGTGATCATCCAAGCCGCCGGCAAGATCAACTTCAGCGGCCTGACCAGCAACAACGGCGGCATCCGCGCTCGCGGCGGCCAAGGCGGCGAAGGTGCCGGTGGTCTGGGTGGCGCGAGCCCCTATGGTGTCGAATCGGGCGCCAACCAAGACCTGCTCATCCACGGCAATGTCGAAGAGCGGCGCGCCTACGGCACGACCCCGCCCTGCCCGGTCACGGGCAACGCTTCGACCCAATTCGGCGGCTTCTTCGATGGTACGGGGGCCACGGCCTGCCAGTGCCTCGTAGGCACGGGCGGAGACGGTGGTCCCGGCATGATCCAGCTGCATGTCAATGCCTTGACCGACATCATTCCGCCCACGGGTGCGGTTTCGCTGGCGCAGTGCATCCGCCCGCCCGCGGTGGGACAGGTCGTGGCTGGCCTGCCGAGCAACACGCCGGCCAACTGGTCGCGTCTCCTGCCGAAGTTCGGCAAGGTGTCCAAGGCCCAGTCCAAGTGGTTCCGCCTCGGCGCGACTAGCGTCCCGGTCACGCCCGGCGCGGCCGCCGAGAATGTGAGCTTCCAATTCGGCGGCACCGACACGGCCACCGGCAACGTGCGGCGCCAAGGCACGGGTCAAGGCGCCACGGTTCAGGCGATCGCGCCGATCATCTCGGGCACCCTGAACGCGCCGACGACCGCTCCTTATGTCGCCAGCGATGCGCGCAGCGTGGTCGTTTCGGGCACCGCCTTCGCCGACGACATCTATGTGCGCAATCCGCAGCTCTTGCGCGGCTTCCAGCTCGAGGTCGACGGAGTGTCGCACATCGTGGCCGCAGCTTCGTACGACGCCACGGGCGGCACCGTGACGATGACCGTGTCCACCAGCGGCACGCCGCTCTCCGGCTCGGTCTCGGGCGGCGATTCCTTCAGCTTGCGCCAGCGCTTCTTCCGCGTCAGCACCGATGGCGTGCTCGACAGCCTGCCGGCTTCGTCGAACATCACCATCGAGTTCCAAGCTGCAAGGGCCGATGTCTTCGGCAACCCCGACGAGACGCAGCTCTCGGCGTGGGTCAAGGACGTGGTGCAACTCAACAATCCCGCGTTCGCCACCAACGACCAGATCCGCTTCTTGCGCTTCCGCGTCGCCTTCGACATCGGTGCCGACCTGGCTCCCGGTTCTCCGATCCCGGCTACGACGCCGATCCCGGCGCTGGACTTCCTGCGCCTGCCGTACCGCTTCTGAGTGCTGCGTCGGTCGCGTCCTCCCGTTGCGAGCGGGGGAAGTCCGCTGGAATTGGCGAACGCGACGACATCCGACTGTGACGCCCGTCGTGACCCTCAAGGGAGTCGCGGCGGGCGTCCTGCTGTTGCTCGCCCCGCTGCTACCGGCACCGCTCCTGTCGGCCCCCGCCTCTATTTGCCGGTCGTCGCCTGCTCGCGGCCAAACTCCGGCAGCGGGTCGGGTCGCGCAGCTCGATGGCGGCTGCCCGGATTGCGCCTTGCCGGGTTGCCTGCGCGGCGCGCGCGTGCTTGCATGATCGCATCCCATGCGTGGACTCCTCGCGCTGCTGGCCTTGTGCTGCGCTTGCGCGCGCATCGAGGCGCCCGCCGCCTCCGTGTTGAGGTTGCTGCAAGTGCGACCCGAGAACCCGCAGGGCGTGTACCTCGACGAAGAGTTGGTGCTGCATTTCTCGGCGCCGCTGGCGAGCGAGTCCGCCACGACGCGTTCGGTGCGCGTGGTCGATGAAGCTGGTCGCGCGGCTCGCGGTCGGCTGCGCATCGAAGGCGCGGTGCTGCGTTTCGAGCCCGAGCCCGTGCTTGGACGAGATCTCGACGATGGCGGTTTCCGCCCTGGCGTCGGCTACACGCTGCACCTGTTGGGCTTCCCGGCTCCGGATGGCTTGCGTTCGAGCTCGGGGGCGCCTTTGGAGCGCAGCTTCAGCCTGCCGTTCCGCACCGTGGCCCGCGACGGCTCGAGCGCCCTGTTCCGTCCGCGCCCCGAGGAACGTCCGCGGCCCTTGCGCTACGTCCCCGCGCCCGGCGTCGACCTGCGCTACTTGATCAGCCGCTACGATTCGATTCATCTCGACTGCGACTTGCCGCTCGACCCCGCCACCCTCCCGGAGGAGGCCTTCGAGCTGCTCGATCCCGATGGGCGGCGCGTGCCGCTGCGCGTGCGGTTGCTCGAGAACGAGCGGCAAGCCGCGGTGCGGCCGCGTCCAGCGCGCGCCCGCACCTCCGGCGAGGCCGCGAGTTGGGAACGCGAGCCGCGTGCCGCGCTGGTCGAGTTGGCGCCGCGCCAGCCGCTTTCACCCGGTCGGCATGCGTTGCGGCTGATGCCTCAGTACGCCTCGTTCCAGCTGCGCGCGCTGCGCCCGTCGTTGTGCGCCTTGCCACCACCGGCGATCCTCGTGCCGCGCGTCCGCGAGGCGCGTCCTGCCGACACCAGCGGCCGTTCCGTGTGGGACCGTGCCTTGGCCGCGGTCTCGATCGTCGTCGTCGAGCGCGGCGTGGAAGGGCCGCGCAACCTGGTCCTGGAGGAGTTCCTGGACACGCGCCTGCGCTCACCCGTCGCGGTCGAGGGCGCGGATGGCACGGCGGCTTGGCGCGGCGATGGGCGCGTGACCATTCGCCTGCCCGCCGCGGTCGGCGATGGTCGCGCGGGCGATGTGCATCTCGCCGCCGCGCGGCCGGAGCGCGACCTGCACGCGGTGCGCCTCGAGGTGCCGCCGGAGGCCGTGGTCGAACTGCCCGCCGAGCCCGGGCTCGTCGTTTGGCGCGCGCAAGGCGCGCTGCGCATCCGGGGTGCGGTGACGCGTCGCTCCGGTGGCGGCGAAGCGCTGCTGCCCCAGACCACGACCACGTTGAGCGCGTGGCTCGAACAACTAGCATCGACGCGGGCCAATTGGACTGTGCTGGTCGCCGGTGGCGACCTGGTGGTCGAGGGTCGCTTGGATACCTCCACGCCGCTCTTGCTCGTCGCGGGCGGCATGATTCGCATCGGTGGCACCGTCGTGGCGGGCTCCGCCGACCACTTGTTCCGGTTGGGCGAGGGCGGCGGCATCGGCTTTCTCGCCACCGTGCCAGAGCACGTCCTCGTCGACGAGCCCAGCGCGAATCCGTTGGCGACGACGCTCGTCTGGGCCGTGCGTTCCGGCGGCATCCCGCAGCGCGAAGCCGTCGCCGAGTGGATCTCCGCCTCGGCCAGCGGCAGCTCCAGCGAGGCCGTCAAGCGTCCTTCGCCGTCGCTCGGGACGCTGCGCGCCAACGGCTCGTGGCGCTTGCGTTGGTACGCGGTCGATGGCGGTGGTGGCGGTCGCTCGGATCCGCGCTTCCTGGACCCGCCTGGACCGGCGCGCTTCGAGGTGGAGCTGACGGTGCATCCCGGAGGGATCTGGAACCCGCCCTTCATCGATCGGGTCGAGGCGAGCTTCGACGCCAAGCGCTAGGGTGGCGCGCCGTTGCGCCCTCGCCCGCTCGCCCGCTACCGTGCCCCGCGATGGACACCCTGCCGCGCGAGGCTTGGATCGGCGTCGTCGCCCTGCTGGGGCTCTTGGTAGGGTCGTTCCTGAACGTCGTCGTCCATCGTCTGCCGCTCGAAGGCGAGTCGATCTCCAAGCCGGCGCGCTCGCGCTGCCCCGCTTGTCGCACGACGCTCTCGTGGCGCGAGAACATCCCGCTCGTGTCGTGGTTGATCCAACTCGCGCGCTGCCGGCACTGCGGAGCGCCGATCCACTGGCGCTACCCCCTGATCGAGGCGGTGAATGCCGCGCTGTGGGGGCTGGCGGCTGCCTGCGCGCCGGAGCCCTTGTCGGTGGTGACCTTCGTCTGGGTCGTGGCGCTGTCGGGGCTGCTGGTCGCTTCCGCGGTCGACTTCGAGCGCTTCGAGATCCCCGACGAGATCAGCATCGGCGGCATGGTGCTCGGACCGCTCGTTTCGGTGCTCGTTCCGAGCCTTCACGGAGATCCGGTGCGCGCGCTGCAGGACTGGACCGTCTACGGCTGGATGCTGCGCGAGGGCCATGGGCCGCACTTCGCGGCCGCGAGCTCTTCGCTCGCGGGACTGGTGATGGGGGGCGGTGTGCTGCTCGTCATCGGCTGGGTCGGCGAGCGCCTCTACGGTCGCGACGCCATGGGCTTCGGCGACGTGAAGCTCCTCGCGGCGGGTGGCGCGTTGGTGGGGCCGGGCGGAGTGCTCGCCGCGCTCGTGGTGGCGAGCTTCTGCGCTTCCATCGCGGGCCTCGCCAACATGGCGCGCTTCGCTTGTTTCCTGCGGCGACGCTGCGCGGCGCGCGGACGACGGGAGGGACTGGGCTGGACGCTCCGGGTCGCCCGCGTGGCGGGACGCTACTTGCCCTTCGGCCCGTACCTCGCCATCGGGCTTGGAATCGTCCTTCTGGCTTGGAAGGATGTGGAAAGCCTGCTCGCGCCCTGAATCCTGCGAGCGAAGAACCACGCCACCGAACTTCCCGGATCCACATCGCATGAAGCTTGTCTCAACCCTCGTCGCGAGTCTCGCGCTCCTGTCCGCCGCCGCCTGCACTTCGCCGCAGCAGTACAAGGCCGCCATCGACGAGAAGGACTCCCAGATTCGTCGGCTCAACGAGGAGCGCGCGCAGCTCAAGGCGCAGGTGCAGACGCTCAAGTCGAGCCTCGACCAGGCCAACGGCGCGTTGGCCGAAGCCTCCGCGCCCAAGGAAGCCGCCGCGCCCATGCCCGCCGCCGAGCAGCGCTTCCCCGAGCTCGACGAAGTCGGCGTGAGCTACGGCATGCGCGATGGCAACATGGTCATCTCGGTGCCCAGCACCGTGACCTTCCCCGCCGGCCAAGCGACCTTGTCGGACGAGGGCAAGAAGGCGCTCAAGAAGGTCGCCTCGACGCTGAAGAAGGAGTACTCCTCGATGAAGTACTCCATCGAAGGCCACACCGACGCCGATCCGATCAAGAAGTCGAAGTTCTCGAGCAACCGCGAGTTGTCCGTGATGCGCGCGATGGCGGTGCTCGAGTTCCTGGTGTCGGAGTGCGACATCGCCGACCAGAAGTGCGTCGTCGCCGGCCACGGCCAGTACGACCCCGTCGCCGGCAACGACAAGGACGCCGGCAAGTCCAAGAACCGCCGCGTCGAGATCGTGGTCATGAAGGACTGAGTCGCGCGCGGGAGCGGTCCGAACGGATCGCCCACGCGGCCGCCAGGTCTCGAGCGCAGGCCGTCCCGCGGAGGGGCGGCCTGCGCTCGTCCATGCTCCGGCTTCCCGCGCGCGGCATGGAACTTCCTTCCATGCCGCGGAGCGCTTGGAGTTCGCGCCGCTCGCCTGCCGATAACGCGGCGGGAGACCGGATGCGGCGATGATCACCATGGAACAACTGCTCGCGTTGCTGAACCAGCAGCGCGGCTCGGACCTGCACATCTCGGTCGGCAGCCCGCCGCGCTTGCGCATCGACGGGGTGCTCGTGCCCGTCGAGCACGCGCCGCTGTCCTCCGAGGACGCGCGGCGCCTCGCGACCAGCGTGCTGAACTCGGAGCAGATCGCGCGCCTGGATCGCGAGCTGGAGCTCGACTGCAGCTTCGCGCTCGAGGGGCAGGGACGCTTCCGCGCCAACGTCTTCCACCAGCAGGGCGCGGTCGCGTGCGTGCTGCGCGCCATTCCCACGCGCGTGCCGGGCTTCGACGACCTCGGCTTGCCGCGCGGCGTGTGCGAACGCATCTGCGGCCTCAACTCCGGGCTCGTCCTGGTGACAGGCGCGACAGGCTCGGGCAAGTCGACCACGCTCGCGTCGATGATCGACCACATCAACCGCACGCAAGCCGGCCACATCGTCACCATCGAGGATCCGGTCGAGTTCTCGCACCGCCACAAGAATTGCGTCGTGACGCAGCGCGAGGTGGGCGCGGACACGCAGGGTTTCTCGCGCGCCTTGAAGAGCGTGCTGCGCCAGGACCCCGACTACGTGCTGGTGGGCGAGCTGCGCGACCACGAGACGATCGAGGCGGCGCTGACCTTGGCGGAGACCGGGCACTTGACCTTCGGCACGCTGCACACCTCCGACGCGGTCCAGACCATCAACCGCATCATCGACGTGTTCCCCGCGACGCAACAGGCGCAGGTGCGCACGCAGCTGTCGTTCACGCTCGAGGCCGTGTTCTGCCAGCAGCTGCTGCCGGTCCAGAACGGTCGCGGCCGCGCGTTGGCGGCCGAGGTCATGTTGGCCACGCCCGGCATCCGCGCGCTGGTGCGCGACGGCAAGGGCCACCAGATCTACTCGCACCTGCAAACCGGCGCGCGCCTCGGCATGCGCACCATGAGCGCCTCGCTGGCCGAGCTTGTGCGTTCCGGCAAGGTGTCGCAGGCCGTCGCGGAGACCTACGTCTCCGATCCGTCCGAGCTGCGCACGCTGGCGCGGGGTGCGGCCTGATGGTCGGGCGCGTCTCCGGCCGGATCCGACGCGTGCTGGTCGATGCCGGCGTGGTGGCCGAGGCCGACTGGTCGTCCGCCAAGGGCGGCGACGCCTCGCCGCTCGAGGTCTTGGTCGAGCGCGGCCGCATCCAGGAGGCGGTGCTGCTCGAGGCGCTGGGTCGCATCTCGAGCGTGCCGCCGATCGACTTGTCGCGCGTCGCGCCCGACAAGGCGGCCCTCGAGGCGTTGCCGCAGGAGAGCTGCCTCGAGTACGGCGTGCTGCCGATCTCGAAGAACGGCGACGTGCTCACGGTCGCCATCGGCGACCCGTTCGACGTGCTGCTGCTCGACGAGCTCAAGCGGCGCTGCAAGTGCCAGGTGCGCCACGTGCTGTCGCACCCGCTCGCCATCAAGGCCGCGCTCGAGCGCGCCTTCCAGACCGGCGCCAAGCAGGTCGAGAGCCTGCTGGGCGAGGTGGGCGGCGCGGCGGATGGAGTCGAGGTCAAGGTCGACGACCAGCCCGACGACATCGCCACGGCGGCGGCTTCCGGCGACGACGCGCCGGCGGTGAAGCTGGTCAACGTCATCCTGCAGGCGGCGCTCAAAGGCCGCGCCAGCGACATCCACGTCGAGCCCGGCGACAAGTGCGTGCGCGTGCGCATCCGCATCGACGGCTCGATGCGCCAGATCATGGCGCCGCCGCGCTCGATCCTCTCGGCGGTGATCTCGCGCTTGAAGATCATGGCGCAGCTCGACATCGCCGAGCGCTTCCAGCCGCAGGACGGCAAGTTCCAAGTGCGCTGGGAGGGCCGCAACATCGACCTGCGCTTGTCGATCCTGCCTGTCGTGGGCGGGGAGAAGGCCGTCATGCGCATCCTCGACGGCGGCAACCTCGCGCTCAAGCTGGAGACGATGGGCTACGAGCAGCGCTCGCTCGAGCACATCCGCGCGACGATCAACGCGCCCTACGGGATGATGCTGGTCACCGGGCCCACGGGTTCCGGCAAGTCGACCACGCTCTACTCGTGCCTGCAGGAAGTGGCGACGCCCGACATCAACGTCACCACGGTCGAGGATCCGGTCGAGTACCGCATGGACGGCATCAACCAGGTGCCGGTCAATCCCAAGCGCGGCCTGACTTTCGCTGGCGCGCTGCGTTCGATCCTGCGCCAGGACCCCGACGTGATCCTCGTCGGCGAGATCCGCGACAAGGAGACGGCCGACATCGCGGTCAAGGCGGCCCTGACCGGCCACCTGGTCTTGTCCACCCTGCACACCAACGACGCCGCCAGCACGATCACGCGCCTCGTCGACATGGGCATCGACCCCTTCATGGTCTCGAGCTCCTTGCTGATGATCGGCGCGCAGCGCCTGGCGCGCAAACTGTGCGAAGGTTGCAGGAAGCCGCTCGTGTTGCCCGAGAAGGAGCTGCTGCGCGTCGGCTACCTGCCTGAGGAACTCTCCACGCTCGAGCTGTGGCAGCCCGACGAGAAGGGCTGCGGCCGCTGCACCGGCGGCTACAAGGGACGCTTCGCCATCCTCGAGACGCTGCTGCTCGACGAAGCGGTGCGGCGCATGATCGTGGAGGGCGCGAACGTCCACGACATCAAGAAGCAGGCGATCAAGGGCGGCATGCTGAGCTTGCGGCGCGTCGGGCTGCTCAACGCGGCTCGCGCGCGGACTTCGCTGGCCGAGGTGTTGAACACGACGTTGGACGACTGAGGGAGGACGAAGGAATGGCAACTTGGAAGTACGCCGCCAAGGACCCCGGCGGCCGCACGGTGGAAGGGACGATCGACGCGCAAGACCGCGGTGGCGCCGTGGCGGAGCTGCGCAGGAAGAACCTCGTCGTGCTCAAGCTCGACGAAGCCGGCGCCTTCGCGCGCCGCGCGGGCGGCGGCATGCCGCGGCTCTTCAAGCCGCGAGCCTCGGCCAGCTCGGCCGAGCTCGTCATCTTCACGCGCCAGTTGTCGACGATGGTGGCCTCGGGCTTGGCGCTGCTCGAATCGCTAGAGGTGCTGGCCGAGCAGGCCCAGACCCCTGGCATGAAGCTGACCTGCGAGACGCTGGTGGCCGAGGTGCGCGCCGGCAACGACTTGTCGGCGGCGATGGAACGCTGCCCCAAGGCCTTCGACCACCTGTACATCTCGATGGTGCGCGCCGGCGAGGTCTCGGGCCAGATGGACGTGATCCTCGACCGCCTCGCCCAGTACCAGGAGGAGAGCCAGCAGCTGCAGCGCGAGATCAAGTCGGCCATGGCCTACCCGGCCATCTCCTTGTGCCTGGTGGTCGGCATCACGCTCTTCTTGATGCTCTTCATCGTGCCGGGCTTCCGCCAGATGTACGACACTTGGGACGAGGAGCTGCCGGCGCTCACGACCTTCGTGCTCGACATCTCCGAGTCGCTGCGCGACAACTGGGCCATCTGGTTCGGCGCCGGCGCGCTCGTCGTTTCGGGACTCGTCGCTTGGAAGCGCACCAAGCAGGGCACGCGCGCGTGGGACGCCTTCGTGCTCAAGGCGCCCGTCTTCGGGCCGCTCTTGTCGAAGCTCGCGCTGGCGCGCTTCTCGAAGACCTTCGCGACGCTGGTGCGTTCCGGCGTGCCGATCATGGCGACGCTCGACATCGTGGCCGCCACCTCAGGCAACACCACGGTCGAGAAGGCGGTGCTCGACAGCCGCGACAGCGTGCGTTCGGGCAACCTGCTCTCGGATCCGCTGTCGCGTTCGCCGGTCTTCCCGCCCATGGTCGTGCGCATGATCGCCATCGGCGAACGCACCGGCAGCCTCGACGCCCTCCTGGAGAAGATCGCCGAGTTCTACGACCAGCAGGTGCGCGCCTCGGTCAAGGCGCTGACCAGCTTGATCGAGCCGATCCTGATCACCGTGATGGGCGTCATCGTGGGCGGGGTGGTCCTGGCGGTGTTCCTGCCGATCCTCGACATGGTCTCCAAGCTGGGCTCGAGCTAGCCACTGGAGTCGTTTTCGCTCAAGCGGGGCCCGCGGACCTGACGAACAGGGGTCTTGCGGGCCCCCGGGCTTGCCGCGGTTCGTGCCGCGGCCGTGGAGGTTCGCCGCGCAGGCCGAGGGGCAGGCGCGAGGGAAACAGGGAGGGGCCCGCGGCAGCAGGCCCGAAACGGGCCGGCTCGGGCCGGCAGAGACCAGGGACGAACAAGCACATGATCCGCAATCGCAAGAACTCGGGCTTCACGCTGATCGA
>SXXH01000070.1 GCA_005789645.1 Planctomycetia bacterium
GCCAACGGCTACCTGCTCGACCAGTTCCTGCGCAGCGGTTCGAACCAGCGCGTCGGTCCCTACGGCGGATCGGTGGCGAACCGCTGCCGATTGCTGCTCGAGGTCGTCGACGCCGTGTCGGCCGCGTGGAGCGCCGATCGCGTGGGCCTGCGCTTGTCGCCGCTGAACAGCTACAACGACATGCAGGACGCCGACCCCGTGGGCCTCGCGACCCACCTCGCCGACGCGCTCGCGCCGCGTGGGCTCGCCTACCTGCACTTGATGCGCGGCGACTTCCTCGGACGACAGCAAGGCGACGTGCTCGGCGCCGTGCGCGCGCGCCACCGAGGCGTGCTGGTCGCCAACATGGGCTACACCGCGGCCGAGGCGAACGCCGCCATCGGCGCCGGGCAAGTCGACGCAGTCGCCTTCGGCACGGGCTTTCTCGCCAATCCCGACCTGCCGGCGCGACTGCGCATGGGCGCCGCGCTCAACGCGCCAGATCCGTCGACGTTCTACACACCCGGTCCGCGCGGATACATCGACTACCCGGCCATGTCGACCACCGCCGGCGCGTAGGCTGCCCCTTGCGCGCGCGACGGTCGTCGACATGGTGGATCACGGTCGAGTCAGACGACTCAAGGTCCTAGCACGAAGCGCAATGCATCGGTCGTGCCCACGTTCGAGCCCAAGGGATAGCCTTGGTCGCGATAGGCGAATTGCGCACGCAGTGTAGTGCCCGGCGCGATGCCACGGTCCAAGAACCACTGGTGCGAAAGCGCGATCATCATCGAGCCGCAAGAGCCTGAGCCACCGATGTATTGGATCGGCCCGCGCCACACGGTGCCGCCTACGCACAAGATGCCGCCGAAGTAGGGCGTCGAAGCCGCGTTCGAACCGACGAACAACACGCCGTTGGTGTTGGTGATGACGTTCGAGGCCGTGACGCGGAAGTCATCGGCTCCGGCCAAGGTGGGCGTGCCTTGCCAGCCGATCTGCGGCGTGCACCCGGCCGAGTTCACACGCGCCACGCACTCGATGGCGGGAGCGAGGAAATACGGGTATGCACCGAGGTCGCGGCGCGTGCCGTCCGGATCGAGAGCAGCTGAGGGATCCCCTGCATCGATGCAAGGCGAGTTCGACTGCAAGCTGTAGTCGAGCGTCGCGGGGGAAACGAAGCGCGGATCGACGGCGATGTTCCCTGCGCCAGCGAAGCCGTTTTGAATGCAGCTCCACGACGCAGTGGCCACGCAACCTTGGTTGTAGGGGAAGGCGAAGGCGTCGATCTGGTTGCCGAAGTTGCCCCACACGATCGAATCGCGCACGAGCACGTCGCCGTCGTTGGCCATGCCGATGCCGCCTTGCGGGCCGAAGAAGTTGGTGCTGACGTTGGCGACAACCGTGCAGCGATCGAAGGTCATGAGCGAACCCGCTCCGTTGGACAAGCTGGCGCCACCGCAGGCCCAAGCGAAGTTGTCGACCAGCAAGCATCGCACGAGCGTGATCTGCGACTCGCCGCAGTAGATCGCGCCGCCGAAGGTGCAGTTGTTGAACCCGCCGCTGTTCCATCCATTGCGCACAAAGCGGCAGTCCTCGATGGTGAGGCGCGAGCCGCCCGAGCAGTTCATGGCGCCGCCGTAGTAGTCGAGGCCGTAGCTGGACGGCACGCCCACGCCGCGACCATTGGTCAAGGTGAAGCCGGCGAAGACCGCGCCCAGCGGCTCGCCCGCCGCGCGGACGATGCTGGTGGCGAAGGCCGCGCCATCCAGGGTGGTGACGGCGGCGCCACCGGTCGAGCGCACTTCGATGCGCTTGCCTCGCAGCTGGATCGCCTCCGAGTAGGTGCCCGGCTGGACCAGCACGCGATCGCCATCGAGAGCGGCGTCGATGGCGACCTGGATGCTCTGGCCGGGTTGCACGAGGAAGTCAGTCGCTCCGGCGAGCGCGGGCAGGCCGGAAATGAAGAGCAGGATGGGGAGAATGCGGCGCGGGAGGAGGGCGGACATGGCGGGATGACGCCGAGGTGGCGTCGCTTGCGGGGACGGGATGGCGGACGCGGTCGGGAGGACGCGGTCCGACGACACGCGCGAGACCGCGCGTCCCATCGTAGCAAGCGCGCGCGGTCTCGCGCGGCGGACAACTTCCCGACGGATCAAGCTTGCGCAAAAGCAGTCCGGCCCCGGAGCGCGTGCTACGGGGCCGGACTATCTCAGGGCCGGACTATCTCAGGGCCGGACTATCTCAGGGCCGGACTTGCTCGTCGAGTCGGCCTTGTCCAGCGAACTGGACAAGGTCGGCGCCGATCAGGGCTGCCAGTTGATCTCGAAGCCGTTCGTCAGGTTGAACGTCGAGGCCGTGCAGAACGCGGCGGCGTTGCGGTACCAGACCTGGTAGGTGCGCGTGCCGGGCAGGGTCACGAGGCCCTTCTGCGACACGGACAGGTCGCCCGCGGCCGGGTACTGCGAGGCGCCGCCGACATTGGCCTTGGTGCCGAGGCGCACCACGCTGCCGCCCGCGCAACGCAGGCCGTCGCCGAACAAGGCACCGGCGCCGCCCGACTGGCGCAGCGTGCCTTGGAAGTACAGCGCGCTGCTGTTCGGCAGGCCCGTGCCCGCGAGGACGATGCCGTCCGCCGCGAGGCTGGCGAGACCGGAGACGGCGAGGTTGCCGCCGTTGGCGTTGATCGAGCTGGCGCAACCGTTGCCCGCGAGACCGGCGTTGCCGCAGGGGCAAGCCGTGCCCGAGCCGTCGCCGAAGCAGAACGGCGTGCCGCTGACGGTGACCGTCGGCTGGAAGAAGTACAGGCGGCGGTTGGTGAAGTCGGAGACGCACAGCGTGTTGCTCGCCGTGTGGTACGAGAAGTCGTACCAGCCAGCACCCGTCAGCGGGGCGAAGCCGGCCCAGTCGAGGGTGATGGCGTTGCCGGCGAGATCCGTGGCGCGGATCACGGTGGAGAACTGCTGGCCGAGGGCCGTGCCGCTGCGGTCGTTCCACAGCACGAAGTCGCCGAACGGCGCATCGACGAAGGCGATGTTCTGGCCGCCGACGAAGGGCGCCGAAGCGCCAGCGTCGATCTGGAGGGCGCCGGCGACCGAGTTGTCGCCGTTGCGCGTGGCCTTGACCACCGTGTTGCTGACGCGCAGGTAGACGTCACCCGTGGCCAGGTCGAAGTCGGTGTCGCGCCACAACGTGCCGAGGCCCGGGTCGATGATCATGCCGCTGTTCGTGTCGAACAGCGTGGCGCCGGTGAGGAAGTTGTTGAGCGAACGACGGCCCGAGCTGAAGGTCATCCAGCCCACGCCGCTGCCGCCACCGAGAGCCGCGTTGAAGTCGGGGTCGAAGGCCACGCCCGAGGAACCACGGGCGGCGGCTTGCCACAGCTGCGTGCCGATCGAGGTGTAAGCCGCGATGCCGCGCGGATCGGAGGCGCCGGTGTCGCAAGCGGCGAGGACGGTGCCGTTGCGCACGTCGAGGCCGGTGAAGCCACGCTGGGCCGGGCAGTTGACCGCGCCGAAGGCCGGGCTGAACGCCGGGGCCGAGGAGGCGGCTTGCACGTAGGAGATGCCGATGTTCGCCGCCGCGCCGCTGTTGTTGTAGCCGGCGACCCAGGCGTCGACGCCGTCCCAAGCGACCGCGGCGGGGTTGTTGCCGATGTACTCGGGATTGCCGGCCTGCGCGCACAAGATGTCGAGGTTGGCCTCGATCCCGTACGGCGACATGGTGATCTGCGTGATCTGGGCACCGGCGACCGAGGCGAGGACTGCGGAGGTGGCGAGGATGTGGAGCTGCTTCATCGGAGGGTGTCAGGGAGGAAAGGGCATGCCGCGCCAAGTCTCTGGCTGCGGACTCTGCAGTGAAGGCTACCCTGAACTGTCGATTCCCGCCATCAGGGCCGAACCGCCAAGTGACCTGCACCTCCACGGGGCCACGCGCCATGTGGAAGGAAGTTCCCGGGTACTTTGGGTCTCCAGCGCGGCGCCAGCGCCAACCCAGCGCCAGAGCCAGCCCGACAGGGCTCCACGCCGCGCCGGATAGACTGCGCCCATGACCTCCGTCGCCGTGCGTCCCCATCCCCTGCTCGAGGTCGCCTGCCTGTCCATCCGTTTGGACAAGCCGCTGTCGCAGGTCGTTCCGGCTGAAGCACTTCGAGAAGCCATGCTACCCGGCGCCAAGGCCCCTTTCGCGACCGACGACACGATCAAGAAGGCTGTGCGCGACCTGTTGCGGCAGGCTGGCTACAAGCCCACGGGGCGTGGCAAGCCCTCCAGCGAGTACCTGGGACAGGCGGCGCTGGAGGCGGGCTTGCCGCGCATCAACGCCTTGGTCGACGCCGCCAACGCCGCATCCCTGCACAGCGGCTTGCCCATCAGCGTGGTCGATCTGGATCGGGTCGAGGGCGCCTTGGAGGTCGAGGTCGCGCCTGCGGGAGCCAGCTATCCGTTCAACGCCTCGGGGCAGGTCATCGAGCTCGAGGGCCTCTTGTGCTTGCGCGACGCGCAAGGAGCTTGCGCGAACGCCGTCAAGGACGCGCAACGCACGAAGACCACCGACGACACGCGGCGCGCCCTGGCCATCGTGTGGGGCACGAAGGCCTTGCCGGGCCGCGCGGAGCGCGCGGCGTCGTGGCTGGGCGAGCTGCTGGCGGCCTGCGGCGCGCAGGTCGAGCCGGCAACTGTCAAAAATATTTGACGCGACCCGACGCGACAGGAAGCGTCGAGGGATCGCGGGTAGGGCGCGCTTCGGCTGGTTCGCCGAGCAGGGCTTGCGCGTCTGTCAGGGCTTGAAATCCAACGCCAAGGCGTCGCTCAAGTTGAAGCCCGTGCCGCCTAGGCCGCCGATGTTGCGGTACCAGTACTGGAACCGGCGCGTGGTGCCGGCGCTGATCAGGCCCGAGCCCGAGCTGGTCGGCGGCGCGAGGTAGTTGACCACGCGCGTGATGGCGCCGGTGGCGCTGGCTTGCTGCGGCGGGCCTAGACGCGAGATCGAACCACCCACGCAGCGGAAGCCGTCCCCGAAGGGCGTCTGCGACGCCGTGCTGCCGTAGAAGAACAGCCCCACGCCGTTGGGCGGCAAGCCACTCGCCAGGAGCACGAGGTCGTTGGCCGCGATGCTCGTCGAGCCCGCGTAGCCCGCCAAGGCGCCGCGGCCTGTCGTGTTGACCGCTCCGACGCACTCATTCTCGCCGTTCGCCGTGTGCACCAGCTTGATGGCGTCGGCGGAGACGTACTCCGCGCCGCCCACGCCGTTGGTGGACAGTTCGATGCGCACCGCGTTGCCGCCTTCGCGGAAGATGAAGCGTCCGAGTCGATTCCAACGGCCGCCGTTCGCGCGTTGGTCAGCGGTCACCACGGTCGAGCCGCCATCGTGGATGATGCGGTACGGCGCGGCCGCGGCGCGGTTCGACGAGGCCGTCCACCACGCGTACACATCGTAGGAGCCCGAACGCGGGACGCTGGTGGCGAAGCTCGCCGTCGCCGTCGCTCCGCCTTGGGCGACGCGCGAGTTGAAGCGGTGGTAGTCGGCTTGCGCAGAGCTGGTCCACGTGCCCAGTTCGGAGTAGATCGTCGCCCCGTCGGAGTTGTCGGCCACGCGCTGCACCGAACGATCGTTGTCGAACGGGTTGTAGGCCGCGGCGTTCCAAGGGTTGCCCGCGAGCGGCAGGTTGGCGATCTCGTCCTGAATGGCGATCTGCGCCGAGTATTGGTGGTAGACCCACAGGATCCCGTGCGCGACGCCTTGACCGCGCGCGTAGTTCATCTGGCTGCGCACCAAGGACCAGTCGTTGTCCTCCTGCGCTCGATAGCCGACGCCGAGCTTGGCTAGGTTCGCCCCAGCTTCCGTGCGGCAGGTATTGAGCTCGGTCTGGAACGAGGCGAGCGTGGTCTTGTACATCTGCGGCACGACGAGGTCGATGTAGCCACCCGACAACCACGACGACCAACGCTGCATGTGTTGGGTGATGCCGTACGACCCGACAGGCGCGCTCGACACCACGATCGTCGGGTTCGCAGCTTTGATGGTGTTGTAGAAGCGCTGCATCGCCGCGTTGACCAGGCCCTCGCGGAAGTTCACCCACTGGGTGTTGTTCACGTTGCTGGGCGGCGTGGTGCCGTACTGCGCCTGGTACGCGGCGACGCACGGCGCCTCGTAGCCGTACTCGCGGCCCGTGCTCTTCCTGCCCCAGCGGATGCGGTCGACCTGGATGTCGTCGAAGTCGTAGTTCTCGGCGAGTTCCTTGACCATGCCGTTCAGCATGTCCATCGCCGGTTGCGACGCGGGCGACAAGAACACGAAGCCGCCGTTCTCGCCCGTGATGGCGTCGCCGGTCGCGTCGCGCGCCAGCCAGTCGGGATGCGCCACCGCGATCGGGTGGGTCGAGTAGCCGACGGCCATGCCGTACTCGAACCACGCGCCGACGAGCAGTCCCTCCTCGCGCATGATGCGGCACATGTCGCGCGCCCAATCGACCGTGTTCGACACCCATGTGCCGCCGGCGGCCTGGTAGGCCTTGCTCGGCCACATGGTTTGTTGGCCGGAGTACATGCCGACGTAGACCATGTTCATGTTGCCGGCCTTGATGTTCTGCGCGATGGCGCGCAGCTGCGGCTCGGTCTTGCCCACGTAGCTGTAGTGGGTCAGCCAACAGGCGCGCAGCTCGGGGACCTGCGCGGCGGAGGAGGGCGCGAGGACGGCGAGGGCTGCGACGAGGACGGCGAGGACGTGGCGCAGGTGCTGGCGGATCATGCGTCCAAGTCTATAAGGGCGACTCCAAACCTGCCGGAGACTGGAGGGCGCCCGTCCCGCGAGCCGCGCGGATCGTGCAACTTCCTTCCATGTAGGCCGCGTCGCGGCCCTTCCGAGGGGGGGGCCCTCCCCCGCTCAAGGCCCTTGGGCGGGGAACAGGCCCAGCCCAAGGCCCCCGGTGATCGGCAGGGTCGCGCCGGTGACGTAGGAGGCGCGCTCCGAAGCCAGGAAGCCCACGGCGGCCGCAACCTCCTCGGCCCGCGCAGGGCGGCCCATCGGCGTGCTGGCGACGAGCGCCGCGCGGGTCGACTCCGGAATGGCCTCGAGCACGCGCTCGGTCAGGACCAGGCCAGGCTCGACGAGGTTGACCGTGATGCCGTCGCGCGCCGTCTCGAGCGCCAGCGAACGCACGAGTCCGTGCAACGAGGCCTTGGCCGAGGCGTAGGCCGCCTGACGCCGCGCGCCATTGGTGCCGGCGATGGATCCCACGAAGACGATGCGGCCGAAGCTCCGCGCGCGCAGCGCAGGCAGGCAATGCGCGCACATGCGCGCCGGGCCGCCGACCACAGTGGCGTGGACTTCGTCGAACTGCTCGCGCGGCACATCCTCGAGGTTGCCGTAGGCCGGGAACGACGTCGCGTTGTGCACGAGCGTGTCGAGCTCGGGCGCCAGCCGGGCGACGGGCGCGCGCCAGTCGTCGCCGCGCAGGTCCGCCACGACCACTTCGCAGCGCCCGCCCGCCTCGAGCACCAGGCGCCTCGTCTCGGCGAGCTTCTCCGCCTGGCGCCCCAACGCCACCACCACTCCGCCGGCGCGCGCCAACTCGAGGGCGATGGCGCGGCCGATGCCGCCACCCGCGCCGGTGACCAGTGCGTGGCGCCGCGCCGGGTCGGGTGCTGCAGGGCTCTCGCTGCTCCGGGACATGCGGGTCCTAGGATATAGGAGCGACGCGCGGGCTCGGGACCGAGGCGGCAGGCTGCGCAGGCCGAGCGAGCGCAAAGGCCTTGGTGCGCGGCGCTTGGCGAGGCAAGCGCGTGCGGCGCGCCCAGCATTGAGATTTCCTGTATTGACTGGCCTGATTTAGGAAGTTTCAATCATGACATCTCCACTGGCCGCGCGTCCTCCCGCAACGGGACGCGTCGCTCGTCTCTCCAAAGCCACGAGTACCGCAACATGAACCGCACCCTCCGTGCGGCGGCCCTTTGCATGGGCCTCGCCGCCAACTTCGCCGTCGCAGCGCGCGCGCAGACGACGAAGACCTACACGACCACCGCCGACTTCGCGGAGGGCGTGGGCCTGAACACGACGGCGACCGCGGTCCCCGACCAATTGCAGTTGAACGCGCTGGGCCAACCGGGTCCCCTGCCCTTGGTCCAAGTGGCGGCTTCGGGCCGCGGCACCTTGATCCGCGTGGACGCCGTGACGGGCGCCATCCTCGGCGAGTACGCCACCTCCCCCGACGGCTTGGGTCGCAACCCCTCGCGCACCAGCGTCGACTCGCGCGGCAATGTGTGGGTCGGCAACCGTGGCGAGGCGTCCAGCCTGCGCGGCGGCGTGGCCGGATCGGTGGTCAAGATCGGCGTGGTGCTGGGCGGGACGCGTGTCAATTCCGCTGGACAACCCGACGCGGCCGGCGAGTACCTCAAGGGACCGTTCCTCTACAACACCTGCGTCGACCGCGATGGCGACGGCTTGATCCGCACTTCGCGCGGCTTGGGCGATGTGCTGGCATGGCCCGATGCCACCGACAGCTTAGGCGGCACGACGGCGCTGGTGGAAGACGCGCTCGACGAGTGCATCGTCGTGTACCAGCGTACGCCCGCCATCAACATCCGCCACGTGTCGGTCGACGCCAACGACGACGTGTGGGTCGGCGGCTTCCCCGGCACGACGCAGCTCTTCAACAAGCTCGACGGCCAGACGGGCGCGGTGCTGTCGACCTTCGCTCCGCCCTGCGGCGGCCACGGCGGCGTGATCGACGCCAACAACATCCTGTGGTCGAGCGGCGGCGAGGGTTCGACGACGGTCCTGCGCCACGACATCGCGTCGGGCGTCTCCACCTGCATCACGACCGGCGCCAACCACGGCTTGGGCCTCGGGGCCGATGGAGCGATCTGGGTCACGCGCATCCTCCAGCAGCAGGTGCTCAAGCTGTCGAGCGCCGGCGCGATCCTGCCGGGCTTCCCGGCGGCCACCTGCAGCGGCACCCTCAATCGCTCCATCGCCATCACGCCCGCGGACCTGAACGCGTGGGTGCCCGCCTCGGGCGCGAGCGCCGTGTCGCGCCTGCAACCCGACGGCACGGCCTGCGCGACCATCGCGCTGGGCGCGGACGGTGCTTCGCCGCGCGGCGTCGCCATCGACGGCTTGGGCAAGGTGTGGGTCGCCTGCACGAACAGCGACACGCTCAAGCGCATCGACCCGGCCACCAACAGCGTCGACTTGACGGTGTCCTTGGGCGCGGGCGCGGTGCCCTACAACTACGCCGACATGACGGGCTTGAGCGCGCGTCTCCTGCAACAGCAGAGCGGCGAATGGAGCGTGGTCTACGACTCGACCATCGCGGCGAACGCCTATGCGTCGATCGCGTGGAACGAGAGCACGCCCGCCGGCACCAGCCTCGGGGTGCAGTTCCGCGCCGGAGACGATGGCGCGGCCCTGGGCGCGTCGCCCTTCGTCAACGCCACGAACGGCGCCAACTTGGCGGGCGTGCAAGGACGCTTCGTCGAGGTGCGCGTGCGCTTCACGCGTCCGACGAACTCGCCCATCACGCCGGTCTTGTTCGACCTGACCATCCAAGGCGCGGGCGATCCGCCCGGACCCGTCGAGTGCAGCACGCCCGAGCGCACGCCCGGGAGCCTGCTCGTGTTCCCGTTCTACGACAACTTGCCGGGACGCACGACGCTCGCCACGGTGACGAACACGAGTCCCACGACGCCGATCGCGGTCGAGTATGTCTACATCGCGCGCGAGTCGCTCCACGGCGCGCCCTTGCCGTGCCTCGAGTTCAACCGCACGCAGCTGTTGACGCCCAACGACACGCTGACGGTGGCGACGCGCGTGCATGCGCCCGACTACGGCTCCGGCTACCTGTACTGCTTCGCCAAGTCCCCCGCGAGCGGCGTGGCGATCGCGCACGACCACCTCGTGGGAGATCTGTTGGCGATCGACGGCGCCGCGACGTTGTCCTTCGGCGTCGGCCCGTGGTCGTTCCGCGCCGTGCCGGACGACGGGCAACCGACGGACCTCGACGGCGACTGGCTGCGCGACCTCGATGGCCGTGAATACGCGTGCGCGCCGGATGTGCTGCATGTGCCGCGCTTCCTGGGCCAGATCGACGGCGTGACCGGCGGCCAGACCCTGTCCTTCAGCGAACGCGAAGGCGAGCTGGTGCTGTTGAACCTGTCGGGCGGCACGGCCTTCGACGCCTTGGTCGACATCCTGCTCCACAACGACAACGAAGAGGTCTACTCGGCGCAGACGACCTTCCGCTGCTGGACGCGACGGAAGCTGGTCGACGTCTCGCCGGCCTTCGCGCAAGCCTTCCTCGAGACCACCAACCACGCACCCGGCGAGATCCTCGGCGCGCCGCATGTCGAGTCGGGCTGGTTCCGACTCGACGGCCGCATCGCCTGGTCCACCGCCGCGTCGATCGCCGACCCGGCGATCCTCGCCACCTACATCGAACGCACGGGCCCCTCGAACGCCGCCTGCGACCTGCCCTTCCACGAAGGCTCGCAGCAGAACGGCGATCTCTTGGCGCAAGGCCCGCTCGGAGACACTACGCCCTGACGGAGAGAGAGTCGCGGCGCTAGTGCGGGGCCCGGCGTGGATGACACGCCGGGCCTCTTATTCTTGCTCGGCGTTCACGTTCGGCGAGGCCAGCTCGGATGCCCAAGCCACAGCGGAGCAAGGGGCTTGCAAGCCTCAATCAGGGCCGAGTTCGTGCTCAAGCGAATCCCACAGGGCAATGGTGGTGATTGGCTCATTGAAACGTCTCAAGGAAGCCGCCATGGAAACAGACCGGAAAGGCACAGCCGCCTCCAAAGGCGCGCCAACAGGGATCGCTTTTCCAATCGTCGGGCATTCGAATGCCAGTGGAGATCGAACACCCCGGATCCGCGCAGAAAGCGCAGCCGGGAACCTCGGCAATCATGCCGGGCAGTCTGGGGAATGGCTGTGCGCACGTGATACCAGACACGGACTTACCACCAAACACAGACACTGCAATGGTTGGGACCAAGGCAAGTCCAACGACAGCGATCCCGCTGTTGATGATCCAATGCTTCATGGGGTGATATTCCTAAAAAAAAAGAGGCTGTTGCATCGGTCAGGCCCGGATGCGAAGTCCGCATCCGGGCCGACGACGCGACGGAAACGAGTCAGTTGCTGCTCGCGTCCGTGACCAGGTCTTCGGGATTCTCGATGTCGAAGTTGTCCTGCATGTTGTTGTCGGCGCTCGAGTCGATGCCGATCGAGCCATCCGCGTTGGTCTTGGTCTTGACGACCTTGCCGACGACGATCGGACCGCTGTCGGCGCTCGTCTGGCCAGGCAGGAGGGCGGCGGAGGTGCCGACGATGCCACCGACCTTGTTGCCGAAGACGGACACGGCGACGGCGCCCACCAGCGCGACACCGGCGACGATCAGGCCGTACTCGACGAGGGCGGAGCCGCGCTTGCCGCGGCGGATGTGGTTCACAGTCTTCATGGTTTCGATCTCTTTGCTTCCGACGCGTCGTGATGAAGGCCTGCGTCGTCGGTCGGAACGCCGACGCAGGTCGTGTTGCTCTGCGTCTCAGCCGTGCTTGGCGAGGCCCAGGGCGGCGAGGCGCGCCTTGGACGGCTGGTGATCGGGCTTCTGCTCGAGGGTGGCGCGGAAGCACATGGCGGCTTGCTCGACTTGGCCTTGGGCCTCGGCGACGAGGCCGCGGTGGAACGACACGCGCCAGGCGGGCGCACC